>CAZOES010000095.1:0-16527 GCA_964578865.1 uncultured Gemmatimonadaceae bacterium | reverse complement strand
GCCGGTGGATTCGTCTCGGCTTCCACCGGCAGCGCGCCGGACGGTAATGCTATTCCGGTTCCCAAGTCGGATTCCGATCTGGCCATGGATGCGGCCCAGTGCATCGGCTGCGGCGCCTGCGTGGCCGCCTGTCCCAACGCCTCGGCGATGCTATTCACCTCGGCCAAGGCTGGCCACCTCTCGATGCTGCCCCAGGGCCAGCCGGAACGGCGCCGCCGGGCCATCAGCATGGTTGAGCAGATGGACAGTGAGGGCTTCGGTGGATGCACCTGGCATGGTGAGTGTCAGGAAGCCTGTCCCAAGTCGATCAGGATCGACTGGATCACCCGGCTGTACCGGGACTATGTCACCGCCACGGCCACCCAGCGCGAAGAGAGCGCCGCCGAGGCCGGGATCTGAACCGTGGTGCGACAACGGCATGGCCCGGTCGTCTCCCCACGGCCGGGCCGTTTGCTTCCCTGTAACCTCGTCGGTGTGATGGTTCGCTCTGCTGGGCTCATTCTCTGGTCCGTCGCGGTTCCGGGTCTCGGGTTGCCCGGAGCGCTTACGGCACAGGAACCAGTCAAGGTGGAGCTGTCCGGTCAGGCCATTCCCAGCTTCACCACGGTAGAGACGATCCCGGGAGGTGGAAAGCTCTCGGAAGCCCGGGTAGTGCAGCCGGTTGCGATGTTGCATGCGTCGACACTGGGCGGGCACCTGCAGGCGATCGGGACTCTCAACCTTGAAGGGGAGACGATTCCCCACGGCGAGCTCACTCCCGGCGCGTGGGGTGAAGGCTTCAACGACCGGCGTCATCCTCATACCTACGCCCACGAGTTGCTGCTGTCCGGGGTTGATCTGTTAGGCAGGCTGGATGGTTCCGCCGTAGTGTCGGTGACGGTGGGGAAGGGGTTCGTGCCCTTCGGCTCGGACGATCCAATGAGCCGGCCGGTGCTCCGGTACCCGGTGAATCATCACCTGGCCCAGATCCTGGAGCGGGCTGTGGCGCAGGCCGGGGTTCGAGTTGGACCGGCCATGATTGAAGGCGCTTTGTTCAATGGAGACGAACCGGAGCGGCCGGGGCAGTGGCCCAGAGTGGGTGGGCGCTTCGGCGATTCCTGGTCAACCCGGTTGACCTTGATCCCGGTACCCGGCCTCGAGTTGTCAGGATCTCGTGCGAAGGTCCATTCGCCCGAGCATCGGCCCGGTGCCGGCACCGACGCCTGGAAGTGGCATGTAGCCGCCCGGTTGGACCGAAGTCTCCTCGGAGGCAGACTTTACGGTTTGGCCGAGTGGGCCAAGACCGAAGAGGCGGAAGGGTTCTTCGTCTTCAAGAGTACCCTGGCAGAAGTGTCATTCGAGGGGCGTGGGCATCGTCCCTATTACCGCTTCGAACGGAGCGACCGGCCGGAGGATCTCCGCGAACTCGATCCCTTTCGATCGGTTCGGCCGCACCTGGAGAATTCGATTCTGGGGATCACCCGTTTCACCCTGCACACGATTGGATACGGCTATCAGTTCGGCCTGTCAGGAGGGCGGTTGCAACTGAACCCCTTTGTTGAAGGAACCGTCGGAAGGGCCAGAAACGATGGCGGTGGGGTACTGACGCCAGAGATTCTCTATGGGACCACTCGCGTCAGGTCGCTATCGACGGGAATACGATTGATGTGGCGGATGTCGGGTCACCGGATGGGCCGGTACGGTGACCTGCTCATGAGCGGTACCGGCGACATGGCCGGTGAACACTCGCACAGGATGTGATGATGCCGAAGCTCAATACCCGCTGGGTCGTTGGAGTCATGGTGATTGCCATCCTCGGAGTAGCGTGCAGTGATGGCAACTCGGGTGGAGGCAATGAACCGGAAGCCACCGGTATCACCATCTCCGGCGGTAACAATCAGGCCGGTCTCCCCGGAGCGGCCCTCGCCACTCCCCTCTCGGTCACAGTCACCACCGATGCCGGAGCCCCGGTGGCAGGTGAGACGATTGTGTGGACCATCGTGAGTGGCGACGGGAGTCTCTCGGCCGACACGGTGGAGACCGGCGCGGATGGAAAGTCGAGCGTGACCTGGACCCTCGGCGGCGATGTCGGCGGCAATCAAGTGAAGGCGGTCTGGCCCACACACGATTCAGTCACTTTCCACGGGACCGGTACCGGACAATTCACGGTTGCGGGAGGTGGGTCAAATGTACCGGGCCATCTTACTAGCGACTTATGGATAGCCGATGGTTATGCATATACCGGAACTTATTCCGGTCGTGGGCAACCAGGTAACGTGGTTTACATCTGGGCACTCAACGGTCAAGGTGCCCCGACGCTCTCCGATTCCATCGTAGTAGCGAGCACCTCCATCGTTAGCGATATACAGGTTTCAGAAGACGGGCATTGGCTGTCATTCACCACCGAGTTTGGAACAGGCAACGGTATTTACGCCTACGAATTGACGACTCCTGGGCACGCTGTTTTTCGGGCGAGTACAACCGGCGTAAGTCTACACACTGGCACACTCGCGACCATCGGCGGGAAGCTCTATTCCTTTACCGCTAAGGATCCGGGCAGTTGCGCTCTCCGCGTTTATGATCTCTCCGGAGCGGCTGCGGGTACTATCACTGCGCCCAGCTCCACGCCGATCCCCGATCACTACTGCATCCACGACACCTTCGTCCGTGACGGCTACGCCTTTGTGTTCGCCTGGGACGAGGGGCTCTACATCTTCGACGTGGGCAAAGGCGACCATGGCGGCTCTCCGGCAAATCCCATGCTGATCAGCCATACCGGGAGTCAGGCCTCGCCGAAGTTCGGGGGCCAAACCCACAATGGCTGGTGGTACTGGAGTCCGAGCGGCGAGAAAAAGTATCTCTTCATCGGTGAGGAAGGCCCTGGCACGCTCGGCGCCTCCTCCTCGGGAGACATCCACGTGGTCGATGTCTCCGACTTTACCCACCCTGTCGAGGTGGGATCCTACAGCCTACCCGGCGCGGGTACCCACAACTTCTGGGTCGACGAGACCCGGGAGATTCTCTACGCAGCCTACTACAACGGTGGCGTGGTGGCCCTGGACATCTCGGGAGATCTGAGTGGTAATCTGGCCAACCGGGAGATTGCCCGGATCACGCCGGGCGGGGCGGGGAATACCTATGTGTGGGGTGTGATGCTCTACAACGGCTCGCTCTATGCCAGCGACATGCTCTCGGGGTTGTGGCAACTGAACACGCCTTGATCTATCATTGTCGGGTGCTAACCTGACATCCGATGAATCTCCCATTCCGGCTTGCCGCCGGTCTGGGTCTCGTGTGCCTCACCGCAGTGCCCGCGGCGGCCCAGACTCTGACCGGCTACTCCTCCGCTACAGCAGCACGCCAGCGCACTCTGGAACAGCTGATCGTCTCCCTGGGCGATACGGCCCGGGCCCGCACCCACAGTAAGGCGCTCTCAGCGGTTCCTCACGTAGCCGGTACCCCGGCCCAGCAGGCCACCGCCCGCTACGTGCTGGAACAGATGAAGAGCTTCGGACTCGACACCAGCCGGGCCGACTTTCAGGTCTACATACCTCATCCTGAGTCCACCGTGGTTGAGGTGGTGTGGCCCACCAGACTGCGGCTGGACCTGCAGGAAACCCCGCTTCCCGAGGACTCCACCTCCCAGAAGTCGATCTGGCCGGTGATGAATGGTCATGCCGCCGCGGGAGACGTGACCGCACCGCTGGTCTACGTGAATTACGGTCTGATCGAGGATTACCGGATACTCGACTCGCTGGGCATTTCGGTGCGCGGCAAGATTGCGGTCGCCCGGTACGGGAGGAGTTTCCGAGGCATCAAGGCCCGCGAGGCGGAGTCCCATGGGGCAGTGGGGTTGCTGATCTATTCCGACCCCCAGGACGATGGCTACGTGGTTGGCGATATCTATCCCGAAGGCCCCATGCGTCCCGGTCAGGGGGTGCAACGGGGCAGCATCCTCAATATCTCCGGGGGTGATCCGGCAACTCCGGGGTGGGCTGCCGTCCGGGGGGCCCGTCGTCTCTCGGTCGATTCGATGGATATCCCCCGGATCCCTGTGGTGCCCATCGGATACGCCAACGCCGCGAAGCTGCTTGAACCACTGAGAGGCTTGCAGGTTCCTTCCGGTTGGCAGGGCGGTCTCCCGTTCCGTTATCACCTCGGCGCCGGTGAAGTGGTGGCTCGGGTCGCGATCTTCGGTGAACCGAAAGACAAAGCCTGGAAGACCATCAGCAATACTTTCGGGATGATCAGGGGCACCGATTGGCCCGACGAGCTGGTCATCATCGGGGGCCATCGGGACGCCTGGGGCCCCGGAGCGGTCGACAATGTCAGTGGTGTTGTCAGCATCCTCGAGGCGGCTCGGATTGCCGGCGAGGCCGCCAAGCGCGGTTTCAAGCCTCGCCGAACCATGATCTTCGCGACCTGGGATGCCGAGGAGTGGGGCCTGATGGGCTCGAGCGAGTGGGTCGAGCAACGTGAAGCCGAGCTCGCCGCCCGGGCCGTTGCCTACCTCAATCTCGATGTGTCGGTGAGTGGGAAGGATTTCGGGGCGGCCGGAACCGCCTCACTGCATCCGCTGCTGAGAGAGCTGAGCAAGCTGGTCACTCAACCCTACGACTCCGTCTCGGTGTACGATGCCTGGCGCCGCCGGACCAAGGTGACCGACAACGACGATGTGAATCTCGGCGATCTCGGCGGCGGCAGCGACTTCGCCGGGTTCTACAATCACCTCGGCATCGCGTCGGCGGGGTTTGGCTTCGGAGGCCCAGGCGGCGTGTACCACAGTGCCTATGACTCCTACGACTGGATGCGCCGGTTCGGCGATCCGGAGTACCAGGCTCACGTCGCCGCCGGTGAGTTGGGGGCGCTGTTCATGACCCGGATGGCCAACGCTGATGCCACACCGTTCGATTTTCGCGCCTTGGGGGCCCGGTTAAGCCGGATGGTCTCCGCCCTTCCCAAGACCCGCGGCGTCAGCGGGCCGGCGCCCGATACGGTGAGCCTCTCGGCCGCCATTCGGAAGCTCGACTGGGCCGCAGCAAAGTGGACCGGGGCCAGGGACGCGATGCTGGGTGCAACCGTCAACAAGAAGTCCATCACTGCCGCCAACGAGAAACTCCGGCTGGTCGAACGAGCCCTCACTCGGCCCGAGGGATTGTCGGGCCGACCCTGGCTCCGCAACCTGATCTTTGCGTCCGACCGGGACAACGGGTACGCCGACGTGCCGTTTCCGTCGATCGTTGAGGCGTGGCGGGCCGGCGACGTCGATCTGACCAGGGAAGAGGTCGCCGATCTGGCCGACCGCCTGGGAGACGCCGCCGATCGGCTCTCCGAAGCCGCTGATGCTCTCATCATTCGTTAGACCTGCAATGGAACTCGCAATGCTCCGCCGATCGGTTGGTACGGCTCTTCTCCTTGCCCTCGCAGCCAGTGGTTCACTCTCAGGCCAGCAGCCGGCGGGCTGGCCTGCGGCAGTGAAGGCCTTCGAGCAGCTGATGGTGACCGACAGCATCGTGGGGGGAAGCCTGGCTTATTTCAAAGATGGCAAGGTGGTGGTACGACAGGATCTGGGCCTGGCCGATCGGTCCAGCCGGCAACCGATAACCCCGAGAAGCATTTTTCATTACGGTTCGATCACCAAGACGCTGACTGCGGTCGGTATCATGCAGTTGCGAGACCGAGGTCTTCTCTCGCTGGATGACCCGATTACCAAGTGGATCCCTGAGCTCCGCCAGGTGCACAATCCCTACGGCTCGATGGACGCCATTACCATCCGGATGCTGCTCTCCCACTCGAGCGGATTCCAGAATCCCACCTGGCCTTATCGAAAGTATGTCAGTTGGGAACCGTTTGAGCCGACCAAATGGGAGCAGCTCCTGGCCATGATGCCTTACCAGGAGATCCGCTTCACCCCCGGTTCACGCTACAGCTACAGCAACCCGGCCTACATCTACCTCGGCCGAGTGATCGAGGCGATCACCGGTGATCCGTGGCAATCCTACATCTACAAGAATATCTGGGGGCCGCTGAACATCCGGGAGAGTTACTTCAACCTGACGCCGTGGCACCTGGTTGCCTACCGCTCCAGCAACTACACCCTGGTCTCTGACTCAACCAAACGGGAGTGGCTGGTGGACAATGGCAAGGAGTTCAATCCCGGCGTCACCATTCCCAACGGCGGTTGGAACGCGCCGCTGGGCGATGTGATCATGTGGGCCCGGTTTCTCACCGGAGCCACCGGAGGAGACCACGACCGGGCCAGGCTGGACGAGATCATATTGAAGCGTTCCACTCTCGAGGAGATGTGGAGGCCGGTGGTCACGGTGAGTGACCTCGAGTCTATGGGCCTGGGATTCTTCATCGACAACGTGAGTGGTACCCGATTGATCGGCCATACCGGGGAGCAAGCCGGGTTCCGTTCGTTCCTTTTCTTCAATCCGGTGACCCGCGCAGGGGTCGCCGGTGTGATCAACACCACCGACGAAGCCCGGGACCAGGATTCCGGTCGGGCCTTCATGGCCGCCCTCCGGGCTGCACAGGACATGCTGAAGTGATGCTGGCGTGGCGGGAAGCTCTCTCCCGCGAGGTAACCATTTAACTCCACCTGAGGATGGATTAACCTGACGGGTGACTCAAGGTATGATGCGCTGGTAGCCGGAGACCACTGCCTCAGAGGAGTCCACCCAATGCTGTCTCGAATGCTCAAGCTCGCCGGTGCGGTTGGACTGGCGCTTACTCTTGCCGGTTCGGCCCAGGCCCAAACCAACCGCCTCCATCTCGGCCCGCGAATCTCCTATCAATTCGACGTCGATGAAGTCGGTCTGGGAGCGCAGTTCAGCGCCCCGATCGCCCATCATCTCGAATTCTATCCCTCCTTCGATTTCTTTTTTGTCGATCCCGGCTCACTCTGGCAATTCAACGCTGACCTGAAGTACCGGCTGGATGGTCAGAATCTGAATTGGGTCTATGTCGGCACCGGTCTCAACCTGCTCCATGCCAGTGCCGGTGGAGCGGGCAACACCGATGCCGGCTTGAACCTGTTCGGCGGCATTGAGTCGTTGAGAGGACGGGTCCACCCCTTCGCGGAACTCCGCGTCACCGTCGGAGACGGCTCGACCGGAATGATCGCCGGGGGATTGAACTTCACTTTAGGCCGGCATCGGTAAGGAGTCTTATATGTCCCATCAAGCTTTGGCGCCCCGATTCACGGCGGCCGCGGTCGTTCTTCTCGCCCTACTGGGCGGAAATGCCGGTAAGCTCTCCGGGCAGGATGCGGTGTCAGCTTCACCGGCTCCCAGCTCGGGTGCGCCTGCGGCTCAAGCTTCGACCGAGTCCGCCACCGCGACACCGGTTCAAGCCGGCCCGCGGGTCACGCCGCCTCTGGAGCGTTATCAGGGAACTCTACCCCGGAGCAGTGGCTCCGAGAGCCTGGCTCCGGATTCCGAGGGCAGCCGTCACACCATCGTGCTCTCCACCCTGGCGATCGTGCTGATCGCGGTCATCGTGGTGCTGCTGGCCACCTGATTGGGGAACAGGATTGATAGGACTCGAGGGATTGAAAAGATGTTGAGAAGGTGTTCTTACACCAGTTCTCGGCTTTTCAATCCCTCTAATTTTCTTGTCCTGTTACAACAGTGGGCTAAAACGACTGTTCAGGGTGTTGACGCAGCCGACGGAGCCCGCCAGCCATTGTTCGCCGCGTTAATGTCCGGGAAGGTTCCGTCCGGATTCACCGTAGCTGCGACGACCGTCTTGTCAGTCGGGATCATCGCGTTGTAGCGATCGCCCTTATACCAGATCTCCACCGGATACTTGAGCAGCTGAGTGCTGCCGTCGCTGTAGCTCACCTGCAGCTCGACCGGGGCCACCTGCTGGCCGGCGTTGCGGATCACCACCTTGATGCCGCCCTGGCCCTGGGTGACGGACTCGACCGACTGGTCCAGTGCCGCCGTGGTGTAGAACCAGCCCCGCCAGAACCAGTCGAGTTCCCGGCCTGAGACATCCTCGAGCGTGCGGAAGAAATCGGCCGGCTGGGGATGCTTGAACGCCCAGCGACGAGTGTACTCCTGGAACGCTGCATCGAAGACCGCGGGGCCCAGCACCTTGGCGCGCAGGAAATAGAGCGCCATGGCCGGCTTGACGTACGCCAGGCTGCCCAGGTTGCCGTCGGTCTTGTAGCGGTTGGCTGGTGTGATGATCGGCTGTGCGGTGCTGCTCTGATCGTTCAGCAGAACGAACTGGGCTTCGCCCTTCCGCCGCTTGGAATCATCCCGCTTGAAGTAGTCTTCTTCGGAGAAAATGTTGATGAAGGTGTTGAAGCCCTCATCCATCCAGGCGTAGCGCCGCTCATCCGAGCCCACGATCATCGGATACCACATGTGGCCGATCTCGTGGGTGACCACGCTGTAGAGTCCTTCCTTGGTTTCGTCCCGGGCTTCCATCGCCACCATCGGATACTCCATACCCGACACCGGCCCCTCGATCGCCGAGATCTGCGGGTAGGGGTAGGGGAACCACTTGGTACTGTACTCCTGGATCGAGAAGCGGCTCATGTCGGCGGCATCTTTCCAGGTTGCCTTGGCGGAGGGCCGGTAATAGGCGTTGGCCGCGATGCCTTTCCAGGCGCTCACATCCCAGAGGTATTCCGGGCTGGCGGCCCAGGCAACGTCGCGCACGTTCTCGGCCCGGAACTTCCAGGTCAGCGTGCCATCCTTCCTGGGACGAGCTGCCCCACTGCTGAGATCCTGCTCGGTAATGATGTGAGAGATGCTGTCGGACTTGATCGCGGCCGCCAGACGGGCCCGCTGAGTCGCGGTCAGGACTTCGAGCGGATTCTGCAGGGTACCGGTGCCGGCCACGATGTAACCGGCCGGCAGCGTGACTTCGTAATCGAAGTTTCCGTATTCGAGATAGAACTCGCCCTGCCCGAGATACTGGGTGGTGTTCCAGCCGTGAATGTCGTCGTATACGCACATGCGGGGATACCACTGCGCCAGCTCGTACAGGTTGCCATCCCGGCCCATCCGGTCGGCACCGTGGTCGGGAATGTTGAATCCGTAGTCGAGGCTCAAGGTGGCAACCCAGCCCGGCGGGAGCGCCGTCGGCAGGTCAACGTCCATCATGGTGTCGTCGACCCGGGACTTCACCGGCTGGGCTTTGCCGGGCGCTGAAACCGGCCGGCCGCGAACCGCTGCCGGCGCGGCCGACATGGTGAACCTGGAGATCTCGAACCCGCCGTCGAACCCGGCCCCGCCGAAGCGGCTGTCAGAAGCGTTCAGATAAGACCCCACGCTCCCCTGGCGGAACAGATTCTGGTCCAGCTGCAGCCAGACCCGATTCAAGGTGTCTGGCGAGTTGTTGGTGTAGCGGATGACCACCGAGCCATCGATTCGGCGCTTGATAGTATCGAGGGTGGCCTTGATGCCGTAATCGGCCCGTTGTTGCCAGTAGGCTTTGCCCGGCTTGCCGTCAGGGCGACGCAGATCGTTGGCCGGTGGCAACGGGGCAGGGCTGAAGATCCCGGTGTCGGCCACCGGAGGCCGGAGGTCACGCTGCGGGGCTTGGGCCGGCCTGGGAGATGCAGGACCCGGCGGTGCCGGAGTCGGAGGTGCCGGGGGATTCTGAGCGGCTAGCGGTGCGGCGAACAGCACCGCGAGTAGAAACGAGCGCATGGTCCTTCCTCGAGTGGTTTCAAAATGCGGGCACCAGCCCGCCGGTTTGAAGCTCCGAGAATCTAATCGCTAGGACTGACTAAGAGTCGAATGACTTGACCGGTGCGACGTGAGACGGAACGGCATTCGCCCTGAGTGCCCGTCTTACGTCTCACCTCTTACGTCTCACGAAAACTGGGAAGCTGCATGGCACTGACCGTTTTCGTGCGACATATTGGCCCATTATGGTCACCAGTGCAGTTCTCTACCTCATTCACGGTCCCCGCCGCTGGCCGCTCAATCAGCGCCCCCTGACCATCGGGCGGCTGCCCGAGTGTGACGTCACCATTCCCGGTGACGAGGTCTCCCGGAGCCATGCCTACGTGGTCCCCACACCGTCAGGCCCGCTGCTGGTCGATGGCAGCCGCAGGGGGACCAGTGTGAACGGGGAATTGATGCGGGCCCCCTGGGTACTGGCCGATGGCGACGAGATCCAGATCGGGGTGTCGGTGCTCCGGATAGCCCTCATGGGAACCGCGGAGATTCCAGCTCCGCCAGCAGCGGGAGCCGCCCGCTTCTGGTTCAAGGCCAGGAGCTGGCTCCGGCGCTACGGTCCCTCAGAGCTGCTCGGCACCCTGGGTGCCGTAGGAATGGCCGGGCTGGTCAAACGACTGACTGGGAGTACTGTCGCCGCTGCCTACGCCGGCACCCTGGCCGAAGTGATCATCTTCTACGGCGTGATGTTCCTGCGGGAGACCATCAAGGGGGCCCATGAGGCCGGCTCCCGGGGTCGAGCTTACGGGAATGCCGATTTGCTCCGGGTGATGCACGGCATGTTGCTCGAGTTTGGGGTGGCGGAGGCGCTCGACAGCCTGGTGTTACGGCCGGTCCTGATGGGCGTGGGGATGACCTACCTGGGCACCAGCCTCGGCGCCCTGGTCGGGAAGCTGGCCGCAGACGCGGCCTTCTACGGACCGGTTCTCACTATCTACGAGTGGAGGCTGGCGCGGGGAGAGGCGGCTCGTCAGCAAGACCGGCGACGGCGTACCACAGCGACGAGACTGGCGAAACTGGAGTAGGTCTCTTTTCCACACGACCGGGGAGGTCCCTTCCGTCTCTACAGTCGCGGTAGCGTCACCCCCGTCTGCCGCTGGTACTTACCTGCTTTGTCTCGATAACTGGTCTCGCAGACATCATCCGCATCGGCCTCGAAGAAGAGTACCTGGCAGATCCCCTCGTTCGCGTAAATCTTTGCAGGGAGTGGCGTTGTGTTGCTGATTTCAAGTGTTACATGACCTTCCCACTCAGGTTCAAATGGAGTTACGTTGGTGATAATCCCGCAGCGAGCGTAGGTCGACTTCCCGACGCAGATGGTCAGGCAATTCCGCGGGATCCGGAAGTACTCCACCGATCTGGCCAGGGCGAAGCTGTTGGGCGGAACGATGCAGACATCCCCTTCGAACTCCACGAAGCTCCGGCTGTCGAAATCCTTGGGATCGACGATAGCCGAGAGGACGTTGGTGAAGATCTTGAACTCGGGCGCCACCCTCATGTCGTACCCGTAAGAGGAGACCCCGTAGGAGATCACCCGCCGGCCGGCGGAGTCGGTCTGCCGCACCTGGCCCTCGACGAACGGTTCGATCATGCCGTGTTCGCGGGCCATCCGGCGGATCCAGCGGTCGGACTTGATAGACATGGGCGGCTTGTCCTGAGCGTAGTCGAAGGATCAGGCGGGCAGGCGGGCAGCGCCGGTCCGACGTTTTTGTCGATGGAAGAAATGGGAATAAGGCGCGGGGAATATAAGGGAACAGCTCACTGCAGAAAGGCCTCAACGCGCAAGAATGAAATCACGAGTTAGTTGCCGGAGATTCATGGGCTTACGGACCGCCTGACCGCCAGCCGCTACCACATCGCCTTAGCCGACATTACTTTCACTGCGCCCCAAGTGAAGGAATTCACGAGCGAGGCCCCCACTCCATGCTTCAGCCGTACATCCCTGTTCTTATCGTGATCGCGTTCGTCGTCGCGAATGCCATCATGATGCTGGCACTCTCGCACGTTCTCTCGACTTACCGGCTGACTCCCGTCAAACTCTCGCCCTACGAATCCGGCATGCCGGTACTGGGCGATGCCCGGGAACGATTCAGCGTCAAGTTCTACCTCGTCGCGATGCTGTTCATCGTGTTCGACGTCGAGACCGTGTTCATGCTGCCGTGGGCGGCCGCGTTTCAACAGCTCACCGAGATCCGCGGACTGCTTCTGATCGAGATGTTCGTCTTCGTCCTGATCCTCGCGGTGGGGTATCTCTACGTCTGGAAGCGCGGGGCACTGCAATGGGAATAGTCACCGGGGGCGTTCCGTCCGACATGGCGGGCACCGAAGTCTCCACCATGTCACCCAACTGGGTTACTACCAAACTCGATTTCCTGACTAACTGGGCTCGGGCCAATTCACTCTGGCCTATGCCCTTTGGCACCGCCTGCTGCGCCATCGAGTTCATGGCCAGCGCCGCGAGCCGCTTCGATCTCTCCCGCTTCGGCATGGAGCGGATGAGTTTCTCGCCCCGTCAGGCCGATGTACTGATCTGCGCCGGCCGGCTGCCCTTCAAGCTGGCCCCGGTAATTCGCAAGATCTGGGACCAGATGCCCCAGCCCAAATGGGCCATTTCGATGGGGGCCTGCGCCTCCTCCGGCGGCATCTTCGACACCTATACGATGGTGCAGGGGATCGACACGATTATTCCGGTGGACGTGTACGTCCCTGGTTGCCCGCCCCGTCCCGAAGGCCTGATCTACGGAATCATGCTGCTGCAGAAGAAGATCAAAGGCGAGAGCATCACCGACGACGCGCTGCGGCAGGAGCACCTGGTCGGCCCTGACGGACTCTTCCTGCCGGCCCGGAAGATCGACGAGATCTCGGAGCCGTTCGGGAACTCGGTACACCAAACGAGGTCGGCGTGAGTCCCTCCGTCGAAGCCCTCCGCTCCAGGTTCGGCTCTGCCATCGGCCGCCACTTCGTCTCCTGTGGCGACACGGTGGTCTATGTCGACCGCAAGAAGGCCCACGAGATTCTGGCCTGGCTGCGGGACGATCCGGACCAGAAGTTCGATTACCTCACCGACGTGACCGCGGTCGAGTATCGCGACCCCGAACGGCCCCTGGAAGTAGTCTGGCAGCTCTGGTCAATCGACCGGAAAGCCGACCTTCGGGTGAAGGCGGAACTGGACAAGAAAGTGCCGCTCGAGGTCGACTCGGTATTCGATCTTTGGAAGGGTGCCGATTGGCTCGAGCGGGAAGTGTTCGACATGTTCGGCGTGACCTTCAAGGGCCACCCCGATCATCGCCGCATCCTGATGTGGGAGACCTACTCCGAGGGGTATCCCCTGCGGAAGGACTTCCCCCTCCGGGGCCACTTCAGCCGGGCCGAGCAGACCCGCCAGGCGCTGGCCGCCAATCCCGAAGCCCACTACTCCATCGAAGAGCTCTCCATCGCGGCAGCTTACGACGAGCTGCCGGCCGATGTGAAGGACCGTCTGGCGCATGGTGAGCGGGGTCGAGTCTCATGACCACACGCACCCTGGAAGTCTCGCTCTCCACTCCCGGTCTCGATGCCCAGGGCAACCCGACCCGGGTTCCCCTCGGCGTAAAGCTGCCGGAGTACCAGCCCGCCCCCGACGACTTCGGCGGCGAGCACATGCTGATCAATATCGGTCCCCAGCACCCGGCTACCCACGGCGTGCTCCGGCTGGTGATCGAGCTCGACGGCGAGACCGTGATCCGGGTGGTGCCGCACATCGGCTACCTCCACTCCGGTTTCGAAAAGCTGGGCGAGTATCGCCACTACAATCAGATCATCCCGCTGACCGACCGCACCGATTACCTGTCGCCCATGGCCAACAATGTTTGCCTGGCGCTGGCGGCCGAGAAGCTGATGGGTATCGAGATCACCGAGCGGTGTGCAGTGCTGCGGGTGATCGCCTGCGAGATCAGCCGGATCATCTCCCATCTGGTCTGGCTGGGTACCACCGGCATCGATCTCGGCGCCTACACCCCGTTCCTCTGGTGCTTCTATCAGAGAGAGCGGCTCTACAACCTGCAGGAAGCGTGGACCGGTGCCCGGCTGACCACCAGCATGACCCGGGTGGGCGGCTTGATGGCCGATGTCCCTGATGGCTTCGAAGCCGGTCTGCTCGATTTCACCAACACCTTCCCGCGCACGCTGCGGGAGGTGGACGCCATGTTCACCCGCAACGCCATCTGGTGCGGGCGGACTCAGGGTGTCGGCCCGATGAGCGCGGCCGACGCCATCAACTACTCGCTGTCCGGCCCGATGATCCGGGCCAGCGGCGTGGCCTACGATGTCCGGAAGGATCGTCCCTACCTTGGGTACGAGACTTACGATTTCGATGTCCCGGTGGGCGAGCACGGCGACATCTACGATCGCTACCGGGTCCGGCTGGAAGAGATGTTCCAGTCGGTCCGCATTCTGGAGCAGGCCAACGAGCGGCTGCGCAAGCTCAAGGGCGCTCCGATCAACGTCGATGATCCGCGCCTGATCCTCCCGCCCAAGTCCCGGGCGATGAGCGACATGGAAGCGATGATCTTCCACTTCAAGCAGGTCATGGAAGGGGTGAAGGCGCCGGTGGGCGAGGCTTACATGGCGGTGGAAAACCCCAAGGGCGAGCTGGGCTACTACTTCGTCTCCGATGGCACGGCCAAGCCGGTACGCTGGCGGATCCGGCCGCCGTCATTCATCAACCTGGCCTGTCTGCCCAAGCTCTGCGAAGGCGTGCTGCTTTCCGACGTCATCGCCATCAATGCCAGCGTGGACATCGTAATGGGAGAGATCGACCGATGAGCGGGAATCCCGCTGGCGCGCCGACCGCGCACCACGAGGAGAACTACCAGCCGGTGTTCGTCGGGGCGATGAAGGCCCGCCTCGAAGAGCTCTTTCCGAAATACCCGACCAAGCAATCCTGCCTGCTCCCGGCGCTGTGGCTGGTGCAGGAAGCGCGTGGCTGGATCTCGCAGGGCGGGGTGGAAGAGGTCGCCAGCGTACTGGAGCTGACTCCGGCCTATGTAAAGGGTGTGCTGACCTTCTACACGATGTACCACCAGCACCCGGTTGGCCGCCACTTCATCCAGGTCTGTACCACTTCGCCCTGTAACATCTGCGGGGCCGAGGACGTGGTGAAGGCCTTTCTGCAGCATACCGGCTGCGGTGAGCTGGGAGCCACCAGCAAGGATGGCCGGTTCACCGTGATCGAGGTCGAATGCCTGGGCGCTTGCGGCTTCGCCACGCCGGTGCTGATCGACGACGATTTCATCGAGGGTGTCACACCGGAGCGGGTTCCCGGCATCCTGCAGGGGTACAAGTAATGGGCTATCCCCATCCCAGTCATTCCAAGGAACAGCCGGTGCTCTCCAGGTACTTCGGAGATGCCGGAGCCCGCACCTTCGACGGGTGGGTAAAGCGGGGCGGTTACGAGGGCCTCAAGAAGGCGCTCGGCATGACCCGCGATCAGGTGGTCGAACAGATCAAGGCGTCCGGCTTGCGCGGCCGTGGTGGCGCGGGATTCCCCACCGGCTTGAAGTGGTCGTTCATGCCCAAGGAAGTCACCAAGCCGCATTACCTGGTCTGCAACGCCGACGAATCCGAGCCCGGCACCTTCAAGGACCGGGAGATCATTCGCTGGACCCCCCATCAGCTGATCGAAGGCTGCGCCATAGCGGCTCACTCGATGGGCGCCGAGCGGATTTACATCTACATCCGCGGTGAATTCACCGCCGAGTACAAGATCCTGGTCGCGGCGGTGGAGGACGCGTACAAGAACAACGCCCTCGGTGCCAACGTGTTTGGCAGCGGCCGGCGTATCGATCTGGTGGTACATCGGGGCGCCGGGGCCTACATCTGCGGTGAAGAAACCGCGATGATGAATTCGATCGAAGGAAAGCGCGGCAACCCCCGCATCAAGCCGCCGTTCCCCGCGGTCGCCGGTCTTTGGGCCTGTCCCACGACCATCAACAACGTCGAGACCCTCGCCGCGGCCGGCCCCATCATGGTGAAGGGGGCCGACTGGTACAAAGGTCTCTGCCTGAGCAGCCCCAAGAGCACCGGTACCAAGCTCTTCTCGGTCTGCGGCCACGTGCAGCGCCCGGGTAATTACGAAGTCGTGATGGGGACCCCCATGCGGGATCTCATCTTCGATATGTGTGGTGGAATGCGGCCGGGGCGCTCGCTCAAGGCGGTCATCCCCGGCGGCTCCTCGGTGCCGATCATGACTGCGGCCGAGATCGAAGACTGTCCCCTCGACTACGAAGGAATCGTGGCCAAGGGCTCCATGCTGGGCTCGGGCGGCATGATCGTGATGGACGATTCGACCGACATCGTGTACCAGGTGATGCGGCTGGCCCGGTTCTACGCCCACGAGTCCTGTGCCCAGTGCACTCAGTGCCGCGAAGGCACCGCCTGGACCACCAAGATTCTCGAGCGGATCCTGGCAGGGCAGGGCAAGACCGAAGACCTCGATCTGCTGCTCGACCTCTCCGACAACATGACCGGCAAGACCATCTGCGTGCTGAGCGATTCCTGCGCCGCGCCGGTGGTGAGTGCGATCAAGAAATTCCGGCCCGAGTTCGAGGCCTATCTGAGCCGGTCGAAGAGACCGGTGATGGTTGGAGTTTGACAAGGCTAATAGCTAAGAGCTAAGAGCTAAAGAGCCATGGGTTGAGTCTCGTTAGCTATTAGCTATCAGCTATCAGCCCCTAGCCAAGTCACAAATGACAGATCTCGTAAATCTGACAATCGACGGCATGCCGGTGGCTGTTCCCAAGGGAACGTCCATCATCGAGGCCGCCAAGCAGGCCGGCGTGCTGGTGCCGCACTACTGCTACCACCC
>CAZOES010000094.1:0-16787 GCA_964578865.1 uncultured Gemmatimonadaceae bacterium | reverse complement strand
TGTACTGGTTGGCCCGGTCGATGAAGAACACCCCCGGCTCGCCGGTCTTCCAGGCCCCGTGAATGATCTTGGCCCAGACGTCGCGAGCCTTGAGCTTGCCGGTGACCTGCTTGGTCTTGGGGTGAATCAGGTCGTAATCGTCATCCCGCTCCACCGCTTCCATGAACTTGTCGGTGACGGCGACTGAGATGTTGAAGTTGGTGATCTTGGTGATGTCGTCCTTGCAGGAGATGAACTCGAGGATGTCCGGGTGATCGACCCGGAGAATCCCCATGTTGGCGCCCCGGCGGGTGCCACCCTGCTTCACGACATCAGTTGAGGCATCATAGAGGCTCATGAAGGACACCGGACCGCTGGCCACACCCATGGTGGAGCGGACGATGTCGTTCTGCGGACGCAGGCGGGAGAAGGAGAACCCGGTGCCGCCACCCGACTGGTGCACCAGCGCCATCGAGCGCAGGGTGTCGTAGATGCCGCTCTTTCCATTGGAAAGCGCATCCTCGACCGGCAACACGAAGCAGGCGGAAAGCTGACCCAAGGGCCGGCCCGCATTCATGAGGGTCGGGGAATTGGGCATGAACATCCGATGGGCCATCAGGTCGAAAAAGGCCTCGGAGAGGGCTTCGACCGCGCCGGCCGACGCGCCGTACTTGCGATCCGGCTCCGCGATGGTGCGGGCCACCCGCCAGAAGAGATCGGGAGCCGCTTCCACCGGCTTACCCTTCTCGTCCTTGATGAGATACCGCTTCTCCAACACCGTAATGGCGTTGGCCGAGAGCTCGAGCTGATGCTTGGAGTCAGAAGTCGCCATGGCCCGTCCCTGAGAATCGAGGCGAGGAAGTCACTGTCGGTCTACGATTGTATGACGGAACAGTCACAGGAGGAGAAAACGGAAGACAATAGTAGGCCCGACATGGGTCACCGACAATACGCCAAAAAGCCACGAAATCCCGTGGAGATTGAGTTTTCACATCACAAATATAGCGGAGTGGAAAAGAGACCGGAGGAACTCTCGATTGCAGTGACGCTAAACCGGCGGGAACAGACCCTCCCGATGCCGTCGGGCCTGCTCGACGTAGTGTTTCCAGGTCTGTTCGATGCGTCGGGTCAAATCAGCGTCAACCGGCCGAACCACTTTGGCAGGCAACCCCATCACCAGCGAGCCGGGCGGTACCACCATCCCCTCAGGCAACAGGGCTCCGGCTCCAATCACGCTTCCCCGCCCCACCACCACCCGGTTGAGCAGCGTACTCCCCATGCCAACCAGGCATTCATCCTCCACGGTGCAGCCATGGAGAATGACCCGATGACCCACGCCGACCCGGCTACCGATGACGCAGGGGACCCCTTCGTCCACGTGCGCAATGCAGCCGTCCTGGATACAGGTCTGCGCGCCAATCGTGATCGGGGCCATATCACCCCGCAGCACCGAAGTGTACCAGACGCTCGATTGCTCGGCCAAGGTGACGTCACCCATGACCAAGGCAGAAGGAGCGATGAAAGCGGTGGGATGGATTAAGGGGCGCTTCACTGCACGTCAGGCTGGAAAGCATACTGGGTCCAGCCGTCGACCGGGGTGCCGTCCCGCATGGCGGGAGTCCAGCGCATTGTCTCGGCGTAGGCTTCCACCGCTTTGGTGAAGGCGTCTTCGTTGGAAGGAGTGCGAGTCCGCACGATCATGGTCCGGCCGCGGAACGACACCTTCACGATCATGGTCACGGGCGTCGGAGTACCACTTACACCCGCAGGCACCCGAACTCTGGTACTGGCGAGCGGCTGAGGCGGAGTATCGTAGCACTCCCGGCCAAAACGATTGATCGGCGCCGGGTTCTCGCAGTCGAGCCGAGCCAAGGCGCGGCGGCGGAGATCCTGAGGAGAACCGGGTGCAACCGAAGGCAGGCTCGAAGCGCTGAGCGTGGGACTCAGCATCAGAGTCCTGCCGTTTTCGACCTTCACGCTGTCGGTATAGAAAGAGAAGCCAGGAGCCGACACACCCACTTCATGCCAGCCGGCGGGGAGCTTGATGTCGGCTCCCGGCTGGGTCACCGGACGGGAATCCACGAATACCTGTGAACGGGGCGGCAGATTGCCAAAGCGGAGAATCCCGACTCCGGTGTCGGAAGGGGTTTCGGGCTGGTGGGGAGTCGCAGCGGGCAGATTGGGCCGGGGCGTGGTCGACGCGGCAGTACTGGAGTCGAAGCTCTGCAAGGCGCCGCCCAGCAGAGTGCTGTCCCGCAGGGCAGTGGAATCGGTCACCCCGGGCGTGGTGCTGGCCGTGCTGGAGTCGGGCATGGCAGTCGAATCAGGACGAACTCCCGGACCCAGAGCACCGCGGCGGAACAGTGCCATCCCGCCGAGGATGAGACCCAGAACCAGAACTCCGGCGAGGACCCAGGGAACCCAGCGTCCGCTGTTGGGATCAGGCACCGCCGCCACCGAACGTCGCATTACCGGCCGGCGCGGTGTATCGGGACCACCGCTTGAACTCGGAGCCGCGGTGCTGGGCCGATTGGGCGATGGCGGTGGAACCGCAGTGGACGGTCTGGCTCCCGGCACCGCGGGGAGTGGCGTGGTCGACTGGACCGCCATCACCTGCTGGCTCTGGGTGACGCGCCGGGCCCCGACCTGAACGTTGGGCTGGCCTTCCAGGACCTTGAGCAGATCTTCGGCTTTCTGGAATCGGTCGAGCGGGTCCTTCTGGATCAGCCGTTTGATCACTTCGAAGAGACGGCGCTCGTCGGAAGTATCCAGCAGCGGAACCGGGATCGGCTCCATGATGTGCTTGTAGCCGATGGCGAAGCTGTCTTCCCCGTCGTAGGGCACCTCTCCCACCAGCGACTGATACGCCACTACCCCCAGACTGTAGAGGTCGCTGCGCCCGTCGATCGACTGGGCCCGGGCCTGCTCCGGGCTCATGTAGTGAGGCGTACCGATCGACATGCCGGTGCCGGTGAGCCGGGAACTGGTGCCGGCCTTGGCGATACCGAAGTCGGTCACCACACAAGCGCCGAACTCATCGAACATGATGTTGTCGGGCTTGATGTCGCGGTGAACGATGCCCCGGGTGTGAGCGTAGCCGAGGGCGCTGCCCACTTCCAGCAACAGCCGGCGGATCTCCGGCGGATTGAGCTTCTTTTTCTCGGCCATGATCTTCGAGAGCGACCCGCCGCGGATGTACTTCATCACGAAGTAAATCACCCGGCCGGTCTTACCGACTCGATAGATCGAAATGATGTTGGGGTGTTCCAGCTGAGCCGCCGTGCGGGCTTCTCGAGTGAACCGTTCGACGAATTCGGCGTCGAAGGCCAGCGAGAAGGGCAGAACCTTGATGGCTACTTCGCGCTCGAGATGCTTGTCCCTGGCCCGATAGACAATGGCCATGCCGCCGCGGCCAAGCTCCTCCAGGAGCTCGTACTCCTCGGACAACGCTTCGCGGACGATGTCAAGTTCGCTGACATCGCCGGTAGCGATGGCCTGAACCGGCGAGGTAACCCGGAGATCAAGGCCACAGGTGGGGCAGAACTGTGTGGCCTTGTCGACCTCACTTCCGCACCGTTTGCAGAACATGGACGAAGGTTGGCGGAGTTCGCCATGAGAGTCAAGTGCAGGACAGCGTTAGAGTTAGGTGGGCTGAACGGAGCGAGGGCGATGAGAGACGTATGGTTGGAGCTGGAGGGGCCGACTCCAGACATCCAGTCCTGCAAGTACTCGAACACCACACATCCCCCACCGCCCCGAGAGACGGGTCAATCTTTGACGTCGAAGCTGGCTCGGCTGACTCGCACCGCACCGAGAGAGTCGGTGACGAGGACTTCGATCCAATAGCGCCCGGTGTCCAGTTTCTCGAGTGAGACACTGCGATGGATCCGGGTGGCGAGACCTTCCGAGGGTTCATCGAAGGCCAGCCGAATCGCCGGCTTGCGCGAACCGAAAACGCCGAGGAAGCCGCCTTTCCCTTCCTTGGTGATGCGGATTTCTGTCTTAAAAGACGTTTGCTGAGGCAGACCATACACTTCGTAATACACTTCCATCGTGGTGGAGCGCTTGTAACGGCCCAGCGGATTGAAGTAGACCGTATCGCCGCTGGAGGGCCGCCAGGTCAGATTGGCTTCGCGGGCACCCAGCACCACACCACTCAGCTCGAAGCGGGTCCCGGTGAAATCACCGACCGAGACGGTGTCAGCCGCGAGGATGATCCCGTTGTCCTCACCCTGCTCCACCGCCAGCCGATAGGTCAGGTTTCCCGGAATCACCGGGACCGCGAGACGCCCGACCAGATGCTCGGTCGGTGGGACCGGGTCCTTGGCCATGAACAATCGAGTCGTGTCGACCGTCGCAACCGGTGTGCCGAAGCGATCGGACACGCTCAGGCGGAGCCGAACCGGATACAAGTGGCCACGTTCCGAGGGCACTTCGTGGAGAGCCGAACCGGGGATCGCGTAGCTGACGTGCAACAGACTGTGGGCCGAATCGCGCCCGGCGACCACCACCCGGGTCTCCAGCTTGAGGGAGCGGGCCCAGCTGAGCTCGTAGGTATCGCTCCTGGTTCCGATCGAAATGCTGCGCCGGCCGATCAGTCTTTCTTCGGTCAGGTACCGCTGGGATCCAGCATTGCCGGCGCCGAGGAGCTTGGAGTAGATCGGAGAGAATTTCTCGCGGGTGAGAAGCAGCTCGTTGGCCTGGCCTGCCGCAATCGAGTTGTCCCGGTCTCCCCGCAACGCCACCGCATTGCCGAAGCCAAGCACATCGAAGAGGCTCTCGACCAGCTTGTAGTCCTGGACATCCTCGCGGGCGACGAAGTGGAAAATCAGATCGCCGTCAGCCCGGGTGTAGTGCCACGATTCGTTGAGCTGCATCCCCGGCGCGTTGTAGCGGGCCCGTTCAGTCGGCTCGCCGTGCCGGATGTAAATCACGCCCCGGTCGTCAAAATCGGGACTGCCGGACCGGAACCGCTCGACGATGTCATAGTGACGGTTGGTCGAGGCCAGCTGAAAATTCTTGCGGGCGTAGTAGAGCCGGCGATAGTGCTCCCGCAACCGTTCTCCATCCTTGAGCACCGAGGCGCGATCGCGCTGGCCCCAGAACCGGTGGAGGAAGGCCACCCGCCGCTCTCCGGTATTGACATTGAACTCGGCGACGGCGCTGTCGTTGGCGACCAGTGCCAGATCGGCCCGGTACTGATCGACCACCTGGGGATCGTCGATCAGGGCACCTTCGTAGTAGGGGCGCTGCGCATCAAGGGAGCCGCGGAGAAACTCAGTCCGGGCCAGTTCGATCAGTCCCAGTCCGCGCTTGCCGCCCTTCTCGAGATATTCCTTGAACGCGACGACCGCGGAATCCACGTCACCCACTTCCCGCTCGACCCGGCCCCGCCAGAGCGCCACATCGGGATTAGCCGTTGCGGTGGTGGCCGAGGCCTGCCGCAGGGCTTCGCGGGCCAGCGTGGTCTTGATGTTGATGCGCTGTCGCAGAGCGGTGGAGGCGAGTTCGATCAGACCACGATCGAATGATGGATCGGCCTGCACCGAGCGGGCGTAGGCGTTGGCGGCCCGGGAGAGATGATCCTTCCCGAACATGGCCTGGAGACCCTGCACTATCGAAACCTGGGAATCGCCGACCTTGTCTTCCGCGATGCCCAGTCCATACCAGGCCCAGGGCCAGGTCGGCTGCAGTTCGGTGGCCCATTCGAATTCGCCGGCGCCATCGTCGTAACGGGTCTTGCTGCCCAGGTCACCCATGCGGACTGAGAGAAAGCCCAGCCGCAAGTGATGCATGGCGTTGTTACGATCCTGCTTGGCCACCGCGATGAGTCGCTGCTCCAGTCCGATCAGGCGGGTGGAGTCTTCGGTCCCCCCCAGCGAATCCCGGAAAGCCTGCAGCGCGGCGCGGTCCTCGGAGGACTGCGCCTGCACGCTCGGAAGCGGAAGCAGCAACGCGATGAACAACCAGCCAAGTAGGCTGGCTCCCACCTTGGAGCGGGTGGGCCACTGCTCAATCCGGGACATCGACCTCGCTAGCCTGCAAGGGAGGGATCATCCAATCGTCTTTACACCGGCCACTTACAGTCCGCCGCCGGCTCGGCGCTCTCGGTCTAGGGGACGTCTCATGGGGCCTTGGCCACACCCCGAAGAAAGGCCTCCAGACCGTCACGAACCGCGACAGCATAGAGCCTCTGCCCCCGGGGATCCGCCAAGGCAGCTTCCTGCTCTGGAATCATCATGAAGAGGCCTTCGGTAAGGATCGAAGGCATCCAGGTTGGACGGACCAGGGCCAGGTCGCCCCGGCCAACGCCGAGATCTCGGATCCCCAGTTCCCGGGCCAGTTCACGCTGCACCGCCTGCGCCAGCGGAAGGCTGCGAGGCTGATTGTAGTAAACCGAGGTCCCATTGTTAGTGAACGGGTTCACCCCATCGGGCAACGCATTGTTGTGAATCGAAACCAGCAGCTCGGCGTTGGTCGAATCGGCAAACCGGGTGCGGGCATCGAGCGAGAGGTTCACATTGGCGGACCGAGTCATCAGCACTGTCGCACCGGACTGGCTGAGAAGATCCTGCAGAATCAGGGCGACCGCCAGATTGGCGTCGGCTTCCCTCATCCCACTGGGACCGGTGGCACCCAGTGGCGGATGCCCAGGGTCGACCACGATCAGACGTCCCGCTAACGGCCTGTCCGGGTTTACCACCGGCGGACGGCGAATCTCCAGAATCAGATCGTTCCCGCTCCAGCGAGTCCGGTATCCCCACACCGGCGCTCCGAGATCCACGGTCAAAAGGACATCATCCCCCTGCTGCAGCCACCGGATGTCACTGACGTAGGGATCGGGGGGCCCATACCGAGTCCAGTTGATGTCGCTGAGCGCGTTGTAGAGCCGCAAAGTCAGCCGAGTCCGTTCCTCCTCCATCCGGAAGGGGACCCGCTGAGTGGCGGGAATCCGGATCACCAACCGATCGGAACGCGGAGTCGTTGCAATCGAGCCTATGGTCGCCCGGGTGGCGGGATTCCCCGGAGGTAGTGGAACAGCATCGGCCACATTGACCCACGCGTCCTGGCCTTTGGAAAGACGAACTCGAAGGTCTTCGCCCAGGCGACCGGTGGCCTGGGTTCGCGTTCCGGTCGGAAAGAACCAGTGGTAGGTCGCACCGGGACGAGTTCGGCCCACCGTCAGGCTGTCGACGTTGCCTTTGTGAGCGGTGTCGTCGTTGAACTCCACCAGCTGGGGTACACTGTCGATCATCCGGAGGCGAATGGGCCAGCTGGCGCGGGCGGTGTCGGTGCCGGAGATGGCCTCGATGACCGGCTGGGATGAGACGGTCGCGACGGTCGCGACGGTCGGTCCAAGTAAGGGACCTGGATCGTCGCCCAAAGCCTTACCGCGAATGGTGCCGACGTACCGGGTCGCGGGCTTGGGGATGATCAGGTTGTTCGAATCACCATCGAAGGCCCGGATACCGGCAGGTACCTCTTCCGGCGCCGATTCAGACACCAGCGGGATCAGAGTGCCGTCAGGAAGGCGGACTCTCACTTCCGCACCCTCCGACGCCCGGACGCTGATCGGCAGAAACTCGTCGTTGGGCCACCAGGCTTTGCCGCCGGGCGAGAACGACGTCGAATCGATCCACACCGGGGCGATGGGGGGCCGGAAACGCCGAATGCGTTTCACCGGATAGGTCAGCGCCGCCGAATCGGTGGCAGTGCGGGCGACCAGATTGAAGTTGATGATCGAATCGGGCGGGACGGGGAGCCAGGCGATCCAGGTGCCATTGGGTCTTACCGGTACCGAAACGTCGTTCACCGTCAGAGTGGCGCTGCCGGTGCCCAGGTTTCCCAGCAGAAAGGTAGAATCCCGGGCATCGATCTGGTCGGTGACCGCCGGATACACCACGGCAATTCTGAGGGGACCATCAACCGAGGGAATGGGAGGCAGGCGACTGATCAGCGGGGTAACGGAGGCGCCGCCGGCTCCGGCTGGAGCGGGAGCGGTCTTAGGTGCGGTTCCGGCACAGCCCGTCAGCAAAACGGACAGCGCCAGGGCGGCCCGCCACCGGCGCGATATCACAGGCCCAAACATGGGCTGCAAGGTACACAGCCACCGGAACTTACGCCAAGCAGTCCGTTGACGCTCTACCCGGCCATTCCTAGATTGCTGCGAGGCCTTTACCCCGTCACAAGCACAAGGACCGCCCCAATCGCATGAGTCCGGCGCAAGCTGGTCGGCACTCGGCAGCACCCTCACTCGTGATGAGGCGTTGAATGCCGCAGTTGCCTGACGCATCCAAAGGGGTGGCCGAGGCCACTCCCGCTCTGCGTTGCCCATCGTGTACGGCGCCGGTCGCGGCCGACCTTCCCTTCTGTGGCCAGTGCGGCACCCGGCTTACTCAGGTCCGCGCCGCGCATGCCTGCACCCGCTGCGGTCGTCTCAACGAAAAAGGCAGCAAGTTCTGCCCCGCCTGTGGCGCTGCGTTCGGCGATACCGGCCCGCAGGCGACCGTGCCGCAGCCACCGGGAAAGGCCGTGGCGGGAGCCTCAAAGGCCCAGCCGTACCTTGCCTTGCTGGATCGAGCTGGAAGCGTGGCTCACCGGTTCGCGATCCAGAACGCGGTCACCACCGTGGGACGGCAGGGCGCCGACATCAACTTCCCCGACGACGAGTACCTCTCGCCGCTGCACGCCCAGTTCCTCTATGTCGACGGCATCCTTACGGTGCGGGACCTGGGCAGCAAGAACAGCACCTGGCTCTATCTCGAAGAGCCTCATCGGCTGACCGACGGGGACGCGATCCTGCTGGGAAGCCAGATTCTGCGCTATCGGCGTCTGGGTTATCCCGGACCCCGGCCTCCGGAGCAGGATCAAACCCGCCGGCTGGGGAGCCTCGCCCCGGCCGCGGACATTGCCAACGTCGCCCAGATCCGGGCCGATGGCAGCGCCCGAGACATCATGCACCTCTCCCCGGGACGCTCGGTGCGGATCGGACGGGAACAGGGTGACTGGCAATTCCCCTATGATTCCTCGATGAGCGCCCTGCACGCCCTGATTCGCAGTGAAGACGCCGATTTCGTGCTGCTCGATGCCGGAAGCCGAAACGGGGTGGCGGTGGCGGTGCGGGGTGAGCGGCGGGTCTCGCCCAACGCTCGGCTGCTGGTGGGCGACCAGATGCTGCGGGCCGAAATCGGATGAAATTCTGCACCGCATGCGGCAGCGAATACGGCGACGAAGTCCTGTTCTGCAATCGGGACGGTACGCCGCTTCGTCCGTCGGGCGGGCAGACGGCCGATCTGGTCGGTCAGGTCATCGCCGACCGCTATCACATTCAGAAAAAACTGGGTGAAGGCGGGATGGGCCAGGTGTATCTGGCCGAGCATGTGAAGATGGGCCGGCGTTGCGCCATCAAGATCATGTCCCCCGCCATGATGAAGGATCCGGACGCGATCAGCCGCTTCAACCGCGAAGCGGCCAACGCCAGCCGGATCGGGCACCCCAACGTTTGCGCCATCTACGATTTCGGTGAGACCCCCGAGGGATTGATCTACCTCGCGATGGAGTTCATCGAAGGTCGCAGTCTCAACGCCATTCTCGAGGAAGGCGGTCTGCTGCCGCTGGCCCGGGCGGCCAGTATCATCACCCAGTGTGCCGACGCGCTGCAGGTCGCCCACGATCTGGAGATCGTGCACCGCGATCTCAAGCCCGACAACATCATGGTGATCACCGCCCGGGGGCGGGACACCGTGAAGGTGGTGGACTTCGGCATCGCCAAGGCGGTAGGTGCCGAAGGCGGAGCCCAGAAAGTCACCAAGACCGGTTTCGTGGTCGGCACTCCGGAGTACATGAGCCCGGAGCAGCTGGCCGGCGACCCGGTGGATGGCCGGAGCGATCTCTACTCGCTGGCCCTGGTGTTCTACCGGATGCTGACCGGCGGATCGCCCTTCCCGGCCGACAGCCAGCAGGAAACGATGATCAAGCGGCTCACCGATGATCCGTTGCCGCTGGCGACGGCCCGTCCCGATGTCCGCTTTCCTCCTCAGATTCAGCGGGTGATGGACCGGGCCCTGGCCCGCACGCCACAGGACCGCTACGCGTCGGCGGCCGAGTTTGCCCGGGACGTGCGCAGCGTAGCGAACACCCTGACGGGTCCGGTGGATGTCGAGGCCGGCACTCAGCAGATGCAGCTCCGGGCCAAGGGAGAACCTGCGGCTGCAGGTGCGCCGGGCACCGTGCCGCAGACCCGGATCGATCCGGCGGTTAAAGATCGGCCCAGTGCCAGCCCGCCTGCCCGGACCGTGGCGGGAAGCGCGCCGATTGTACGCCCCAAGAAGAGTCTGCCGCTGGTCCCCATCGCCGTTGGTGTGGTGGCGCTTGCGGTTGCCGGTGGCGGCATAGCATTTCGGAGTCAGCTGTTCGGCGGGGGGACCGGGTCGGACAGTACCCAGATCGATTCGAGCAAGAATGCGGGTGGGAACAAGCCGGTGAATCAGGACAGCATTGACGCCGTTCAACACATCCGGGACAGCATCGCCCAGTTCACCCGGGACAGCCTTGACCGGTTGAGTCGCCAGACCAATTCAGGCAATACTGGTGGCAAGCCTGCGAACGGGGGGCGCACCACCAATCCGGCCGGGACCATCGGCCGGGACTCGGCGACCAAGCCGGTCGGCACTTTCCCTGCCAAGGTGACGGCCGAATTGCCTTCCCTCGATGACGTGATCAGTGATGATGCGGGGACTCGGGCTCGAGCCCGGGACGCGATGCGAGCGATCTATAACCGGACTGACGTCATTGACAGCGTGCGGGCGAATGCGGCCGCCTGGATCGGTCAGACATTGACTGAAGACGGCAACTTCAGAGAGGCAAAGCGCTGGATCAGTCTCGCAGTGCAGCTGCATCCAAGGGCGACATACCGGAAGTTGCTGGCCGATGCTGACAGCAACCTGGCGCGAACCGGACAGAACTGAGGCCTTGTGACTCAAGGGACCGTCCACATCTCCGTCTTCGGGAAAACCGATGTTGGCCGCACTCGCGACCACAACGAGGACACCTTCCTCGTGGCGGATCTGACGCGCCGAGTCGCCAGCCTGCACCCGGAAGTGCGGGAACATGAAGTGGGGCCCCGCGGGTCGCTCTTCATGGTGGCCGATGGCATGGGCGGCGCCGCGGCCGGAGAAGTGGCCAGCCGCATGGCGGCGGACCTGGTCTTCGGCCACATGACCACGGTCTGGCCCGAGGATCCCGAAATCAGCGAGAACCGGTTCGCCTACCGCATGAAGGAAGCGGTCGAGTTGGCCAACAACCGGATCCATGCCCACGCCAAGGAACATCCAGAAGTCCGCGGCATGGGCACCACAGCCACGGTCGCCGGGGTCTTCGGCACCAAACTCTATCTGGCCCAGGTGGGCGACAGCCGCGGGTACCTGGTCCGCAATGGAGTCGCGACCCAGATCACCAAGGATCAGTCGCTGATGCAGCGTCTGGTGGAAGCAGGTGAGCTGACCGAGGAAGAAGCCGAGCAGAGCGAGCGCCGCAACATCATCCTGCAGGCACTGGGACCCGATCCCCGGGTGAAGGTGGATCTGACCTTCCAGGAGCTCTGCAAAGGCGATGTGCTGGTGCTCTGTTCCGACGGGCTCTCCGGCCAGGTGAAAAAGGAAGAGATCGCCAGCGTGATGAGCGGGACCGCCGACCTGGTCGAGGCCTGCGCCAAACTGATTGCATCGGCCAACGAACGGGGTGGTCCGGACAACATCACCGCGGTGGCGGCGCGCTTCGGCGGTGCCCTGCCCGACCCTGACGGGAACGCCGAGGTGGGGCACCAGGTCTACCCGCTGACCGAAGCAGAGACCACCACCGAGCCGGTGCCAGTCTATACCGGAAGCCCGGTGCCGGTGCCGACCGGACTGCCGGAGGCGGCGCCGCCGGAAGAGATGGAGGGACAGGGAAGCCGCAAAGTCGTGCTCGGGGTGCTGGCGCTCCTGCTGCTGGCAGCCACCCTGCTGCTGCTCTTCACCGAGCGGTGACCGCCGCCTCGGCATGAAAGCCAAGTTTACGGTCCTCACGGGAGCCAAGGCCGGCCAAACCAGCATTTTCAGTCAGGCCTACATCACCATTGGCCGCCATCCGCAGTGTGAACTTCAGTTCGACCCCGATAAAGATCTCGATGTCTCCAGCCGCCACGCCGCCATCTCTCTGGACGGAGTGATGTATGTGCTGCGCGACCTGGGCAGCACCAACGGCACCTTCGTGAACGGCAAGCGGCTCAGTACCGATCACGTGCTGGCCACCAAGGATGTGATGCGCTTCGGGCAGGCCGGTCCGGAGGTAGAGTTCGCCGTGATTGGCGATACCCGGCCGGTGATCCCGCCGATCGCTGGAACTTCACCCAGCGGAACGGTCGTATTCGGAATGCAGGAACAGCCGGAGCCCGCCGAGGCACCCAAGCCCAAGGCCAAGCAGGAGCAGTTCAAGAATCCTCGCCCCACTCCGGGACCGGGCACCACGACCCGGGTGCAGATCGCGGTGAAGAAGGAGACCAAAGGACTCAGGCGGACTACCCTGATCCTGTTCGGTCTGCTGGTAGTGATGTCGGGGGCGTATCTCTGGGAAGCCAAGCGCACTGGTGAACGGCTCAAGGAGCAGCGCCGGATCCTGCTGGGACAGGTCGATAGCCTGATGCAGCAGATCGGGGCTCTCTCTGCGGGGAACGAAGGCCTCAAGGCCGCGCTCGACTCGTCCACTGCGGAAGCCGAGCGGCTCAAGCATCAGCTGACCGAGACCGCTCCGACGGACGCGGCAACTCTGGCGGACCTGCGCAAGCGTCTGGACGCGGCGATCAGGCAGCAGCGGAACCTGGCGGGAGCGGCCCGGCTCAACGCCTCGGGAATTGCCTCCGCCAATCGCGACGCGGTCGCCATGGTCTTTGTGCAGTTCTCCGACGGGCGGGTCTTCACCGGGACCGGCTTTGCAGTGCAGTCTGACCCCAACGGCGGTCTGCTGATCACCAACAAGCACGTGGTCACCGATTCGGCCGGCAATCTGGCCGACCGGATCGGAGTGGTCTTCAACGGCACTCCCCAGAATTTCCAGGCCAATCTGGTGAAGGTCAGCGCCGATGCCGATCTGGCGCTGATCCGGGCCTCGATTCATCGGGGATTCCCCACCGTGAAGAAGATCGCGCCAGCAGGGCGGGTAGGGGCCATGGGCGAACCGGTCGCAATCCTGGGCTTCCCGCTCGGGGTGGATATCGCGAAGGGTCAGGATTGGTCTCAGGTCGGGGCCGCAGCAACCCTCACCCTCGGGACGGTCTCCCGAGTTCTCCCCGATCTGCTGCAGCTGGACAGCTACGGCGCCCAAGGCGCCAGTGGCAGCCCCATTTTCGACCGGGATGGAAGCGTCATCGGAGTGCTCTACGCAGGGCAGCCAGGAAGCAATGGCCGCATCATTTACGCGGTCCCGGCGCGGTATGTGCAGGAGCTACTAGCCGGGCAATAGGGCTTCTTGGGCTGCGGGCTTCAGAAGGGGGGAGATCCGTCAGGATCATGCCTCCATTCTGGACCCGGCGTTCCAAATCCCCTAGGTGTTCCAAATCACCGCCCCATAGACACTTAGACCACATCATAGGGCGGCATGGATCTGTTTCGCGACCGCCGTTTTGTCTCCGATCGACTCCTTTCAGGCGCCGCGGTCAGCGGCGTGGTTCTATTCATTTTTGGCGTTACCGCCGGCGCGATCTGGACGATAAATCGCGTTGAATCGGCGGTCCGCGACAGTGCCCGCCGGACCCTCAACGCCGTCCTCGCGACGGCCCATGAATCCTCCCGCCACTGGGCTACTCAGCAGCAGTCTTTAGCCGCAACAGTTGCCGCCAACCGGGACCTCGGCAGAGTGGTGGAGTCGGCAGTTGATGCGTGGCGGGTGACGGGATCGGCGGGCAAGGCTGGCCAGGAGCTCGAGGCGCTGCTGGCTCCCTCGGTCCGACAGAGTTCGCTGGTGGGCTACTGGATTGTGGCCGACGACGATCGCCCGGTGTTTCGCTGGCCCGAGACCCTCTCGGAGCGACTCCCCCGCTCGATGCAGGACGCGGTGGCGAAGGCGCTCGATGGCCTCCCCGCACTCAGCCCCCTCGCGGGCGACACTGTTTCCCAACCCCTGCTCACCGCGCTCGCACCGATTCGTGACATTCACGGCCAGGCCGTGGCGGTGCTGGTGCTGGTGCTGCCGGTGGAGCAGGAGCTCGATCAGGTTGCCGAGCAGAGCCACAACCGCTCGCTCAGTCAGATTTTCTTCTTCGATCGTTCGGGATTGATCCTCGGCAGCAGCGCGCTGAGCCGAGCCGCTCGACCGGATCCGCTGCTGCGAGAACCGGGGACCGGCAAGCTCACTCGCATGGCTCGCGAGGCGGTACGGGGTCAGCCGGGCATCGACCTCGAGGGCTATCGGGACAATCGGGGAGTGTTGGTGGTCGGCGCGTGGGACTGGGACGAGGCGCTGGGAATGGGTCTGGCCGTGGAGACCGATGCCAGCGAGGTCTACCGGGTCAGCGATACCGCCCGCAAGGCAATCCTGATCGGTCTGGCGATGACGCTGCTGCTGTTCCTCAGCGTGCTGCTCAGTGTGACCCAGGCCCGGCGCAGCGCGGTGGCGATGTCGGCCCTGCAACGCCGGCTGGCCGCGGTGCTGGAGACCACCACCGACCCGGTCTGCTTCGCCGACCAATCGGGCCAGGCGATCTACCTCAACGATGCCGGTCAGGCACTGTTAGGCGGCGGAAGGGAAACCGCCGGCAAAGGGGCCGCTCCTCCCCGCTGGAGTCAGTTGCTGCTCCGCCCCGATACCCTGTCCCAGGCGGCGACCGCCGGCAGCTGGTCGGGTGAGAGCACCATCCTCACGGTGGACGGGCGGGAAGTCACGCTCTCCCAGGTGATTCTGTGCCATCGCGACCGCGACGGCGAGGTGGACTTCTTCTCCACCATCGCCCGCGACATCACCGACCGCAAAGCGCTGGAACGCCGTCTCCGAGACGAGAAAGAACGCGCCGAAGTCACGCTCGGCTCGATCGGCGACGCGGTGGTCCGTACCGACTCCAAGGGCATGATCGAGTTCCTCAATCCGGTGGCGGAGCAGCTGCTGGGGGTGCCCACTGAGGAGGTCGCCGGGCGTCCCATCAGCAACGTGCTGGCCCTGGTCCACGAGACTACCCGGGAAGCGCTGGAGAATCCGGTCGAGATCTGTTTGCGGGAAGGCCGAATGGTGGGCCGGTCCAACCTCTCACTGCTGGTGCGTCCCGATGGGCGGGAGTTCGCCATCGACGACAGCGCGGCCCCGATTCGCGATGCCGATGACGGCGTGATCGGCGCGGTGCTGGTGTTCCACGACGTGAGCCGGGCCCGCACTCTGGCCCGCCAGCTGGCCCACCAGGCCTCGCACGACTTCCTCACCGGTCTGGTCAATCGGCACGAGTTCGAGCGCCGGGTGGGCCGGGCCCTGCAGCGGGCTCAGCAGGAGGCCATCACCCACGCGCTCTGCTTCCTCGATCTCGATCAGTTCAAGGTGGTCAACGATACCTGCGGTCACGGCGCCGGCGACGAGTTGCTGCGGCAGTTGGCCAATGCGCTGGGCAAGAAAGTCCGCCGGCGGGATACTCTGGCCCGGCTGGGTGGCGATGAGTTCGGTGTGCTGCTGGAGCATTGCCCGCCGGGTCAGGCGACCCGGGTGGCGCACGAGCTGCTCGAAGCGGTGCAGGAATTCCGGTTCGTGTGGGAGGGTAAGCCGTTTGCCCTGGGCGTCAGCATCGGGGTGGTGCCGATCACCGGCGAGAGCGAGAGCCTGGCCACCGTGCTGCGAGACGCGGACGCCGCCTGCTACGCCGCCAAGGAGCGGGGCCGCAACCGGGTGCACTTCTACGAGCCCAATGACGCGGTGATGGCGATCCGGCAGGGGGAAATGCAGTGGGTCAGCCGGATCACTTCAGCGCTGGAGGAGAACCGCTTCCGGCTCTACGGCCAGGCCATCGTTCCCCTGGTGCCCCGGAGTGGCGAGCGGGCCCGGGTGGAAGTGCTGCTCCGAATGGTGGAGCGGGATGGCGAGCTGATCGCCCCGGGCGCATTCATTCCGGCGGCCGAACGATACAACCTGATGGGCGCGGTGGATCGCTGGGTGGTACGGGAGGTCTGCGCCATGTACGCGGCCCACCAGGCCAGCGGCTGGCAGCCGATCGCCTCGATCAACCTCTCGGGTGCCTCGTTAGGCGACCCCAGCATGCTTTCCTACGTGCGGGAACAGATGGCCCGGACCGACCTGGCACCCGAGAGTCTTTGCTTCGAGATCACCGAGACCGCGGCGATCGCCAATCTCGGTCTGGCAGCCCACTTCATCCGGGAACTGAAGGCGATGGGCTGCTGGTTCGCGCTGGATGACTTCGGCAGCGGTATGTCATCGTTCGCCTACCTGCAGAGTCTCCCGGTGGACTCGCTCAAGATTGCCGGCGCCTTCCTGCGCCACATCGAAACCGACCCGGTGGAGTACGCCATGGTCGAAGCGATCCACCGGGTCGGTCACGTGATGCGGCTCAAGACAGTGGCCGAAGGAGTGGAGAGTCTCGACACTCTCGAGACCCTGCGCCGGATCGGGGTCGACTACGCCCAGGGCTATGCGATTGCGGAGCCGCGGCCGCTGGAGGAGCTGGTCGCGCTGGCGATCAACCCGGCCCGGGCGGCGGAGCGTCAGCGACCGGTGGCGCCACCGATTACACCGAGGTCGAGGGCCGCGGGGACTACAACTCGAACCTGACAGCCGGATGCGGG
>CAZOES010000093.1:0-16828 GCA_964578865.1 uncultured Gemmatimonadaceae bacterium | reverse complement strand
GATGAGTCCCTACCCCCAGCAGATCGGCCTTTTCCTCGCGGGCCAGCTCGATGATCCCCGGGGTTTGGGCCCCGCCACCGGTCAGCACCACGCCGGCCGGAAGCCGCTGGTGATAGCCGGCCCGGGTGATCTCGTCCAGGGCGAACTCCAGGGTCTCCTGGAGCCGCATCCTCATGATATGTCCCAGGACTTTCCGGCTGGCGGTCCGGCTGCCTTGCCCCGGAGTACTGGGCAACTGGATGGTCTCGTTCTCTGGAATGAACGCTTCCCAGGCACCGCCGGAGCGTTCCTTCAGTTTTTCCGCATCCTGCTGGGTCACCTGCAACCCGTGCACGATGTCGTTGGTGACGTGCCCACCGGAGATGAGGAGCGACCCGGTGTGGCGGATCTTACCCCCCGCAAAGATAGCCACGTTGGTGGAGCCGCCGCCCAGCTCGATCACCGCCGAGCCCAACTCCCGCTCGTCCGGGGTCAGGACCGCCAGCGAAGCCGCCAGCGGCTCCAGCACGAATTCGGCGACGTGGTAGCCGGCGCCCTCGACGCACTTCCTAAGATTCTGCGGAACGCTCGACAAAACCGTGACCAGATACACCTGGGCATCGAGCCGGGAGCCGGTCATCCCGATCGGCTCGCTTATCCCCGGCTGCATGTCGACCAGATAGTCCTGGGGGATCGCGTGGAGCAGTTCGTGGTCCTTCCCCAGAGGGACGCTGGAAGCCACGTCGTTGACCCGGGCCACGTCTCCCGTGCGGATCTCCCCGCCGGTGACTGACACCACGCCGGTTGAGGTCTGCCCCGCCACGTGCTCGCCGGCGATGCCACAGTACACCGAACCGACCTCGACCCCGGCCATCCGCTCGGCGTCTTTCATCGCCTTCTGGATGGCCCGAGTGGTCTCTTCGATCCCCCGGACCACACCCCGGCGCACCCCGTTGCAGCGCTCGACCCCGACTCCGAGAATCCGGCTGGTGAGGCTGCGGCTGTCGCCCTGGACCTCGGCAATCACCGCCGAGACTTTGGTGGTGCCGAGATCGAGGGCCGCGACCAGCCTGGTGGGAGGTACGCTCACGCGCTCCTCCAGCGCACCACCACCTGGCCGGCGAACCGCCCGTCCAGTTCGGCCCAATGGCGGCCCTTCTTTGCGAGGTCCTGCGCTACAGCCATCACCGCTCGAATGACCTCCGCCGGCGCATCGGGCCGGAACAGGTAACGCTGCCCTTCGACTTGAAGCACCACATCATCCCCGGTGCGCCACCCTTCGCTCACACTGGAGAAAAAGGTCGGATCGGCGTCGCGGACCCGGGCCAGCAACCCGGTCACCAGTGAATCGGCCTGCCGGATCACCGGCAAATCGGGCGCACCAACCGTGGGATCGAAGTTGAGCACCGCGCCGGTCTCGCTGACTAGCGCCAGTTTCCCGGTCTTCATGACCAGAGCCACTGGATCGGACTCTCTGACCGTCACCACCAGGGTACTGGGAAGCCGTCTGCCTACCCTGGCCTTCTCCAGACCCTTGAGCGAGTCGGCCGCCTGCTGGATCGGAGCCAGATCGTCCCAGATACTCATACCGGGAGGAACCGGCAGCTGCTTCACGATCTCATCGGCCCGGAGATTTCTGAGGCCCCGAACCTCAACCCGGGCCACTTGGAAAAACGACATTCCCCGGAACAGCCTGGGGGCGCCGAACCAGAGCAGCAGCACCAGCAGGAGCGCACCGAGGATTTTCCATCCCGGCTTGCTCAGGCGGCTCGGAGCCACGCGACCAGTTCCCGGCCCACCCGGGTGATATCTCCGGCACCCAGGGTGATCACTACGTCCCCGGAGCGAGCCTGTTCGAGCACCACGTCTCGCACCCGGGCACGATCCGGCTCAAAGAGCACTTTGGCTTGACTGGGCGCCTGCAAGGCGGCCTCGGCCACGGTGCGCCCACTGACGCCCGGCATCGGCTTCTCCCGGGCGGCATAGATCTCAGTGACAATCGCTACGTCGGCCACTGCCAGCGCCCGTCCCATCGCCACACCATGCTCGGCGGTACGAGAAAAGAGATGGGGCTGGAAGACGGCCACCAGCCGCCGATGGGGAAAAGCCTGACGAGCCGCTGCGAGCGTCGCTACCAGCTCAGTCGGATGATGGGCGTAGTCGTCGACGAACTCGATGCCCCGCACCTCGCCCAGTCGTTCGAACCGTCGACCCAATCCGCGATACTTCGCCAGCGCGCCGAGCACCGGCTCGAGCGGAGCATTCAGGGCCAGCGCGACACCAATCACCGCCGTCGCATTGCGCAGGTTGTGCACTCCGGGAACCTGAAGCTGCAGCGTCACCGATTTCCCATCGGGCAGAGACACGGTTGCCTTGCTTCCACCGGCGGTTTGCTCGATGCCGGAAATCCGCAAGTCCGCATCACCGGCGAGTCCAAAACGCCAAGTGTTCCTGACCGCCTGACCGCCTGACCGCCTGACCGCCTCAAGCACCCGCCCCACCCCCGGATCGTCGCTTCCCGCAACCACCGTCTCCGCCCGCCCAGCAAACGTGGCAAAGGCCGCTTCCATCGCCTCCACCGAACCGTAGCACTCGAGGTGATCAGCCTCGACGTTGTTCACCACTGCAATTCCGGGCGACAACGTCAGAAAGGCCTGGTCGTACTCGTCCGACTCGACCACGAAGAGCTTGTCACTCCCCAGCCGGGCATTCCCACCCCAGCTATCGACCCGTCCACCGGCGAGACCGGTCGGATCGAGACCGGCTGCAGCCAGCGCCTCGGTGGTCATCACCGTGGTGGTGGACTTGCCATGAGTTCCGCAGATCCCCACTACCAGCCCCTTCGCCACCAACTCGGCCAGCGCCACCTTGCGGGGCACGACTGGAATACCGAGTTCCCTGGCGCGGGCGAGTTCAGGATGGTCGGACGGCACCGCGGCAGTGACCACCACTGCGCGGACGCCATCCAGATGTGCGGGATCGTGGCCCTGGCGGACCGTGGCACCGAGTGCGGCTACATCGGCGGCGCCGGATGGATCGGGGTCGCACCCGCTGACTGCTACCCCCCGGCGGCGGGCGACGAGCGCCAAAGCACTCATGCCAGCGCCACCGATGCCCATGAAGTGGACAGGTCGGGGATCGGCGGGGTCGAACAAATCCATGTTGGAGAGCTAATCTAAAATCCTGCCTGAAGTTGCGAAAGCGCCCGAGGCCCCCAAAAGCGTCAAAAGATACGACACGATCTCGTCCGACGCGCCCGGCTTTCCCCGGGCCAACGCAGCCTTGTGCATCGCCTCCCGGCGCCCCGGATTCGCCAGCAGGTCGTTGAGAGCGGAGCCCAGAGTCTGGTTGGTCAGATCGCGCTGGAGGATCATCATCGCGGCCCCCGCCGAAGCCAGCGCCTCAGCGTTGTAGCGCTGGTGATCCTCTGCCGCCGTGGGGAGGGGAATCAGAATCGATGGCAGACCCCAGGCGCAGAGCTCCGCCCCGCTCATCATCCCGGCCCGGGCGACGACCAGGTCCGCTACCGCGTAGGCGTCGGCGATGGGATCGAGAAAATCGAAGACCTGGAGCTGCGGCGGACGATGGTACCGGGCAAACTGCGGGTAGCTCCCCTTCCCCGTAGCCCACAGCACGGTGAACCCCGCAGCCGACCCTGACTCGATCCACCCGGCGACTGTCTGGTTGATAGCAATGGCGCCCTGGCTACCGCCGGTCACCAGCAGGATTGGACGAGTCTCCCCTGCGAGACCAAAGCGAGCCAGAGCGGCGGGACGACGGGCAGGATCGGGTGGTGGAATCGGATTCCCGGTATCGAAGACCTGGGTCGAACGGCCCGGGCGGAGCCTGGCCCGTGCCTCGGGGAGGCCGAGGTAGATGTGGCGGACCCGAGGCGCGATCAGCCGGGAGACCAGGCCCGGGTAAGCGTTTTGTTCCTGGATGGCGGTGGGCAGCTTACGGCGGGTAGCAAACCAGACTGCGGGACCCGAGGCATACCCGCCGGTCCCGATCACCGCGAGGGGCTTTTCCTCATCGAACAGGTGGGAGAGCCGCGAGAGCAGCCGCCCGGCAACGATGGGCCAGCGAAAGTTTTTCCACCACTGCCGCCGGTAGATCGGCTCAGCCGGGAGCAGGTGATAGCGGAAGTCTCGTTTGGGAAGAAGCTGGGCCTCGATCCCTCGTTCGGCCCCAACCAGTACCGGCTCGATCTCGGGGACGCGCTCGCGCAGCCGAGTGGCAATCGCGAGGGCGGGCATCAGATGCCCGCCGGTGCCGCCGCCAGCGATGAGGATGGAAGGCAGGTTCCCCTGATCCGGAGTAGGACCGGGGGAAATGTACCATGCGGCGGTTCAAGGGTCGAACTTGCCCTCGGTGCTCGGAAAGTGCGCCAGGGCGCCCCCACCATGTCTTCCAATTTTTCTTCACCACAGGGGTGAACTTTTCTGCAAGACGCGGATCGGCTCTTCCATACTATTCTCTAAAGCCATCGCCCATAGCCGAGGATACTCCGATGCCGGAAAACTCCCCCCAGTATCCCTATCAGACCAATCTGGACCACAAATTCTCTCCCCTCGAGCACATCTTGCTCGATCCGCTGATCGCCGAAGTGCGCCATCCCTGGTTTAATCAGACCCTGGTGCAGGTCAATCAATCGGTGGTGCGTCTCGGGGTGATGCAGGGGGAGTACCACTGGCATCACCACCAGGATGACGACGAGTTCTTCTTTGTTCTGGAGGGGCGCTTCCTGATCGACCTGGATCCCCAAGCCGATGGCATCACCCCGGGGAGGGTGATCACCCTCGGGCCGCGAGAGGGGTTCATGGTGCCGAAAGGGGTCGAGCATCGCACCCGAGCCCCAGTGCGGAGCGTGATCCTGATGGTTGAGAATGCCGGGATTGTACCGACAGGTAGTTAGTAGTGGCCCTGCCAGTGACCGGTCCTCGGCCAGTGACGTTCGTGACCTCGCCCCGCCTCAGTGAACTGGCAGGGGTCGACCTGGTCCTCGCCAGCGAGACTCTTCAGCATACCGGCAGCTTCAAGTTTCGGGCGGGCCTTGCCAATGCCTCACAGGCGGAGAGCGATCACCTCATCGCCGCCTCGTCGGGCAATTTCGGACAGGCCCTGGCTTTCGCCTGCCGACTGCTCGGCAAACGCTGCACCATCGTGATGCACCGCGATTCCCAGGTGTTCAAGATCGACGCCATCCGAGGCTACGGTGCCGAAGTCGAGCTGGTGGATCCGCAGACGAAGCCACGGGCGGTCCGACTAGCCGAGCTGCTGGCCGAGCACCCCGGTGCGGTTGCGGCCTACCCCTCGGACGGCGAACCGACGCTGCGGGGTAACGAATCGCTGGGTGTCGAAGTGCTGGAACACCAGCCGGGATTCGACGCAGTAGTGGCACCGATCGGGGGAGGTGGCATCATTGTGGGACTGTATCGCGCCGCCCGCCGGCTCGGTTCCGCTATCGCCATCTGGGCCGCCGAACCCCGGAGCGCCAATGATGTGGCTGAATCGTTCCGGAGTGGACGACTGGTCACTTACCCGACCCCGCCGAACACCATTGCCGACGGGGTTCGGGTGCTCGGCCTGAGCGAGCCCAACTGGACGGTAGTTCGTGGGGGGTGCCGCGGTGTGATCGAGGTGGACGAGACCGGGATTGTCGAAGCGACTCGACTGCTCTTTACCCTGGCGAATCTCAAAGCTGAGCCGACCGGCGCACTCTCCCTGGCGGCGGTGCTGAGTGATCCCGGGCGCTTCCGGGATCAGCGGGTCTGCTGCCTGATCACCGGGGCGAACGTGGATCCCGCTCTCTACGCCGGCATCCTCACGGGTAGTTCGCCCCCATCGCAAGCCAACCCCCGGTTGAATTCAATGGAACGGGGTCGATAGCCACGCTCACGGCGTACCGGGCCAGCAAGCGGGTCGAATCGAGAACCGGAAGCGGCGAGTTCTCTTGGGTGATGATCAGCGGTATCTCGGTGCAGCCGAGAATGACGCATTCGGCGCCGCGAGTCTTGAGCTCAGCGATCACCTGAACAAACCGTTCGGTAGTCGAGGACAAGAACTTCCCCAGGCATAGCTCATCGAAGATGGCCCGGTTGATCTCCTGCTGCTCAGCGGCGCCGGGCACCAGCCTGGCGATACCGTGGCGCTCCAGAGCCCTGGCGTAGACCGGCCCGGTCATGGTCCACTGGGTCCCCAGCAGTGCCGCAGCGCGAAGGCCTTGAGCCTTGATGGCATGGCAGACCACATCCGCGATATGCAGTCCCGGAATCGGCAGCGATTCGGCGATCGGTTCCAGCGCGATATGAGCGGTATTGTCGGGACAGATATAGAAGTCGGCCCCCGCGGCAGTGACCTGCTCTACTCCCCGGCGTAGCCACTGCCCGACTCCGTCGAAGTCATTGGCCTCCCACAGGGGCATACTCAGCCCCATCGGGATAGCGCTGGTCACAATCGTTGGATGCAGGTGGGCGCCAAGCCGGGACTGACCCTCCCGGCAGGCGGTAAGCAGGCAGAGGCTGCCGCCTTCGGCGGAATGCATTACGATCCCCAGCGTTCTCATACCACCCAAGGTACCAGCCCGCCGGTGGGGTGTCTTGGAAGTTCGTTCATGTTACCGCGCTACCCCGTCCAACGATTCCTGGAATACCTTCGCGACCAGCCGGGAGACCCAACCCCTGAACTCGGGATCCAGACTCCCGTCTTGGTGATACTGCCGACCAAGCGAATCCACATCGATTGCGGCCTGGACCGCGTCGATCCCGACGACGCCCCGCTCCAAGGCCGCGTGCACCTGGTCGATGATGGCCTGGTAGACCTTGATGGTCAGCTGCAGGTAGCTCTTGTCGTGAAAGGCCACTCCCTGCCCCGGGACAATCGTGGTGACATCCAGCGACTCCATTCCTCGCATACTGGTCAGCCAGGGCGTGATGGAGAACGAGTTGGTGGTCCAGGGTGGCGGACCTTGACCATTCTCTCGCGCCACCAGGGCATCGCCGGTCACCAGCAGCTTCTCGGCAGGCAGATAGAGCACGGTTGAGGCGGTGGCATCACCGGTCACCGAGATGAGCCTGAACTCGCGGTTGCCACTCCAGAGGATCAGGGTGTCGCGATAGGCGATGGTAGGAAGGACCCGGCGGAGATTGCGGACCTCCACTCCGAACGCGGCGGTTTCGGCGATGTCCTTCTCCTGGGCCTTGCGGGAGGAATCAGTCAGGGCCTTACCATCCGCCTCCTTGCCGGTGCGAATCGCAGTGTCCAGCGCAGCCTTCGCTGCCGCGACCCCGCGATCGATACTGGCCGCGAAGAACCCGCCCCCCATCCGCTTCATGTAGTCACGGGTTTCGGTCGTGGCCACGAACTGGACCCCGGGCCACGCCTTTTGGAATTCCTCATTGCCTGACCAGTGATCCTGATGCCAGTGGGAGTTGATCACCAACCGGACCGGCTTGCTGGTGAGCTTCTTGATCTCGGCGATGACCAGCCGCGCGGTCCCGGCCCGGGTGTAGCTGTCGAACACCGTCACATCTTTCTCGTTGACGATGACCACCGCGTTGGTCGCGGTCCACAGATCCATAGCCGAGGGAGCCCGGAAGAGGTAGATCCCGTCGCCCAGCTGTTCCCGGCTGATTTTGGGTGTTTCACCATTCTGGGCTGAGAGGGCGGCGCTGGCGGAAAGGAGAAGGGAAAGAACTGTCACAATGCTGCGGCGCAGGGCATCACCAATCATCGGCATCGAGGGAATCTCAGTGAGGAGGAGACTTCCACGACGTGGTGGGCTGGATCCGGGTTTGGGACCAGTGACGGAGAACCGTTCGAGTTGTGTGGAGAGTCTGTGGAGGAAGGTTACGGATCGGTGAACTGGGCAACTAGGATCCGGCTAATTGTCCGGAGTGGCTCCCTTAACCTTTGACGGCCGACCCCGCTGCCGTCCGATGCTGAGCAGAATCCCGGTCCCGATCAGCGACACGATCAGGCTGGAGCGGCCGGCCGAGATGAACGGGAGAGTGAGCCCGGTGGTAGGCATCAGGTTGAGGGTCACCGCCATGTGCATCACCGCCGTCACCCCAACCGCCGCAGTGAGCCCGGTCGCCAGGTATTGTCCGAAGGGATCCTCGGCGGTGCGGGCGATCCGGAACCCCAGCCAGCAGAAAAGTCCGAAGAGAATGACGATCAGGGCCACCCCGAAGAAGCCCCACTCCTCGCCCACTGTGCTGAAGATGAAATCAGAGTACGAATAGGCCAGGAATCCGAACTTCTGCTGCCCCTGCCCGAATCCTACGCCGAACATCCGTCCCGATCCGAACCCCACCAGCGACTGATAGATCTGGCTGGTGCCGTCGGCCCCGTTGAGAAACTTATCCAGCCGGTCGGCCCGGTAGCCGGCGATCTGGATCAGCTGCAATCCGCCGATGATGGCGGTGAGACCCAGCAGCAGGAAATGACCGATCTTGGCGCCGGAGGAGAACAACACGATCCCGCCCAGCAGCGCCACCAGCACCGCCATCGACATGTTGGGCTGCAGCAGAATCAGCAGCGAGACGAATCCCAGAACCACCAGGAAGGGCAGCAATCCTTTCTTGAACTCGCGGACCTGCTCTCCCTTTTTGGTGGCCAGCATGGCGCACCAGATGATCACCGCCAGACGGGCCAGCTCGGACGGCTGGAAGCTCAACAGCGGAAGCCGGATCCAGCGCCGGGCCCCGTTGAGGCTGGGCGCGATGAACTGGGTCCCCGGCAGCACCACAATCAGCAGAAAGAAGATGGTGACGAACATCAGGGGCCAGGCCAGCGGCCGCAGCCTCCGATAGTCCATCCGGGCGATAAGTACCATGAGAATGCCGCCTGCCAGCGCCCCGATGAACTGGTTCAGAGCGAAGGCGCCACCTGCCACGCCCCCATCCCGGGTCCGCACCAGGCTCGAAGCCCCATAGATCATGGCAATCCCGAAGGCAGTCAGGGTCGCGGTCACTACTGCCAGGAGCCTGGTTTCCCAGCGCAGCTCGCCGGGGTGTCTCGCCGCCGATCCAGCCGGAGTCATCGCATTCCCTCCACCGCCGCCCGAAACTGCGAGCCGCGATCCTCATAGTTCTTGAACATGTCGTAGCTGGAGCACGCCGGCGACAGCAACACCGCCTCTCCGGGCCGGGCCAGTTCGGCCGCGGCTCCCAGCACCTCGGCGAAATCACTTCCCTTCTTGATCACGGGCAGCCGCCCCTCGAGATCCTTGACCACAATGTCGCGCGACTCGCCAAAGGCGATGACGCCGCGGCAGAGACCGTGGGCCGGGGCGGCCAGGGCGGTGTAGGGCTCGCCCTTGTGCCTCCCGCCCAGCAGCAGCACGTAGGGCCGCTCCATGGCCTGCACCGCCACCATGGTCGAGGCCACATTGGTGGCCTTCGAGTCGTTGATCCAGAGCACCCGGTTCACCTCGCCTACCGGCTCCATCCGGTGCGGTAAGGCGTGGAAGCTGGTCAGGCCCTGGGCGATCGCGTCGAGTCCGCCACCGGCCCGCTGGGCGATCAACGAGGCACAGAGTGCGTTGGCCACGTTGTGATCGCCCAACAGACTCAACCCGTCGCGGGCCAGCAGGTCGGTGTCGCCCAATTTGAGCTGACGGGAACTCCGGTCGTACCAGCCATCGGCCCGGGTGCCCAGCCGGAAACGCAACCGGTCGCCCTTCCTGCCCGTGGAGCGGCGCTCGACTTCAGGATCGTCGCCGTTGATCACCCAGCAGGAAGCGGCCGAAGCGTTGCGATAGAGCCGGTCCTTGTCGGCGTAGTACTCCTCGAGACTGCCGTAGCGATCGAGGTGATCGGGGGCCAGGTTGGTCATCGCCCCGATGGCCGGAATCAGATCGAAGGTATCGTGCAGCTGGAAAGACGAGACCTCCAGCGCGATCCACTCCGGCCGCTTCCCTTCCAGCGCAATCTGGGCCAGCGGCGTCCCGATATTACCCGCCGTGACGGCGCGGAAGCCGGCCCTGGCAAGCAGATGGCCGGTCAGGGCTGTGGTCGTGGTCTTGCCGTTGGTTCCGCTGATCACCGCAAACTTCACCCCCGGCAACGCCGCGTATCCGACATCCAACTCGGAGACCACAGTCACGCCGGCGTCCCGCGCCGCGGCCAGCGGTGGGGCGTCAGGCGGTACCCCCGGCGATACCACCACGATTCCGGCCCGGCCGATGCGCTCGAGATCGTGCGAGCCGAGCTGAAACTCGATGCCCGCTTCCCGCAGCTTTTTCTCGATCCCGGCAGCTTCGGCCCCGGCAGTCTTGGTGAGATTCTTGGCTCCATCGGAGGCGTAGACCCGGATCCCTTCACGGCGCAGCAGCAACGAGGCCGCTACCCCGCTCTTGCCGAGCCCGATGACGGCGGCTTCCCGCCCACTCGACCGCCAGCGCGCGAAACTCATCTGAGCTTCAGAGTGGCCAGGGCAACCATGGCGCAGAAAATTCCCAGGATGTAGAACCGGGTGACCACGGTACTCTCATGCCAGCCCAGTTTCTCGAAGTGGTGATGCAGCGGGGCCATGCGGAACACCTTATGGGCGTCGGCATACTCCTTACCCCGGCTCCGCTTGTTCCACTTGTACACTCCAGTCTGCAGCATCACCGATACCGCCTCTGCGACAAACACGCCGCCGATGATGAGCAGCAGGACCTCGGCCTTGAGGAGAATGGCCACGGTACCGAAGGCGCCACCCAGCGCCAGGCTGCCGGTGTCTCCCATGAAGACCTGAGCCGGATGGGCGTTGAACCAGAGAAACCCGATGCATCCGCCCAGCAGCGCCCCACAGAAGACTGACAGCTCCCCGGCGCCCGGCAGATAGAACATCTGGAGATAGGCCGTCGCGTCTACCCGGCCGAGGATGTAGGCGAAGAGCGCAAAGGCCCCGGCCGCGATGGCGGAAAGACCGGCGGCGAGCCCGTCGAGTCCGTCGGTCAGGTTCACGGCATTGCTGCTCCCCGCGATCACGGTGGTCACGAAGGCGACGTAGATCCAGGGCCAGAAGCTGACGATCACGAACTTGAAGAATGGAACCGTGGTGGCGTAGGGCGGGATGGTGTCGCCCGGCACCACCGGGAAGAAGAGCAGCAGCGTGCCCAGCACCACGCCGAAGCTCACCTGCCCCGCCAGTTTCCACTTGGCCACCAGCCCGCGGGACTTTCCTTCCACGATCTTGAGATAATCGTCCAGAAATCCGATTCCGCCCATCCAGAGAGTGGCGAGAATCACGAAGAGGATGAAGCGGTTGCCCAGCTGGCCCCAGATCAGGGTTGCGATGATGGTACTGAGCAGGATGATCACGCCACCCATGGTGGGAGTGCCCCGCTTACCCTGGTGACTGGCGGGCCCTTCGGCCCGGATCACCTGGCCGATCTTCCGGGCCCGGAGGCGGGCGATGATCGGCGGCCCGATCAGGAAGGCGAGCAGGATCGCCGTGACGGTCGCGCCGGCCGCCCGGAAGCTGATGTAATTGAGAAGATTGAAGAGAATGAAATGCTTGCCCAGCGGGGCGAGCAGATGGTAGAGCATGGGCCTCAGTGAGTCGGTGTGTGATCCTGTCCGGTCAGGAACGGAAGAATCCGCTCCAGCGCGGCGCCACGAGACGCCTTGAGCACGATCAGTTCATCGCCCTGCAGCCGGGCCTTGAGCAGCGGCCCCATGCTGGTGGCATCGGGCGCCGAGATCAGACGGCTCTTCAGCTTGTCGGAGTAACGGGCCAATGCGGGGACAAACTCCCCCACCGCGGCCAGAACGTCGGGCTCCAGTCCGACCAGAGCCGCGGCAACCGCGGCGTGGTGGCGGGCCGCCTCGGTGCCCAGCTCGCGCATGGTTCCCGCCACGAACACCAGCTTCCTCCCGGCCCGCATGGTGCGCGCGGTCGCAATGGCGGCCAGGAATGAAGCTGGATTGGCGTTGTAACTGTCGTTGATAATAGTGAGCCCGCCAGCTTCAATCAGCTCACCCCGCCCGCCGGGAATCTTGAGGGTACGCAGCGCCTCTGCGGCGGCCGCCGGTTCCAGCTTGAGCTCCTGAGCCAGGGTCCAGGCCAGCATCGCATTGGCCGCCTGGTGTTGGCCCAGCAGCGGCAGAGTGATACGAACGTTCTCGACCGCCAGCGTCGGCCGGCCGGTGGAATCGATGGTCACCGACACCGGCACCCGGTCGGCCCGGGCCAGACCGGCCGTCAGCACCCGTTTGGCCTTGCGCCGGGCGCCTTCGGCCAGGCCGGGAGGATCGGTTCCCACGATGGCGAGATCGACTCCATCGAGAAGATCCAACTCCTCCTCCAGCACACCCTCGAGATTGCCAAAGCCATCCAGATGAGAGACCGCCACGTTGGTGGTCACCGTCACCGTCGGCTCGATGATCGGCCGCGCCGCCGCGAGCTCTCCCCGGACACTGGCTCCCGCCTCGACCACCAGCGCCTGGGTGTCTTCCGGAGCGGAGAGAATGGTCTTGGGAATACCTACCAGGTTGTTGTCGTTGGCCGGGGTCGAGTGCACCCGATACCTGGTGCGGAGCACCGCGGCGCACATTTCCTTGGTGCTGGTCTTCCCGTTGGCTCCGCCAATGGCTACCACCGGTCCGCTGATCTCGCGCCGCCGAGCCCGGGCCAGTTGGCCATAGGCAACCAGGGTGTCGGGAACGCGATAGAGCGTGAGTCCCGCTACGTCAGGCGTCCCGTCCCGGACTACTGCCCCGGCGGCGCCCGCCTCCGCTGCCTTCGCCAGATGATCGTGGCCGTCGAAGCGCTCGCCCTTGAGCGCCACGAAGAGGGCGTCTTTCTCGAGGGTACGGGTGTCGGTCGAGACCGAGGTGTACCGTGACTCCTCGCCACCCGAGAGACCCAGGGCTGATCGAACCTTGGAATCAGTCCACATGGGTTCCTGGTTCCTCGTTCCTCGTTTCTGCGGTTGAGGACAGAGTACAGCGATCAGGCTCCCAGGCATGGATGGATTCGAGGAACCAGGAACGAGGAACGAGGAACGTCTCAGCCATGACCCAGTAACTCCCGCACGATCGTCGCCTCATCGAACGGCACCTTCTCGGTCCCGATCACCTGGTAGGTCTCGTGCCCCTTGCCGGCCAGCAGAACCGTGTCCTTTTCCCGCGCGGCGTCCAGCGCGGCCGCTATCGCAGCCCGGCGATCGGTGAAGCGTTGATGCGGGGTGCTGCCCATCCCCTGCTCCACTTCGTCGATAATCAGATCGGGTGACTCGCGCCGCGGATTGTCAGAGGTCACGATGGCCAGATCGGCGAGCGTCGCGGCGATCCGGCCCATCACCGGGCGCTTACCCCGATCCCGCTCGCCCCCGCAGCCGAACACCACAATCAGCTTGCCGGGAGTGACCGGCCGCAGTGATTGCAGGGCCCGCTCCAGAGCGTCCGGCGTGTGGGCGTAATCCCGCAGCACCACCGACGGCTTCTCCGCGATCCGCTCCATTCGACCCGGGACCTGAGGGGCCTGATTGAGCCGGTCGGCGATCTGGGCCAGCGGCTTGCCCAATCCGATGCCGGTCGCGGCAGCCGCGAGTGCATTGGAAATATTGAATTCGCCCAGGAGAGGCAGCTTGATCGGGGCGGTCCCCTGCGGCGTCACCAGGTTGAAGGTGCTGCCCGCGTTCCCCAGTTCCCATTCGGTCGCCCGCACCATCGCGGCGGGATGGAATCCACAGGTCACCCGCCGGTGCCGGGCCGGCAATGCTTCCCATGCCGGATCGTCCAGGTTCACGATCTGCACCCCATCGAGACCCAGCAGGCTGTCGAGCCGCATCTTGGCCGCGAGGTACGACTCCATGGTGCCGTGATAGTCGAGATGATCCCGGGTCAGGTTGGTGAAGATTCCAGCCGCGTAGGTCAGGCCATCGAGCCGCCCCTGGTCGAGGCTGTGGGAGGAAGTCTCCATCGCCACGTGGGTCACGCCCCGGGCGACCATGCTGGCGAGGGTGGCCTGCAGATCGATCGGTCCCGGCGTAGTCAGGGAACCGGCAGTGGATTTCACGGCCTGGCCTTCGCCATCAAACGCTCCCAGCGTACCGATACTGCCGGCGGTGTGTCCGGCATTGAACAGATGGCGGACCAGCGCGGTAGTGGTGGTCTTACCGTTGGTACCGGTAACACCGATCAGGGTAAGATGCTGGCCGGGATTGTCGAACCAGAACCGACCGAGACTCAAGGCAGCCAGGCGCCCATCGCGAACCACCACGGCGGGAACCGAAATCCGGTCGGCTTTTTCGACCACTACGGCGGTCGCGCCTTTCTTGATCGCGTCGGGGATGTACTGGTGGCCGTCGGCCTGAGAGCCGCGGACCGCGATGTAGACCATTCCCGGCTTCACTTCCCGGCTGTCGGCGGTGACGCCGGAGACCGGAGGAAGCTCGGCCGGCGCCTGCTCCAGCAGGCCGTCCCGTTTCAGGGCATCGATCAGGTCGGCCAGTTTCCGGGTGCTCATTCGGCCCACACGGTCACGAGTGAGCCGACCTGGGCCGAGTCGCCTGCGGCGGGCGTGGTCTTGATAGCTTTGCCGTCACCCCGGATCGCCACCCGGAATCCGCGGCGGTGCAGCGCGTTCGCAGCCCGCCGGAGAGAAACCCCGGCAACCCTGGGCACCAGGGTCCGGGCCGTGGGACCGGCCTGCGTTGAGCTGACGGGAAGCACGACCACCGCGCGCTGTTCCGGTTCCTCCGGCCGGGCTTCCGGCACCGGTGCCCCGGCGGCAACTCCTACCGGCGAGGAGGGAGCGGGCTCCACCAGTCGCAGCCGGTCGATGGCGCTCTGGCGCGCCGCCAGCGCTTCCTCCAGCATGGTACGGGTGAGCGGAGCGGCGGTCTCGCCGCCGTAGTGAGCCCCTTTGGGATCGTCGATCTTCACCACCACCACCAGCTGGGGGTCATCGGCCGGGAAAATCGCGGCGAACGAGGCGGTGTAGTGACCCTGGATGTAGCGATTCCCCTCGGCTTTTACCGCGGTCCCGGTCTTTCCGGCCAGGCTATAGTTGCTGAGCCGGGCGCCTTCGGCGGTGCCGCCCTCTTCCAGTACGCTCCGGAGATAGCCCCGCAGCACCTTTGCCACGTCGGGCGAGACGGTACGCCGCACCGGTTCCGGCTGGTGGGTGTACTCGATCTGCCCGTCTACCCCGCGGACCTCCTTGATCAGCGTGGGGGTGAGGAGAATCCCGTCGTTGGCAATGGCCGCGTAGGCCGCGGCCAGCTGAACCGGAGTCACCTGGAATTCATAGCCCATGGCAATGCTGGCTTTGCTGTAGCCGTCCCACTTGTCGGGCATCCGCAGAGCGCCGCGGGCTTCCGAGGGATACTCCACTCCGGTGGGACTGCCAAAGCCGAAATCGCGGAGGGCGTCGAATTGTTCGGATGAGGAGAGCCGATCGGAGAAGAGCGCCATGGCCACGTTGCTGGAGATCTTGATGGCCTGGGCCAGCGTGATGTTGCCGTTGGTCTTGTGCGCGTCCGTGATGGTCCGGGTGACACCCTTGCTGTTTACCTGCATTACCAGCTCACCGTTGTTCACCGGCACGGCGTCTTCCGGCTTCACCCGGTTCCTCGCGAGAAGTCCACCCGCGGTGAACAGCTTGGCAGTCGAGCCGGGCTCGAACGGATCGGTAAAAAACGTTGGCCGGTTGGAAACGATGGTCCCGTCCAGATCCTTGCGGGAAGCCAGCGCCAGCAGTTCTCCGTTGTGGGGATCCAGAATCACGATGTCGCCGCCGTCGGCCTCGAAGCGTGACATCGCTTCATCCAGAGCCCGCTCGGCGATTTCCTGCAGCTCGGCATCGAGTGTCAGGTAGACGTCTTTGCCGGGGACCGGCTGGCGCTGCAGCCGGGAGGGCGAATCGTAGCGGCGGCCGGCCCGGTCCTTGAGCAAGACCGCCTCGCCGGGCGTACCGGTCAGATAGCCATCCAGGGCCAGCTCGACTCCGCTGGCGCCACGGGAGCTGTCGGGTTTGAGAGTTCCGATCACCGCCCGGGCCAGATTGCCCGAAGGCCAATGGCGGGCGAACTCGCCATCCAGGTGCACCCCTCGGGTTTCCCGCAGCGGCTGGACCTGCAGGCCGCTGAAGGGGCCCCGGTAGTCGATCCACTTCTTGCTGCGAACGTCGCGCTGGACCTGCCCCAGCGGCATCCCCAGCGCCCGGGCGATCAGCCGGGTATCGGGCCCCGGGTCGCGCAGCTCGTTAGGCGCGATACCGACGTGGAAATACTCCTGGGTTACCGCCAGCTGCACTCCGTTGCGATCGAAGATCCCGCCCCGGCGCGCCTCCAGGACCCGCTTCTCCTGCCGGGCCCGCTGAGCTTCGGCTCTCCACTTTCCGCCTTCGACCAGTTGCAACTGCCCCGCCCGAAACAGGACGGCGAGCAGACCGAAGCCGAGTACCACCTCGATCAGGGTGATGCGAGCGGTGGGGCGAGCCATAGTCAGGGCCTGACCCGGTCGATGGGAAAAACGGTAAACTGCGAGTCCTGCGGCTGAATCAGACCGAGATCCTTCTCGACCTTCTCACCCAGCACTTTGCGGCTGGTGGCGATGTGGATCTGCCGTTCCAGCGCGGCCCGCTCGGCTTCCAGAGCGGTACGCTGCTCCCGCAGGTTGCCGACCCGGCGGGCGGTGGCAATGGCGGCGCTCTGTCGGGCCTGGACCGCGACGGCCACGACCAGAAAGACCACCAGCCAGAGTATGACCCAGAAGCGGCCCCTAAACGGCCGTGTGGAAGATGCGGAGGGTGGCACTCCGGGCCCTCGGATTGTGAGCGATTTCTTCGTCGTCAGGGCGGATCGGCTTGCGGGGTTCGAGCCGGCCAAGCGCTCGTCCGCGACAGGTGC
>CAZOES010000092.1:0-17168 GCA_964578865.1 uncultured Gemmatimonadaceae bacterium | reverse complement strand
GCCCAAGAAGAACGAGCCCGATCTCGAGGATCTGCCGGAAGAAGTGCGGAAGACGCTCGAGGTCTATCCGGTGGAGAATCTGGGCGAAGTACTCGCGCTGACTCTGCGGGGGGCCCGGTTCAAGGAAGGCCGCTTGCTCTTCGGCGACCAGGTACCGGGTGACGTTGCTCCGCTGCAGGCATTTCATCACTAGGCGGCTAGGCGCCTAGGCGGCTAGGCGGCAAGGCGGCTAGTATAACGGCAAAGGGGTGGATTCCGTGAGGAACCCACCCTTTTCGCTGTCTACTAACCGCCTCGCCGCTTAGTCGCCCCAGCCGCTATTTCAACGTCCTCAGATACGCCCACGTCGCCGCGATCTCTTCATCCGTCATCCTTGCGGTTGCCTGCCAGGGCATGAACGGATTGATGGCGCTGCCATCGGGGCGCTTGCCGGTGCGGAGGGCCGTTCTGAAATCGGTCTCAGTCCAGTTGGCGATAGGACCATCGGCCCGAAGATTAGCGGAGGCCGGAGTGCCTGGCGGACCTTCCTTGATGCCGCCGGCCAGGTTGTCGCCATGACAGTAGGTACATCCCCCGACCACCGCGAGATAGCGGCCGTATTCCGGTGTGGCTCCCACCGGAATTTCGGCTGGCCACGGCGCCGAGTGGTCGATCCCCACCGCGGGCACCAATCGCGAAGGATTGGTGGCGATCATCACCCGGCCGATCGGTCCCAGACTCAACGGAGGCAGGTCGCGGTCCACCGGCGGCATCGACTTCACCCAGGCGATGATGGCACCGAGATCGGCGGCATTGAGTGAGGAGTAGGGCCCGGCCGGCATGAATACCAGCGGCTGGCCACTGGAACCCACCCCGTGCCGGATAGCCCGGACCCAGTCGGCATCGGAGCGCTGGGCTCCTCCTTTGCCGGTGGTGAGGTTCCCGGCCGGAAAGGTCCCCAGCGGGCCCATTTCCATGGCGACTCCACCGAGATCCTCGCCATGACAATCGGTGCATTTGGCGATCGCAGTCGCCAGATGGTGCCCCCGTTCGATCGCGGCCGAGTCGGTTGGGATCACGATGTCGTCCGGCTTCACATCGAAGTGCCGGCTCAGCGTTCGCCGGCTCATTCCGGCAATCGCCGCGGCACCCAGCAGGATCGCTCCCACTAGTGTTGCCAGCGCGATTAACAACCGACGTTTGATATTTCCGGCCATGTCATCTCCCTTCGTGAAGCCTCCGTACTTTTCGTGGCTTCGTGGTGAGGCCGTGGCTCCGTTTACTCCGAGACGCCGTAGCTACCAGCTTGCCCCCCGCACGATCAACTCCGCGGTACGGTCGCGCCACTGAGTGGCGTCTCCCCAGGAAGTTGTGAGTGGGCGCAGAGCGAAATACCCGATGGTGAGCAGAAGCGCAAGACGGGCGTGGGCGGCAGGGTCGACATCGTCGCGGAAGAAACCGGTGGCCTGGCCATCCCGCAGCAGCTCCGACACCGGGCGAATTGCCAGGTCGGCCCAGTCGCTCTCGGACTGAGCCCCCAGCAATACCGCGGTGTGTTCGGGGTGATTGAGCAGAAAGTCGAATTGGCCACGGACCAGCCGGCGAAGCCGCTCGACTGCGGTGAGGCCCACCAGGGGCAGAGCATTGAGCTGCTCGACTACCGCCTTGGCGGTGAAGGCGAGGGTCTCCTGATAGAGGCCCGACTTGTTCTTGTAGTAGTAATGGATGAGCTGCTTGTTGACGCCGGCCCGCCGGGCGATGCGATCGGTCCGGGCCCCGGCTTTGCCGTGCGAGGCGAACTCTGCCAGCGCGGCGACCAGCAGGCGGTCCGGCGCAGCAGGAGAACGGTGCGTCATCGTCCCCCTCGCGAGCTCGGGGCAGGCTCGGTCCGTCGGTCGGTCTGGCCGTCGCTCAGTCTAGGCCGTCCTGGCGCGCATTTCCCGGGTAAACTCGACCCGGTCCCGGCCGCCGGCCTTGGCCCGGTACAAGGCACCGTCTGCCAGCAAGGCCAGGTCGCTCGCGGTAGCGGCATCCTCCGGATAGGCCGCGATGCCGATACAGACCCGCACCGGGATCCGTTCTCCAGCTCCTACGACCGCCGGCTGTTCGGCCAGCGCGATTCGCAGCTTGTTAGCCAGGATGCCGGCGCCGGTGCGGTCGGTCCGCCGCAGAATCATCCCGAACTCTTCACCGCCGTAACGCCCGATCATGTCGCTGGCGCGGGCGGTAGTCTGGAACACCCGGGCGATGTGGAGCAGGACCTGGTCACCGGCGAGGTGACCGTAGCGGTCGTTCACCCGCTTAAAGTGATCCACGTCGATCATCATGAACGCGAACGGTTCGCCATGTCTCCGGGCGAACTCCACCGTGTGCTCCAGCTCGGCCATCAGGGTCGCGTGATTGAGCAGGCCGGTGAGTCCATCGCGATGGACCATCTCCCGCAGCCGGCGCCCCCGTTCGGCCCGGGTCACCACCAGGTGAGTCAACAGCTCGCGGTCGACCGGCTCGGTCAGGAAATGATCGGCCCCGGCCGAGAGCGCCTCGATCTGATCGGCTACGCTGTCGTGATGGGTCAGGAAGACGATCGGGGTGAGGCCGAAGCGGCTATCCTGACGGACCAGTCGTGCCAGCGAAAGACCATCGAGTCCGGGGAGCCGGGTGTCCATCAACAGGATGTCGGGCGTCTCGCGCACCAGCGCTTCGCGCGCCGCGTGACCATCCAGGCAGTGGGTGACCCGGGCGTTGGCCTGCTCCAGCCACTGCAGCAGTGTCTCGGCCTGGGCCGGATCATTCTCCACCAGCAAGACCCGGGGCGGGGGGCTGCCGATCCGAGCAAGGGTCTTGGCGTAAGTCGGGAGATCGACCGGGACCCGGTCGGCCGGGAGGATCGAGTCGATCCCCGCGGCGAGAGCGCGCACCCGGTCGGTGGCTTCGGAGCGGGCAATCAGCACGATCGACCGGGGCCGTACCGGGCCGGCGCCGGACCAGGCAGTCGCGGTGGCGTAGGGATCAGTACCGGCCGGTTCCTCCAGCACCACTACGAGGTCGGGTCGCTCGCTGATCTTGAGCTCTCGCGGTTCGCCTTCACCGGTGTCATTACGAACCATGAAGCCGGAGTTCATCAGCGCGGTGTTTACTTCCTGACGCAGCTGATTGTCGGAGCCCACTACCAGCGCCCGCCAGCCGAATTCGGTGACCGCCGGCCCTCGAGCCGGGAGTCCGAGCTCGCGGGCAGCCGCATCGAAGGAGGCGGCGAGGCGATCGACCAAAGACTCCAGCCGGGTGGCATGCATGCCGGCCGGCTCGGGTGCCGCCGGAATGAGGAGTTGCTCGCCTTCACGGGCCAGGGTGCTGATCTCAGGGAATCCGTAGGAACCGCCAGAACCCGCCAACCGATGGAAGCGCCGCACCAGCGAAGTAACCGCGTCGGTCTCGCCGGCCCGGTAGGCTGCGACGTCCTTGCGGAGTTCGGCCAGACGGCCGGGTGCTTCGAACAGGTACTCGCGCCGCAGTTCTGACAGCGCGTCGTTCAAGGCATCGCTCATAGCGCCGTCCGTAATCGTTCAAAGGTGACCCGCGCCGCCGCAACAAACGGCGGGGCACTGCTCCAGTGACCCAGCACCTCGGTGCCGCCCCGGGCCCCGATCACCGCGCTGGTTCCATCGATGATGGCGACCAGCGGGAGGCCGGGCCACTCGAACCCACTAGGTATTGCTTCGACCCGAACGAACGGCAGCTGGACCGGGACTTGAGCCGCCAGGACCACATCGAGACCCGCGGTAACCGCCCTTCGCAGCGCCGGACCCAGAATAGGGAATGCCTCGGCCGGCGCGATCAGGTGTATCGCGCGCGTGGCCCGGCCGATCTCATGGGTCAACAGCTGGAGCAGGCCCTTGGGGCTGGTCAACTCGACTACCCTGGGCGTGGCGGGTGCACCAAAGCCATCGAGCGCCTTGCTTAATCGCTCCAGAGCTTCGCCCTGTCCATTGGCGATTTTCGCCAGCACTCCCGCCGGCGGCTCAGCCCGGAAACGCTTCGGTTGGCCCTCCTCCGATCTGGCCGCGCCCTTGCTCACCAGCCCCTCGAGCGCGCTATAGGCGTTAGCCCGCGCCAAGCCCGCGCTGCGGGCCACGGCATACCCCGTCCCCGGACCATCGGCGAGGAGGACTTGGTAGACGCGACTTTCAGTTGGGGTGAATCCGAACGGAGTGAGATCGAGATCGGACATGGGTAGTAGTATCTGCAACGGTGTCGGGGATAGCAAGCGGTTTCAGTGGGCTAGTGGGCTAGTGGGCTAGGAAAAAACTCAAGAAGAAAGGCCGGGGACTTCTCCCCGGCCTACCAGCCCACTAGCCCACTAGCCCACTAGCCCACTTTTCAAACGTATTCCAACGACCACCCCATGAGTTTGGCAATCAGCGCCAGCCGGAACGTCACATCCACCTGCTTCCACTCCGGAGCCTTGGTCTCCAGGTCGAGCGGGAAGGTGTGATAGCTCGCCTTGCTGATTGCCTTGGGGGCGGCTCGGAGACCCTTGGGATTCCACACCCCGGTCTCGTCCACATCCTTGAGGATCCGGCCCAGGACTTTCGCGGCACTGGGTGAATCGGCCACTCCGCCGATCCGGGCCAGCAACTCCAGGAAGTGGAGCGCCAGCGGCAGATCCTTGGGCACACCCTTGCTGTCCGCTTCGATCGGATCGCCCATAATCAGGTGAGTGGGCTTGATCTTCTTCTTCCCGACCGCGATGGCGAAGGCCTTCTTGGGAGTCGGCTGAGCCAGGTAATGCCGCAGCCGCTCGGTGAAGCCGGCCCGTTCGCGCTGCAGGTTGGGCATCGCAGCAACCATTGCGAGTGCGGTCCAGTCGGGCGGATGGGCATCGGCGTGAAGCACAGTCGCGCTGCCGGACCGGGCAAACGGCTTCTCGGCCAGCGGGCTTCGGAGGAACTCGGAGATGTCGTTGGCAATCTTGTGAGCCGAGCCGCGGACCCGGGGATCCTCGAGATTGCCCGACTCCGCCAGAGCGGCGGTGGCCGCCTCACGGGTCAGGTTCCGGGCCCAATTGGTATAGGCCTCGTCTCCCTTGGCAGCCTTCTGATACTCGAAGAGAAGGGTGGGATCTTCGTCCCGGGAGAGCAGCCGGAAAAGCAGCCGGTCGGCCAGCTTGAAAGGCCGCGAGCTGCTGGGCAAGCCCAACTGAATCAGGCGGCGGTACTGCGGAATCGTGCCGACATCCTTGATGCCCTGGGCAGCGGAGACGGCAACCCCGAGGAGGTTGCCCCCCCAAGTGCCGTTCTCCTTCTGCTTCTTGGCAATCGCTTGAACCGCTTTTGACCCTTCGAGGGCCGCTCTCGCGTGCTCAATCGATTCCGGCGCGTTGCCGGGTGGTGCTAGCTCAGCAAAAGTCCGGTAGCGGATGGACTCGCCGCCATGAGTGAGCAGCCAGCCTACCGGAATTCGGTGATTGTTCGGGAGATCCAGAAACGCCCCCCGGAATGGGATGGTCAAGCGGGAAATCGGGCGTGAAAATAGTCCGGGTCTGCCGGTTACGCCACTTCCGTGGCTATCTCATTCTCAGGAAACGCTTTAGGTCAAGTCGAATGGGTACTCCCTGGTTGGTAGGTGCCAAAGCTCCAAGCGTGGCCCTCGGGGTCGGTGCAGCCGTACTCGCGCGACCCATAATCCTGATTCACCAGTTCCTGAGTGATCGTGGCGCCGGCGGCCTTGGCCCGGGCAAAGTGAGCATCGGGATCCTCCACGATCATATAAAGCACGTTGCTGACTCCACCAAGATCGCGAGGGCTCTTCCAGCCTTTCTCGGGCTTGGCACTTGATACCATGATGATGCCTTGTGGGGCTTTGAGCTCGGCATGCGCAATGGTCCCGCCCGGACCAGGGAAGGATGCCAACACTTCGAAACCGAATGCCTTGGTGAGCCACGCCAGCGCCGCAGGCGCGTCGCGATAGAGCAGTGCCGAGTAGATCTGGTGAGTGCTTGACTGCGGCATAATTCCTCCGGGCAGTTGAGTTCTACAATGGAGGAACGATACGGTCCTTGGGGGGCAGCGTCTTGTAGAAATGTTCCGCTCAGTCTCCGGCCACACCTCCGCCTTCGGGGAGCATCCGACCGAGATACTCGGAAGGACTGGCTCCGGTGAATTCCCGGAAATCGTGATGGAAATGGGATTGATCGTGATAGCCGCACTCATGGGCGATGCGCGACCATCGCACCGGCCCGTTCTGTTTGAGCTCGGCGATGGCGCGATTGAACCGAATGATCCGGCCCACCAATTTGGGCGACAACCCGACTTCTTCTCGGAACCTCGCCACCAGCTGCCGCCGGCTCAGCCGCAGCTCCCTGGCGAGTTGTCCGATCGATGCCAGCCCGCCGGTCCGTTGCAGTTCCTGCCATGACCATGCTGTCGCCGTTGATGCACGCCGCCCCGATTCAGCCCGGGAACCCAGGAAATCGTCTACCAGGTCAAATCGGGAGTCCCAATCGGCTAACTCTGCCAGCTGTTCGATCAGCCGGTGGGCCGCGACCCCGAGCAGGGACTCCAATTCCTCGACCCGGTTCGCCAGCTGATGCATCGGGACGCCGAGCACTGAGTAGGCGCCGAGTGGAGTGAGATTCACCTGCAGGCAATAGGAGAACCCCGGTGCCTCGGTCAAGGCAAACTGCTGGTGCAGCCCGGCTACAAAAGAGGACCGGGTCACCCCGGATCCCGGAGGACCATTCACGTGGAGCAGCCTGAACGGCGGCCCGAAGTTGAGAATCAGCGGGATACCGGGGAACGGCACCTCCTTCCGGCGCATCGCCGAAGGGGTGCGCTCGGTCCAACCGACAAAAGGACCGTGCACCAGCGACCTGACCCGCGGGTGAGGCGCGGCAAAGACCGCCTCCCACCAGCCTTGCTCCGACTGGTGACGGACGATATGCGAGCGGATGGGCGCCAGTGTGGGCACGGTCTAACGAGCTGGACTATAGGTCAATCTGGGTTGATACAACCAGGTACTGCTCTCGGCCTTTTCAATTGATCCGGCCTGACCGAGAAGCGCAACCGAGGGGTCCAGCGCTGGGTCCCTGAAATCGGCCCAACCATCAAGCTGGAGCACCAGCATGAACTCCGCTTCAATCCCACCCGAAACCCGCTGATAAACTGAGTAGGACGCCGCGGTGCCGCGCTTGACCTGCAACGCGGTTTGTTCAAACCGATTCACCTCGCCCGGCCGGACCCCGATCCGCACCACTTTCTGCATTGCTCCGGCCCGATTCTGCTCCAGCCGGCGTGCCGTGCTCAGATCGGCCCGGAGCCGGAAGGTTTCCCGCCCGATCGGATCGCTATGGGGGGACACATTGCGAATGAAATCGGCCGCATCTGCGGCCGGCTCCACCCGGGCATCGAACGCGGCGAAGGAGATCCCGAAGGTGCCATCGACAAAAAGCCCTTGATCCGGGCCATCGATCACGTTCCACGCCAGCCAGGTAAGAGAGTCCCGATGCTGGGCGTGCCAATCGAGATGCCGTCGATAGCCTGCGACGAATGAATCGGTCCGCTCCGGCCGAGGCCGGTAGGAGAAGAGAAAGGCTGCCTCGCCGCCCCCGCTGGAACTTCGGGTTGGACAGGCTGTTTCCAGTACCTCACGCTTGATCTGATCGACCAGCAGGCCGCCGGCATTTCTGGCGGTGAGAAACTCGGGGCGCCAGAGCATGGTGTGATCGGTGCCTGCGAGCCGATAGCCGTTGAAGCAAAGCCCTGCTTGGCCCAGTTCGTGGTAGGTCGCTGTGATATTCTCGGGAATGTTCGGCGGATCATAGCCGAACCGCTTGAGCCAACCGGTGACCACCGCGTCCGACTCGGTAGCGATCTGGGAGAAGTGAATACCGGGTGAGCCCGCGGCCGTGGTTTTGTAGATGGCGGTGAACAGATCGACCGAATCATTCACCGGAACTCCCAGGCTTCGGAGTACTGAGTCGGCCCCCCACACCGCGGTAAGCAATCTGGCCTGCTTCACGTTGTGGATCCCGGCAACACCATCGCCAATCTGAATCACTTCAGTTCCACTGAGCCTGCGGGCCAATTCACCCGCCAATACCGGCGAAGCGATGGCACCGGCGCTACCACCGCTGACCACAACTCGCTGCTGCCGGCTCTTTCGGCCTGCCACATAGCCGGCCACAGCCTGGAGATTTCGGTAGCCCAGGTGTTTCACCGAAATCGACGGAAGGGAATCTCCCGATTTGGCCGGATAGCTCACCACTCGGGCGCCGAGGTGAAAGTCTCCAGTGCAGTAAGGCACGAAGATCTGGGTGTAACCACGAAAGGGGTTGCCGGGAGCCGACCGGTCGAAGATCCCGAATCGGCGCTGCCGGTAATCGGTGGAATCGATCACCGGGTCGAACGAGATGGACCGGCGGGGATCGCAGGTCTCCAGGTTCCAACAGGCTCCTCCGCCCTGCAGGTAGATCAGGATCCGGCTCGAGTCCCCCTCCCGGACCCAGAACTCGAATGGAGTGCCGAAGGCGCAGGTGGTTTCCCCGCCCGGTCGAATGGTCTGCCAGGCCGAGTCATCGCTGGTTTGGGCCGAGACCGGAGCGAGCAACAATGCCAACAGGGCGAGGAGGGGAGGGCGAGCCAGAGCGGAACTCATCGTACTACTCCAGGGGCAAAGGCGGACCCCAACTCTTGCCAGCCGCCACCGATAAGGCAATATGTATGTTCCTATGCCATCGATAAAATCATTTGATGCTACTTTGGACGGCGTTCCCGAGCTGCGCTATCTGCAGGCGTTCTATGCCGTCTGCTCGGCCGGCGGATTCACTGCTGCCGCCAGCCGACTGGAGTGCACCCAGCCGGCCATCTCCTATCAGGTACGGCAGCTGGAGCGAACCATGCGCACCAAGCTTATCGAGCGGGGAGGCAGGCGGGTGGTACTGACCCCGGCCGGTGAACAGCTGCGTGGCCTCTGCAAGAGCTTCTTTGGCGAGCTGGCTCGCGTCCGGAGCGGCTCGACCAGAGAGCGGCGCAGGCAGACACTCTCATTGGCCTCGGCTTCCGGCTTCGGTCGGTACGTGCTGATGCCGGCGCTGCATCGGCTGCGCGCATCGATGGCTCTGGAGCTGAATCTCTGGTTCGACTCGGCCGAGGTGGTGCTCAATGGACTGGAGCGAGGGGAATGCGATGCGGCCTTCGTTTACACCCGCCGGCTGTCCAACCGGCTGCGCTATCTCCCGGTGTATCGCGAAGAACTGGCGCTGATCGTCGCGCCGGCGCTGCTGCGGCGCCTGGGCAGGCTGGAACTGGACCGATTGGAGAGTTTTGAGCGGGTTCCTTTCGTGACCTATCAGGAGGGAGACTACGTCTTCGGCCGCTGGTTCGAAACTTGTCTGGGGGAACAACCCGGGCTGATCAACAGCGTGGCGTCATTCAGCGAGCTGGAGGAGGTGATCGACTTGGTCAAACGGGGCGAAGGATTCTCGATCGTTCCGCGCGATGCGGTGGCAGTGGAGATCGCTGCCCGAAAGGTTCAGGTCCTCCACCCGAACCGCGGTGCCCGGTGCATGAACCAGGTCTATCGAGCGGTCCGGGCCGGGAGCGAATCACCCAGTGAGCTGGAGGAGCTCACTCGGGTGCTTCGCGCCCTGCCCGGTCAGGAGTGACTACTTGAGCCGGGCTTCCCCGGCCGAGCGGAATTCCGAGGTGGGGCTCCACTTCGGTTGAGCTGGAGTATCGGCAACGGTCAGCGCGGCGCGGAGGATGACCTTCATCTGCTGGATGGCCCCGTCCATGGTAAACCAGGGAAGCAGTTCATCCTGGGGCTGGTGGTAACGATTGTCGGTGTACTCGGCCTGTTGCTGCTCACCCCACCCCGCCGGCTTGCCTACAAATTCATGACCACTCTCCAGTGACAGGGCCGGCACGCCGCCGCGGGCGAAGGGGAAATGGTCCGACCGGAAGAACGATCCCCGAATCAGCGAGCCGGAGTCCACCGTCACCCGGAGCCCTTCCGCCGCGGCCGCGTTGGTAAACACCTGGCCCAGTGACGACTGGTCGACTCCCAGCGCCGAGATGTCCCGGGTTTTCCCATAGAGATTCATCACGTCCATGTTGAGCACCCCGGCCAATCGCTTGAGCGGGATGGTGGGTCGAGTGGCATAAGCCTGCGAGCCCAGCAGGCCGCTCTCCTCCGCGCTGAAGGCCATGAACAGGATCGACCGCTGGGGTTGAACCCCGCTCTTCACAAAGGCCTCGGCCGTGGCGAGCACCGCGGCCGTACCTGAGGCATTGTCTTCGGCGCCGTTGTAGATCGAATCGCCCTTCACCGGCGCGCGGACGCCGAGGTGGTCGTAATGGCCACCGATCATCACCGCTTCGTTGGCGAGGCGCCCCCGGCCGGGCAAACGGGCCACCACGTTCGAAGTGGAGGAACGACGGATGGTGCTGTTGACGTCGACCTCGAGCCCGAAGGGAAGCCCGACGCCCTTGAAGCCCTGCTTGCCGGCCCGGTCCATGAGGTCTTTGAGATTGAGATTGCCTTGAGCGAAGAGCGAAGCCGCCACGCTATCGCGGATCCAGCCTGCCGCGATCAGCGAGGACGGGGCCCGCTCCAGCCGTACCTGCTCACCGGTCCATGAACCGGTCACGGTGGTCCACGGATAGGTGGCGCTTTCGGTGGTGTGGATCATCACGATGCCGGCGGCACCGTGACGTTCGGCCTCTTCAATCTTGTAAGTCCAGCGGCCGTAGTAGGTCAGGACCTTCCCCCGGAAGATCGCGGGGTCATAGAGACCCGGATCGTTGACCAGGCAGAAGACGATTTTGCCGCTAACGTCGAGTCCGGCATAGTCATCCCAACCTTCTTCCGGGGCCACGATGCCGTAACCGACGAACACCGCCGGTGCGTTACCGTGCACCGTTTCCTCGTTCCGCATGGACCAGAGCACGTAATCATCGCGGAAACGGAGGGTGGCAGGATTGGGCCCGGTGACCTTCAGCGTGGGCAGCGGGGTCAGCGCGATGATGGGGACCCGATGGAAGTAGGTCCCGCTGTCTCCCGCCGGCTCGAGCCCCAGGCGCTGGAACTGGGCGGCGATGTACTTGGCGGCGAGGTCACCGCCGCGGGTGGCCGGAGCGCGCCCTTCGAGGGCATCGTCGGCCAGGAACTGCAGGTGGGCCCGGTAAGCATCCTGACTGATCGATCGCGCCAGCCTGGTGGCTGGACTGATGCCTTGAGCGGAAAGCGATCCGGCGATCGACAGCAGCGAGACGGCGACAAGAAGTGAACGGCGCATGGCGAGGGCTAGGGGCTGGAAGCGGAGCAGCTGGAGGACGATTCGCCCTGCAATCTACCGCCCGATCTGAGAAACGCCTTCATCTCGGCGGCGACCGTGTCAGGGAGCGTCTGGTGGGGACGATGGAGGGTAAACAATTGAACGAACCGGCGGCAAGGTAACACTGCAGCAATCCGGTCGCCGATGACCAGGGGGATGGTTGGATCCTGACGGCCCCAGATCAGCAGGGTGGGTTGGTGCAGCTGGCTGAAGCGGTGCTCCAAAGCAGCGAAATCGAATCGCTGAGTGACCAGGCTGGCTGCTTCCCGCGAAAATGAGTCGGCAGCGAGACCGATCGTTGAGTCGCCCGGAGCTTCCCGCAGCCAGTTGGTGTCGTGGACCGGGACAACGAAAGAGAAAGCGGAACTCACCCACTGGGCGGTGGGGGAGGCTACCCCGCCGCTGTCGGCGAAAACCGGATTGATCCCGGCCCCGGCCGGCGCTATGAGAATGGTGCCCACCACTCGGTCAGGATGATCGAGGGCAAGACCGGCGGCGAGTTCCCCGCCCATGGAGTGCCCTACCGCGACCACCGGGCCCTCGGTGTACTTGAGGAGGACCGAGTCGAGCCAGCGCTGGTAGCCGGGATAGTCGAACTGAAATCCGGCACCGGCCGACACTCCGAACCCGGGAAGATCGACCGCGACGACTCGATAGTCGCGGGTGAACTGATCCAGCAGAGCCCGCCAGGAAAGCAGCGACTCGCCGTAACCGTGGAGGAAGATCAGGGTGGTATCGCCGTGGCCGGCGACCAGGGCCCGGCTTCGCACCCCGTCAGCTTCAATCCAGCGGGCCTGGTGGTGGGGTCTGCTCCGGTTGGGCTCGCCCAGCCCGAACCACAACAACCCCGCCGCGGCCATCGCCAGCAGGAGGCGGCGCAAACCCCGCCGATTGGTGCCCGCCTCCCGGCTATCTGCCACAGGTCACGATATGGATGGGACCGGCTCCGGCCCGGGAGGATTCGCTGGTGAGCAACAACCGCCGGTCGTCCAGCCAGGTTATGCCCTCGCCCTGGGGCTCGAGGTTGGCCACGCTGCAGGAGGTGTAGCTGTCGGAGAGGCGGCCGCCCCCAATCACCGAAAAGAAGTGGATCAGGTTGTAGGTGCGAATGGCGATGCGTCTCCCGTCGGGTGAGCGGGCCGCATCGGTCACCAGAGGATCAATCGGAAGAGTCTGGAGCAGCGCAACGGTCGCCGGTTGGCGGGCGCCGAAGGCATTGGCCGGAACCCGATAGAGTTTTACCCCGCCGCTTCTACCCTTGCTCACGATGTAGGCCTCACCGGCGTCTCCCACCCACAGCGCCTCGGCATCGTGGGCACCATCGGGATAGCGGACAATGGCGGAATCGAGATTGAGCGGGGTTTTCCGGGCGACTCCCCGAAAGACTTCGATCGCTGGAACCCGAACCCGGTAGATCACTACCTCAGTCTGTTTTTCCTGGTTGTCGCCAATATCCCCGATGTAAAAGCAGCTGCCGGCAGGACAGGGGCCGAGACTCAAGGCCTCCCAGTCGCGATTGCTGGTGCCCGGCACCAGCCAGCGTCCGATCGGGCGACCGGTGGAATCGGTGGCGAAAATCTCGGGCCGGTTGCCCGAGTCATTGATGGTGAAGAGCAGGTTGGGTTGGGAAGGACTGCGGACTACACCGGAACTCTCGGTGAGGTCAGGCTCCTGAAAGGCTCCGGTCCTGATGGCCTGGGCCGGACTGGGAACCTGGGTTTGAGCGGCGAGCGGGAACGCAATTGTGGCAACCAGGAGGAGCGCAGCGCGCATGCCGAATCTTAGCAGGCGCCGTTCTCCTCCGCGCGTTTCACCGCGCCAGTGACAACTTGTCCGGCGTCGACTGAGCCACCCGCTCGATCCAGCGCGCCAGCGCAGGCAGGGGTGCCAGCGAAGTGCGGGAGTAACGAATCGGCATGTCCTTGAGATCGGTCGGGATGGTCACATTCACCAGGGGACCGGAACTGATTAGCACCGGGAGAACAACCACGCTGTCCCTGGCGGCTTGAGCCATCGCGACGAGGCGCTGACGCATGTCGGTGATGGCGGCGGCACGCACCTCCGGGGCTGCGTCATCCTTGAGCAGGGCAACCTCGACCGGCTGCTTGAGGCCGGCGAGAGAGAACACACTGGCGGCCGAGGCGATGTTGCGGACCCAGGCGCGGGCTTCCTCTTCATTACTGGGGCCGTGAGCGACCAGCATCACCGGACGCCGGCGATCGCGGGCCGAGAGTGACTGCCAACGCTCGGCCAAGGCTACTCCGAGCTCGGGCGCGGCATCGAGTGCATTGGTGACCCGGATCGGGACCGGGGGCGGGGTGTGGCTCACCGGGTGATCGTGGCTCATCAGCTCGTCGGGCATCGAGCTGCGAAGACCGGCGTAGTACTCGATCTGGCGGATGTGCCCGCCGTAAGTGGAGACCATTAGCGGCACCGCAACAATTTCCTTGGCGCCACCATCTACCAGGGTTTTCACTCCGACATCCCAGCCACCGGTAGTTGCCTCGGGCCCCATCAGGAATGCCACCGTAACGGGACCATCCCTCCACTGAACCTGGGCGACAGTCTCGCGCACTCGGGCATTCCACTCAGGGCCGGCTCCATGGGCGACTATCAGGAGTCCGGTCTGCGCGGATGCGTTGGCCGCGATGGAAAGGCAGAGGGTCAGGGTGGCGAAGAGGGGGCGCACCGGGGGCCTCAAAGTCTAGTTGAGAATGGTTATCAGATTAGTTCGTAATCAGAATATTCCACTCGGGATTGATCGTCAAGCCTCACCGCTGAGACGCCAAGTGCTATTCACCGCAAAGACACAAAGCCGCCAAACAAAAAAACCCCCGGAATGTCGGGGGTTAATTCAGTGGTTGGTGTTTTCACCTCTGAAGACACCGAGGTAACGACTCAGTACTTCGCGCCTTCGCGTCTTCCCGGTGAATGATCGTCGCGTTTTGTCGCTGAACTACCTGGCCCAGCGGGCTTCCGCTTCAGGCGAAGGATTGCGGTTGCTCGCCAGACGAGCCGTCGTCGCGTGGCGCTGGAAGATGCGGGGATCGTAAGCCGACCGTGCGTTCCACAGCACCCAGCCATGGATGCCGAGATCGTTGGCGGCCCGGATCTGCTCGCGCACGTGTTCGGGAGTGTACCGAGGTTTGCCCAGGGTGAAGGCCTGGAGGTAGGGACGGATCTCCGCCTTGGGGCCATTCAGCTTCTGGGAGCGCCGAATGCCATCGGCAAGCGCACTCTTGACCACCCGGTACGGTTCGTCGTTGGGGTGATTGACCCCGTACATGGCGTGGTAGTAATGGCTGGGATAGACCATCGGCAGCACCACGTCGGCGGTGCTGACCAGGTCTTCCCAGACCTGTCCGATACCCATGTCGACTTCGACATTGGTGGTCATCCCGAAGACGTCGATGGTGTAGGGGACGCCGAGTGGCTTTACCCGATCGCGCAGGAGAGCGAGGTTGCGGGCGACCGCGGCGCGCACCGGCTCATTGTTCTTGCGGCCGGGGAAGATAGCCCGGGACATCCGGGCCTTCGGTTCGTCGGGGAAGCGTACATAGTCGAACTGTACTTCGCTGAAGCCAAGCTTCACGGCCTCGGCGGCGAGCTGCGAGGCGTAGACCCAGACCGAATCGTTGTAGGCGTCGACCCAGGCAAAGTTGAGCCGGTCGCGCCAGAGCCCGCCATCCTTGTCCTGAATCGACCAGGCTGCCTTGCGGGAGGCCAGCAGGGGGTCCTTGGCGACAACGATCCGGGCGATCGGGTGAATCCCGTGAGCGTGAAGCACCCGCAGGCGGTCGGCCGCGTCCTTGGCCCGGAGCTGGGAATTGGCCCCGATCTGAATCGCGGTCGGCACTTCGGACTTGTAGGTCAGATAGCCGGTGTCATCCTTCACATCGATCACGAAGCTGTTGATCTCGGTGCTATCGGCCAGGCGAACCAGGTCTCGGAAACGGGCTCCGCCGAAGGCCCACGCATTGACGTAGATAGCCCGGACCGCGTCGGGCGGCTCCCGAAGCGGCGGGGCCGGCCAGTCCAGCGGTTCTGATTGGCGAGGGCCGATGGGAAGCAGTCGTTCAGGGGCAGCCACTGGGCCAAGCTCGTCTCCCCAGCCGGCCCGGACCGGGGTCTGGGCGCTGAGGGGGGCGGCAATTAGGCCTAACGCGGCAAAGATTGCGTGGCGCATGGTTCAAAACCCGGCGAAAATCAGTCTTGGAGTTCCCAAAGGGGGTGCCTGCCGCCTGCCCCCTTATTCAACGCAAAGACCATGCGCTTTGGCTCAGTCAGAAGGATGAATGAGGCGAATCTCGGTTCGACGGTTCGCCGTGCGGGCTTCCTCACTATCTCCCTTGTCGATCAATGGCTCGGAGCCCTTACCCACAGCCGTGATCCGGCTCACTGGAATGCCCTTGAACGTCAAATAACTCTTCACTGCATCAGCCCTATACTGCGAGAGCTTCTTGTCGTCGGAGGGGATCAGTCGGTCGAAGGCGTAGCCGCTGATCTCCACCCGGCTGGCCGGGTCGGCCTTGGCCGCCCTGGCAATGGAATCGAGGACCGGAAAGGCCTGGGCCTGTAGGATCGCTCCGCGATAGGGCCAAACACTGCCTGGGATCACCCAGCTGGTTGGGGCGGCGGGGACGGCGGCGGGTGGATTGGTGGCCGGGGCCGGAGCTGACGTCGGGGCGGTGGCAACGGTATCCCGCTTCGGCGCCGGCGGGGGGACGACAGCCGGGGTAGGCTTGGGAGCAACCACAACTGGCGCCGGCTTCGATACGGTGTCGGCCGGGGCCGGCTGAGGTGCCGCCGCGGTCGCCCGGGGCCTGGGTCTGGCTGGCGGGGGAGCGGTCTTGCCTCCCATCATGAGCGCGACACCGGCCTGGAAAGTCACGTTGGAGAACTTGAGACCGGTGAGACTGCGATTGACGTTGGCGTCGTAGCGCATCTGAATCATCGGAGTCAGGGCGAAGCGGGCGCCCAGTCCACCCTGAATGACCCCGGCCGATCCGCAGGGGCCGGAGCCGACCACCGACACCGAAGGACAACTCCCGAAATTCACGCCGGCGTAGCCGCCTTTGAGAAAGACTGAAGCGCGCTCACCGATTCCCTGGTTGAGGAGCAGCCAGCCACCGAACGTAGTGGCACCAACCCGGGCACGAAGCGGGGTATCGGTGTGGGGCCGGGCGTAACTAGCCTCACCTTCGATCTCGAACGGTCCGACAATCCGAATACCGAGGCGGCCGGCGATACCGATGCCGCTGGCGAGCTCGAGTTGACTGTCGAAGATGTGGTAGCCGCCGGCCAGCCCGACTTCAAACGGCTGCTGGGCGGCGAGAGGATGGAAGACGCCGAGAGCAGCGGACAGCACTATGATCGCGGGCCCGAATCGAACGGGCAGGAGTTGCTCCTTCATTGGTCGATTGTGGGCAGGGTGGGCTGAAGTTGCAAGGAGTAGAGTCACCTGCCGGGAAGCGTTAGGTTTTATGCTGATTCAGAGGGGATTTGAGCTGTAACTGCAGGGCTACTGCTGACGGGAGAGACGATGCACATCAGCATCGAATACTGCGTCGTTTGAAGCTATGAGCCCCGGGCGACCAGTCTGGCCGCCGAGCTCAAGCAACATTTTCCTGAGGTGACGATCGAACTCAGGAAATCATCGGGCGGCGCCTTCGAGGTGACCGTCGATGGTGCGCTGGTATTCTCCAAGAAGGCGATCGGGCGACACGCGAAGCCAGGCGAGGTCGTCGCGCTGCTCAAAGCGCGTTGATTTGCTGAAGGCTGATGGCTAAGGGCTATCCAGCCCTGAGCAGAAGTTCGAATCACACCCCTGTAGCCCTTAGCTGTTAGCTCTTAGCCG
>CAZOES010000091.1:0-17319 GCA_964578865.1 uncultured Gemmatimonadaceae bacterium | reverse complement strand
GGCCGGTGTTCTAGGCGGTCAGGCGGTCAGGCGGTCAGGCGGTCAGGCGGTCAGGGCAAGAGTAAGCGATTGGGTCAGTCCCGGAGCGACGTTGGTTCACCCGTGTAAACCGAATTCAGCCTGAGCTGAGCGGAGCACGGGCGAATAAGGGTCGCGGAGGGACTGACCCAATCGCTTTAGAAAACACCCTCTCTTAACTTGTCAACACGCCTCCCATTGCCAATGGCAATCGGCTACTTTGTGTCGTGCCAACGCGCCTCCTCCTGGCCGCGATCGCGCTCCTCGTAGCCTGCCGGTCCGGTTCCAAACCCTACCGCGGTCTCTCCGTCGCCACTACCACGCCGCCGTCGAGCCTCCTTCGGCTCTCTGCAGCGGGTGGCGCGGCTGAGCTCTACCACGTTCCCAAGCTGGATGAGTGGGGCTGGAAGTCGTCGATCCCCCTGCCACCGATTCGCAAAGCGATCGGGGCCGACCTCGATCTCGGGGTGGTTTACGCGCTCAGCAGCAAGAATGAGGTGGTCTCCTTCGACCTGCTCACTTCCCGACCGCGGCCCCAGGTTACCGCCGGGGTCAGGGATGTCACGGTCGGACCGGACGGAGCGCTGTTCACGGTCGACGACAGCCTGAGGGTGGTGCAGTTCGTCCGGCGGAACCCGGTCCACTTCGATTCCCGCCTGGCTTCCAGACCCCGGGACCTGTACGGCACCCGGGGCTCGTCGCTTCTCGCCGTTTCTTCGGGTCAGGGTGCGACCGTCACGGTCCTCCATAGCGATGACACCCCGGTACGGATCCCAATCCCGCCGGGTGATGTCGCTTCGACGTTCTGGGGGGATTTGCTGGCCGTCGCCGCCGACACCGCGGTAGTGCTCATCGATCCCGAGCACACCGACCGCTCAGCGTCGATCCCGGTCAGCGGTCATGCCCGGGCGGTGCTCTTCTCACCCTCGGGCCACCGCTTCTACGTGGCACGGCGGGAAGGCAGCGTACTGGTGTTTAACCGGTTCACCCGATCCGAGCTCTCCGAAATCAAGTTGCCCGGACCCGCCGCGGCGCTCCGGTCCGACCCCTACGGCCGCTGGCTGATGGTTCATCCTCAGGGAAGCGATTCCCTCTGGCTGGTCGACCTGGCCAGGAACCGTTTCCTCCGCGGCTTTGCGGCCAACTGGGCCATGGATCTGCCGACCGTCACCAACCAGCAGACTCTGCTGATCAAGCAGGGTCCCGATGTGGTGGCCTACGATCTGACGTTGGCGGATACCCCGGAGAGTGGCCGGGTCCGGGGCGGCTCCGATGACTTCTGGCTGCCGCTGGCATGGACTCCGGAAACCGGAACCGCGAGCATCACCCCCGAGGTATCGCCTGACAGCGTGCAGGTCGACTCCGGTCAGGGCGGGCCGGCTGATACTCGAGTGTATCTCCAGGTTTCCAGTTCCCAGAACAAGGCCTGGTCGTCTGAATTGGCCCGGCAGCTGGAACAGCAGGGTCTCCCCGCATCAGTACTGGATCCGCACAGCTCCGACGAAGGCTATCGGGTAGTGCTGGGTCCCTACCCCTCTCGAGAAGCGGCCGAATCCACCGGCAAACGGCTGGGTCGTCCCTTCTTTATCTACCAACCCGAACGCTGAACAGGATCCGCCGCGCATGAAGCTTACGAAGCTCGAGCTCTCCGGCTTCAAGTCCTTCGCCGACACGGTCTCCCTCACGTTCCACGACGGCGTTACGGCAATCGTCGGCCCCAATGGTTGCGGAAAATCCAATGTCTCCGATGCGGTTCGCTGGGTGCTGGGTGAGCAGAGTGCTCGGCTCCTCCGCGGCGGCAAAATGGAGGACGTGATCTTCCAGGGCTCCTCGGGACGACGGCCGGTCAACGTCACCGAAGCCTCCCTCTTTCTCGACAACTCCGACGGCGATCTCCCCATCGCCTATCGCGAGGTCCAGATCACCCGCCGGCTCTCCCGCAGCGGCCAGTCGGACTACCTGCTGAACGGTACGGTGGTCCGGCTCCGGGACATCCAGGATCTGCTGCGCGGCACCGGCCTCGGCAGCGATGCCGGTGTGGTGATCGAGTCGAAGATGATCGAGTATCTGCTCTCCGATCGAGCCGAGGAGCGGCGCTCACTCTTCGAGGAAGCGGCGGGCATCGGACTCTATCGCGACCGGCGCCAGACCACTGCCCGGCGATTGGACGAAACCGCCGGCGACCTGCAGCGGGTGGAAGATCTGGTCGCCGAGGTGCAGAGCCAGATTCGCAGCCTTGCCCGGCAGAAGGGCAAGACCGAGCGGCATGCCCGGCTGATGGAGGAGAAGTTCGCAGTCCAGCTTACTCTCGCCAAGCGGCTGCTCCACGACCTTACCGAGCATATGGCCAACTCGGAGCTGCGCCACACCGAGTTGGAGCAGGAGCTGCCCACTTCGCGTGAGGCCCTGATCGGGCTGGACGAGCGTCGCGAGGAAGCTGGACGCCACCGGGCCCGGACCGAGGCCCAGCGTACCGAGATCGCCCGCCGGCTGGGCGACGTGCGGCTCGAACTGGGCAAGCTCGATGGAGACCTCGCCCTCGCCGCCGAACGGCTGGCCAATGCGGCCGCCCGGAAGCTGCGAGCCTCGGAAGAACGGGGGCAGATGGAATCCCGCCGGCAGCAGGCAGCCCGCGATCGGGACGCCGCCGAGACAGAGCACACCACTGCATTGCAGGAAGGCGAGCGGATTCAGGCCGAGCTGACCTCCCGCACCACCACTGAACAGGATGTTCGCCTCCGATTGGGCGAACAGCGGATGCAGGTCCGTCAGTTCGAAGAAGAACTACAGAAGCGGATTCAGACTCTTCGTTCGCTGGAAGGTGAACGCGCCTCGCTGGAAAGCGACCTCGCCTCGCTCCGCGAGCAGGCGACCACCGCGTCGGCCAGAAAGCAGGCGGCGGAAGCTGAACTCGACGTTGCCGAACGGCGCCGAGTCGAAGCCACCGAAGTTGCCGAGCGTCACGCTAACGAGGCCCGCCGCCTGGCCGGCGAAGCCGAGCGGGCCCGTCATCTGGTGGCAGAACTGCGGCGCCGCGAAGCGCTGGAACGGGCCGATCGTCGTACCGCCGAAGAGTCACTGGCCCAGCTCACCGCTCGGCGTCAGGCGTTGGAAGAACTGGAGCGCGACCGGGTAGGCCTCGCCCCCGGAGCCGCTGCCCTGCTCTCCAATCGCGATCGCTTCGGCGGGGCAATCCTCGGCCCCCTCAGCGATTTCATCCGGACCGGCCGGGAGGACGCCGAGCTGGCCGAACGGCTGCTAGGTGAGTGGGTCCACGCGGTTCTGGTGCGCGATTCGTCCGCCATACCGGAGATCCAGGCCTGGCACGCCGAAGAACAGCCCGGCGCCATTGTGCTGCTCCCGGCCGATAGCGGCCCCAGCAGCGCTCATGGCGACGGCCCACTCGGTTCTCGCCTGTACGCCCAAGGTCCGGCCGATAGCTGGGTCCGCTCGCTGCTCTCCGGCTCAGAGGTACTCGAACCGAGTGGCCGCGCGTTGCGTCGCCCCAATGGTGCGGTGCTCCTCGCCGGCGCGCCCAGCCCATCCGGTCCGCTGCGTCGCCGGGCTGAACTGGAAAGCCTCGCCACCGAAGTCAGCGATGCCCAGTCCGCCCTTCATCGTGCCGATCTCGCCCTCGGAGCGACCGTCGCCCGGCTGGCTGAGTCGGAGACCGCCCTGGAGGCCGCGACTCAGGCTGCCGATCACGCCAGGGAATCCGAGCGCACCACCTCCGTGGCCCGGGAAGATGCGATCCGGGTCGCCAATCAGGTCAAGCGCGAGCTGACCGAAGCTTCGACCCACCTAGCCTCCCTGCAGGAGCGGATCGAACGCTCCGAGCGCCGGCTGCAGGAGATCGACGCCGCGCTCACCGAAGGCGATCTCGCCCGGGCTCGGCTGGACGAGAGCCTGGGACAGGGCCGGGCCCTGCTGGCCGACCTGGAAGCCCAGCAGGAAGCCGCTCGCGACGCCCGGGTACACTGGCAAGTGCAGGAAGCCCAGCTGCAGGCCCGGCTCGACGGCGCCCGTCAGGCGCTGGAACGGGCCAGCCGTGTCGGCTCCGAAGCCGATCTGGCTGCCGTGACGCTGGCCGGTGAGCTGACCCAGATCGAAACCGATACCGCAGCCCTGGCGGCCCAGCAGGCTCAGTGGATCGAGGCACGTTCAGAGCGGCGAGTCGCGGTGCAGGAACTGGAAGCCGCTGCCACCGAAGCAGACGAGGCGGCCCACCAGGCCGAGCTGGCGCTCAACGAGGCAGAACACGCGCTCCACGCCGCCCGCGAGCGGGTCGACCAGTTGACCGAGGAGTATCATCGCCTCGAACTCGAAACTACCGAAGCGGCCGGCCGCCGCCGTTCAATCGTCGAACGAGTGGAAAACGAATGGCGGAAACCGCTCGATACCCTGCTGGCCGAAGCCCCGATGCTCGATCTCGATCTGGAAACCCTGGAGAATGAATCCCGGCGGATCGTCGAGGCGCTCGAGTCGATCGGGCCGGTGAATGCCCTGGCGGTCGAAGAACACGCCGAGGAGACCAAGCGACTCGAGTTCCTGACGGCTCAGCGTGACGATCTGGTCGCGGCCCGGCAATCGCTTACCCAGGCGATCCGGGAGATCGACGGCACGGCCCGCACCATGTTCATGGACACCTTCAATGCCATCCGGGGGAACTTCCTCCACGTCTTCCAGACCCTGTTTGGCGGCGGCGAGTGCGACCTTCGGCTGGCCAATCCGGACGATCCGCTCGAGAGCGAGATCGACATCCACGCCGCACCGAGAGGCAAGAAGGTGCAGCGGATTCACCTGCTCTCCACCGGCGAACGCTACCTGGTCGCCGTCTCGCTCCTGTTCAGCATCTACTTGACGAAGCCCAGCCCCTTCTGTCTCATGGACGAAGTGGACGCGCCGCTGGACGACGCGAACGTCGGCCGGTTTATCCTGTTGCTGGAAGAGTTCAAAAAGTCGACTCAGTTCATCGTCATCACCCACAATCCCCGGACCATGCAGGCCGCCGAGGCGGTGTATGGTGTTACAATGCAGGAGCCAGGGGTTTCGACGATTGTCGGGGTCCGGCTCGGGGAGCTGGAGCGAGTTTAGGAGCGTGGCGAATGCTGATCGTAATGCACCACGAGGCCACCGAAGACCAGATCAAACGGGTCTGCGATGCCATCCAGGAGATGGGCTATCAGGCCCGGCCGATGCCTGGGCGCCAGCGCACCACCGTGGGTCTGGTCGGCAATGACGGCCGGGTCGATGGCTCACGGATTTCGGCGCTCCCCGGAGTCCAGGAAGTCATCCACGTTACCAAGCCGTACAAACAGGTCTCCCGCGAATGGCGTAATGAGCCGACCATCGTGAAGCTGCCGGGAGGCCTGGCGATCGGTGGTGAAGACGTCGTGGTGATGGCGGGGCCCTGCTCGGTGGAGAGCGAGCGGCAGATTCTGGCCGCCGCCGAGGCGGTGAGAGAATCGGGCGCCACCGTGCTCCGGGCCGGCGCCTTCAAGCCCCGCTCGTCACCCTACTCGTTTCAGGGTCTGGGAGTCGAAGGGCTGCGCCTGCTGGCGCGGGCTCGGGAGGAAACCGGGCTGCTCATCGTCACCGAAGCGATGGACCCGGAAGGCGCGGAGCTGGTAGCCGAGGTGGCCGACATCATTCAGATCGGCGCCCGCAACATGCAGAACTATTCCCTGCTGAAGAAGGTGGGGAAGCTGGCCAAGCCGGTCCTCCTCAAGCGCGGTCTCTCCGCCACCATCCAGGAGCTGCTGCTCTCGGCTGAATACATCCTGGCCGAGGGCAATCCGAACGTCATCCTCTGTGAGCGCGGGGTCCGCGGTTTCGATTCCGCTACCCGCAATCTCTTCGATCTCTCGGCCGTTCCGGTGGTGAAGGGCCTTTCCCATCTGCCGATTGTGGCCGATCCCAGCCACGGCACCGGTCACCGCGACATGGTCATCCCGATGGCTCGGGCCGCGGTTGCCGCCGGTGCCGATGGCCTGCTGGTCGAAGTGCACCCCAATCCCGATCGGGCCCTCTCCGACGGAGCCCAGAGTCTCTACCCCGAGCAGTTCGCCCGGATGATGAAGGAAACTCGGATCATCGCCGAAGCGATTGGACGGCGGATTGCGGGCCCGGTGGGAGCGAAAGCATGAAGGGCGGAAGGGCGGAAAGGCGGAAAGGCGGAAGGTTGTTCCAGCACTTCGCGATTGTATCCGCGCTGGCTCTGGCACCTGTCACGCTATTTCCGTCCGCCCTTCCGCCCTTCCGCCTTTCCGCCGCCCAAGATCCCGACCCCAAGCAGCTCATCGACCGCTCCGCCAGAGCCTACCAGAAAGCCAGCTCGTTCAAAGCCGCCTTCCGTCAGATTCTGGCCGACTCGATGATCGGGACCTACGAGAGCCAGGGGAACCTCATTCAGGCGGGGGAATCGAAGCTGTCGATGCGGTTCACCGATCCCTCGGGTGACGCGATCATCATGGATGGGGAGTACATCTGGATTTACACGCCCAGCACCACGCCTGGCCAGGTCATTCGGGTCAAGGCCCCCAGCGACCCTACCTACGGTCCCAACCTGCTGGCCTGGTTTCTCACCAATCCCACCGAGCGGTACAACAGTCGTTACGTAAAGTCGGACGCGGTGGCGGGACGAGGGGTCGATGTAATCTCGATGACCCCGCTGGACCGTAACCTCCCCTTCTCCAGCGCCATGGTCTACCTGGACCAGTACGACTATCTGCCTCGGCGTTTGGAGGTTAAGGAGAAGAGCGGCAACCTGCGAACTTTGATTCTGACTTCGGTGGAGACCAACCGGCGCTATGCGCCCGGTACGTTCAGCTTCGAAGTTCCCAAGGGGGTACGGGTCGTCGATCAGTAATCCCGCAACACCCGTTCTACCGCATCGGCCCGGGCTCTCTCCAGCCCTGCTTCCCTCGCCAATTTGAGTGCTTCCAGCCCCAGAACCGCGTAGAGCCTTCGATCTTCCGGGCTCAACGCCTCCAGATGTTCCCGAATAGTGTTCACATCTCCCCGCCGGACTGGGCCGGTGAGGGCCGAAGCTACCGATTGCACCCCCAGATTCTCCAGCGCGCCCTGCAACAGCGGGAGGTACATCTTTTCAGCCAGCTCCTGGTTGACTCCAGCCGACTTGGCGAGGCGTGAAGCCGCACCGGCCAGCGCCACCGCGTAGTTGCCGACCATGACCGCACCGGCATGATAGGCCGCTTTCTGGTCCTGCGAGAGACGGAACGGGTGGAGTCCTAACAACCGGGCCAGCCGTTCGCCCTCCCGCATGGCCCGATCGTCACCCTCGACTGCGGCATAGGCTCCCCGCCACCGCGCCACCGCGGTCTCCGGATCGGAGACGGTCTGGAGCGGGTGCATTGAACCGAGCGAGGCTCCGGTTCGCGACAGCGCCATCAGGGCGTCGCTGCCATGCAGACCCGAGAGGTGCAGTACCACCTGATCGGCGCTGACTGCCCCAGCCTTCTCCAGTTCGGCGGCCAGCCCGCCAATCGCATCGTCAGGCACCGCCAGGATGATAGTGCTGGCGCCGCTGACCGCGTCCTCCACAGCGCCCACTGCCTCATGACGGGACCAGAGTACCACTTTCTCCCCCGCCTCCGACAGCGCCCCGGCCAGGCCCCGCCCCATCCGGCCACCGCCAATGATCGCGATCATTGCGGCTTGCGCCACCATTCGATGATGAGCGAGAGACCGATCAGTGTGAACACCGCCGCGAAGATCCGGTAGAGCGTCGGCCCGCTCGACTTCCGCTGCACCTTGACCCCCAGGGGGACCGTCACCAGCGCACCCAGGGCCAGCGGAATCGCCATCCTGAAATCGACAAAGCCGACCATCATGTCGGAAACTGCCGGACCGGCACCGGCCGTGAGGTAGCCCATCCCGCCCGAGAGGGTGGTGAGACACACACCGGCCAGCGCAGTAGGAGCGCAGGCCTTCACCGGGAGCTTTCCGACATAGAGAAGTACTGGCACCGCAATCAGCCCGCCACCGATGCCCAGCAGCGCCGACATGGCTCCGCCGATGAATCCCACCACGACCAGCCAGACCGGGGAGTGCTGAGGCCGGTCTCCGGCTTCCTCGGTACTTCGGGCAGCCAGTTTCGCTCTGCGTCCCATGTCCAGCGCGGTGATCAGTAGAAAAGTCCCAAAGGCGGCCCGGATCCAAAAGGCCTGGTCCACTTTGGTGAGGACCCGCGCGGTTATAAAGGCGGAGACGATACCGGGAACCGCGAAAGTCGCCGCCTCCCTCCAGTAGACCGCTTTGGCCTTGGCGTAGCGCCAGGTGCCGATGGTGGAGGCTACAAACGCAACGCCCAGACTGGTAGCGTGAGCCACCACGGTCTGGGCGGAAGGGGTGACGCCGCTCCGGGCGTACACCAGGTAAAGAAACGGGACCATCAATACCCCACCGCCGATCCCCGCCAGCGCGGAGAGGATGCCAACCAGGAGCCCGGTGGCGAAGGCGGCGGGGACCTCCAGCGCCGGGGCGATACTAGTTCCTGCGAATCGGCGCTTCCGTTCCCTGCACCGTCGCGAGCGACATCAGATCCTTCGGGGTCTGGGCCTTGTGCAGCAGATCCAGCGCGGTTTGCATCTGGCGGTCATCCCGGCTGCGCCGCCGGATCTCAGCCTGCCGGTCGAAAACATAGCGGGCGATTTCGTAACCCAGCTGCTCATCCACCAGCGGCTGCGCCTTGGTGAAGACTTCGTCGCTGACCGTGATTCCCTTGGCCCGCATCCGCTTCAACACTTCGCTCCGCATCGCTGCGGTTACCGTGAAATCCTCCGAGGTCACCGACTTGTCCTGCTTGATCTGCAGGGCGGTGGTGGTGATCGCATCACGGTACTCGGCGAACTTCGAAGCCAGCGCCGTCGCAAAGGCGCGCTCGTTGTCGGTGAGGGTATCCTGACGGATCACGATGTCGGGAACGATTCCGCCCCCTCCCCGCACCACTCGGCCGGCATCGGTCTTGAAGTTCGGCCGGCCGGCGGTGTCAGCCACCGCGCTGTCGGTCTTCGCCTGGCCGGCTTCAGCGGCCGCGATGCGGGCCTGATCCTCTTCACTCCGTGCCTTCCGCTGAATGGTTCGGCCGCTGGGAGTGTACCAGCGTCCGGTCGTCAGCTTGAGCGCGGTATTGTCGGAGAACGGGAAGAGAGTCTGCACCAGACCCTTGCCGAAGGTCGGCACCCCAACCACCACCGCGCGATCGTGATCCTGCAAGGCGCCGGAGATGATCTCCGCCGCGCTGGCGGTATAGTCGTTCACCAGCACTACGATCGGAAGGTTGGGCCATTCCTGATTGGCCTGGTCCATGAAGGTCTTGGTTGACCCTCGGGCCCGGCCCCGGGTCGCCACAATCTCCTGATCCTTGTTGAGGAACAGGTCGGCGACCTTCACACCCTGATCCAGCAGCCCGCCCGGATTGCCCCGCAGATCGAACACCAGGCTCTTCATGCCCCGGGCGAGCAGCGCGGTAATCTCGCGACGCAGCTCGGTGGTGGAAGTCTCCGAGACCGGATTGAGCGAGATGTACCCGACATTGCCGGGAAACATGTTCCCCGGCGGCACCGAGCGGACGTGAATGACCGCGCGGGTCAGGGTATAGGTGAGAGGCGCGGCCATTCCGCTGCGGCGGATCTTCAGCTCCACATTGCTGCCGGGAGAGCCGCGCAACGCCTTGACCGCCTGATCGTTGTTCCAGCCCTCGGTGGACTTGGTATCGACCGAGGTAATCAGATCTCCCGGCTGCACGCCGGCCTTCTCGGCAGGAGTGTCGGGCAGCGGGGCCACCACGGTGATCCAGCCATCCCGCACATCGATCTGAATTCCGAGCCCGCCGTAGTTACCGGTGGTGGTCTCGGTCAGGGCTTTGTAGTCGTCATCCACCAGCAGCACCGAATAGGGATCCTTGAGCTGCTCCAGGAGCCCGGTGGTCGCCTTCTGGTAGAGGTCGGTCTGCGGAATTGAATCGACGTAGTAGGCGCTGACATGCGAGAGCACATCATCGAACAACCGCGCCTGCTGATAGACATTCCCATCGAGGGAAGTTCCCCGCTGCAGCAACCACCCGCCGGTGAAGAACGAGATGATCGCGACCAGCGCAATCAAACCCCAACGCTGTTTCATTTAAGCCTCCAGTGACCTGCGCCGGGGTCCCCCTGGGGAGCCCCGGCGCGCCTGCTTCAACCTAATGGTGGCCGGCGTGTCGCGCTGCAGGATGCCGGGCCGTGACTTCACCCCAGGAAGCCAGCAAGACCTGTTCCGGCGAATCGGTTGCGTCGATGTGCCGGATACCCTGACCCGAAGCCTTCCGGAACACCTCCGAGACCCGGGCATGGAACTCCTTCCCAGCCTGCTCGATCCGGTCCAGGCTCTGGCCTTTAGCGGAGATCCGCTGGAATCCCAGTTCGGTGGGGAGATCAAGGACCAGAGTGAGATCGGGCTGCAATCCGCCGGTGGCCGCGCGATTGGCGTCCAGAAAGAGGGACGGCGCCAGGCCCCTCCCACCACACTGATACGCCTCGGTTGAGAGCTGAAACCGGTCGGCCAGTACGGTCCGACCGGCCTCGAGCGCCGGCGCGATCACCTTGCTGACCAGATCGGCCCGCGCGGCCAGGAAGAGCATCAGCTCACTGACCGGCTCAATGGCATGCTGGGGATCAAGCAGGATCGAACGAATTGCTTCGGCCACCGGGGTTCCGCCCGGCTCGCGTACCAGCACGGGATCAATCCCGGAATCGGCGAGTCGGGCGGCAAGCCCTTTGACGAGGGTTGTCTTCCCGGCGCCCTCGGTTCCTTCCACCACCAGGAAGAAGCCCCGATTCATCCCAGCGTGATGATGTTGCTCGTCGCGCCCTTCTCCATTCCCTGCGCGATCAGCTGGTTCACCTTGATCATCACCTTCTCGAAGTTGGCCCTTGCCACGGCGTAGGCCTGCCCCGACGGACTGACTTCCAGTTCCCGCACCGCGGTCTCATACGACTCGGCGGTTGCCTGGTCAGGCATCTGGCCCTGAGCCACCAATTCGTCCATCTGCCGAGCCAGCTTTTGGATCAAATCGACCTTGGCCTGCGCCTCGGTGTCATCCCGGAGAGCCGTCTCCGCCCGCCGCAGCGCCTTGTACTCCGGCGTCTGGCCGATCAGCCGCCCCAGATCTTCCGCCTTGTCCCAGATCACTCCGCCTCGCTCCTCCGCGCGAGTACGAAACGCGCGCGGTCGAAAAGGTCCATGTGTACTTCAGCATCTTTCCAGCCGGCACCGGTTGCCAGCTCTCGAACGCCACCGGCCCGGGTGCTGTCAACTTCCAGCGCCAGCAGTCCTCCTGGCCGCACCACTCTGCGGCCCTGCTCGATCACCTGCCTGGTGGCGTCGAGACCATCGGCCCCGCTCGCCAGGGCACCGGCCGGCTCCCAATCTCGTACCGATTGGCCCAGTTCCCGATATTCGGCCTCGGTAAGATAGGGGGGATTGGAGACCAGCGCGTCCATGGTTTCTTGGCCCAAGCTGCTCAGCAGGTCTCCCCGGCAAAGCTGAATTGGAAGACCGGTCCGACTCCGATTCTCCCCGGCCAGACTGAGTGCCTCGGCCGATCGATCGACTCCAATCACCAGCGAGTAGTGCCCCTCATCCGCCAGGGCGAGCGCGATGCAACCGCTCCCGGTTCCCACGTCGATCACCCGGCCACCCGAGACCCGGCCGAGCACCAGTTCAACCAGCCCTTCGGTCTCCGGTCTGGGAATCAACGCGCGAGGGTCAATCCGAAGAGTCAGGTGCCGAAAACCGGCGAGACCGGTGACGTAGGCGAGCGGCTCACCCCTGGTTCGCCGCAGCACCGCCGCCTCATAGCCTTCAATCGCTTCCACCGCGGGCTGCAGGCTGCGATCGGCCGGATTGGCTACCCGACCAGCACGCTCTTCCAGATCAGCCCAGATGCGCCACGCTTCGCGCCGAGGTTCGTCAGCAATGTGGCGGAGCCGGGTCGCGGCGGCATCGATCAGCGCGCCAACCCGGAGTCCCGGCTCAGGCACTCAACTGCTCTTGCCGGCTCGCCATCCGCAAGGCGTCGACGAAGTCATCCAGGTGCCCGTCCATCACCTCGGCCAGATTGTGCACCGAGAGATTAATCCGATGGTCGGTGACCCGGCTCTGAGGGTAGTTGTAGGTCCGGATCTTGGCCGATCGGTCGCCGGTGCCCACCATCGAACGCCGTTCGCGGGAGCGGGCCGCTTCCTGCTCGGCAATCATCCGATCCAGCAACCTGGCCCGCAGCACTTCCATGGCTTTGAGCTTGTTCTGCAGCTGTGACTTCTGATCCTGCTGCGACACCACCAGACCGGTCGGAAGGTGGGTGATACGTACCGCACTATCGGTGGTGTTGACGCTTTGTCCACCCGGCCCGCCCGAGCGGAACACATCGATCCGCAGGTCGTTGGGATGAATGGTGACGTCGACTTCTTCGGCTTCGGGAAGCACCGCCACGGTCGCGGCGGAAGTGTGAATCCGGCCCTGAGACTCGGTCGCGGGCACCCGCTGGACCCGATGGACCCCCGCTTCCCTGCGCAACAGTCCGAACGCGTCAGCCCCCCGCACCGCGAAGATGGCCTCCTTGAGGCCGCCGCTGACTCCATCACTCAGGGAGATTGGCTCGATGGTGAGACCTTTCCGCTGGACATAGCGCTGATACATCCGCAGCAGATCGGCGCCGAACAAAGCGGCTTCATCCCCGCCGGTTCCGGCGCGGATTTCGACGATAGCATCGCGGTCATCCAGGGGATCTCGAGGAATCAGCAGGTCGTGCAGTTCAGCTTCGAGCGGCTGGATCTCGGCGGGGAGCCGGTCTACATCGGCCTTGGCCATCGCGGCCAGCTCAGGGTCCGACTCTTCGGCCATTTCAGTGGCCTGAGCCAGTTCGTCCTTGAGTTTGTCGAGCCGCTCCGCGGCCCGCACCACTGGTGCGAGCCGGGTGTGTTCTCTACCGAGCGCCCTGAGCTTGGCGGGATCGGCGGCGGTCGCCGGGTCTGATAACGCCTTGGCGACCTCCTCCGCCCGGGCGAGAGCCTGGCGGAGTCGGGCCTCCATCGCTCAGCTCTGAGAAGAACCGGCCGGCGCCTTGTCGGCCTGATACTTCTTCCGGAAGCGATCGACCCGTCCCTGGGTATCGACCAGACGCTGCTTGCCGGTGAAGTACGGGTGGCACTTGGCGCAGATTTCAACGTGCACGCTGTTCTTGGTCGAGCGGGTTTCGAACTGATTTCCGCAGGCGCAGACAGCGGTGATCTTGTGATAGACCGGGTGCAAATTCGCCTTCATGACTCACTCCTTGGTTGCCTCGGATTTTGCCGAAGCAGGGTGATGGGTTTCGAGAGCCCGCAAATTTAACCCGGGCTACGTCTTAGAACAACTCTCCCGGTCCGAAAGTGGGCTGGTGGGCTAGTGGGCTAGGAAAGACACGTGGCGGTGGTCCCAGCCCACCTGCCCACTAGCCAACTAGCCCACTAGGGGTATCCAAGGTTTGACAGGCAGGAGGACCGTAACTATCGTTGCTACCGTCACTTCCACCATATTGAGGGCCCGTGTCGCTGACCCCGCTTGAGGTCCTGAAGAAGGTTCCCCTGTTCGCCACGATGCGGGAAGGAGACATCACCGCATTCGCCGAACTGGTGCGGGAGCGAAGCTATCCCAAAGGCAGTGTGATCGTCTTCGAGGACGATCCGGGGGACGCCCTGTACCTGGTGGCGGCCGGCCAGGTGAAAGTGGTCCTCATCGGGGAGGATGGCCGGGAAGTGATCCTCTCGGTGCTGGCCGAGGGAAGTTTCTTCGGGGAGATGAGCCTGATCGACGATCAGCCTCGCTCCGCGACTGTGATCGCCATGACCGATGCCGCGGTCCTGGTGCTCCGCCGGGAGGACTTCCAGGCCCGCCTCAGAAGCTCACCGGAAGTGGCGATCGCTCTCCTGCGGGAGCTCTCCCGCCGTCTGCGCCGGGCTGACGAAAAGATTGGCAGCCTGGTCCTGCTCGATGTAAACGGCCGAGTGGCCGATCTGCTGCTCCGGCTGGCGGACGAAGAAGGTGGTCAGGAGATCACCAAGAAGATCACCCACCACGTCATCGCCCAGATGATCGGTTCCAGCCGGGAGACCGTTTCGCGCACGATGCGAGACTTTGTCGAGCGCGGTCTGATCAAAGTCACCCGCCGGGAAATAAGCATCGCAAATCGCTCTTTGTTGGAGCGCGCCGCCGGCCGTTCGTGATGCTCCCCACACCCGCCCCGTGACGGCAATCCGCGTCATGGTGGCAGGGTCTTTGCACACTGATAGACTCAGCTAAAACGAGGAGAAGTTGGGCTACAAGGTCACGTTCTGGGGTACCAGAGGTTCGATTCCGACGCCGGGAGCTCACACCGCGAGGTATGGTGGCAACACCTCGTGTGTGGCTGTTTCGGGTCAGCCGGATCAACTCGTGATCTTCGATGCCGGCAGCGGTATTCGCCCACTGGGGCGGGAGCTGTCTCGAGTGGCCAATGGGCCGCTCAACCTCGACATACTGCTGAGTCACACCCACTGGGATCACATTCAGGGGCTGCCGTTCTTTCAGCCGCTGAATACCAAGGGAAACTCGGTTCGCATTTTCGGTGCGCCGCAGGGGGGTGTGCCGCTGGAGCGGATTCTGGATCGGCAGATGGACCCGGTGGTTTTTCCGGTCCCGCTCAAGGCATTGGCGGCGGATCTCAAGATCACCGAGGTGGGATCCGGGTCGTTCGAGATTGACGGGTTCCGGGTGGAAGCCTTCAGGCTGCGTCATCCGGGTACCACACTGGGGTATAAGCTGGTCCCGGTTTCGGGAGGCCGTACCATGGCCTACGTGACCGATAATGAACTGGGACCAGGCGGCGTGTACGATGTCCCTGTGAACTGGCGGGACCAGTTCGTGAGATTCCTGGGGGGGGTCGACACGTTAATACACGATGGGATGTACTCTGAGGCGATGATCGAATCCCGGGCAGGATGGGGACACTCATCCCCGGAGCAGGCGGTGAGCCTGGCCCGAGATGCTGGATGCCGTCGGCTTGTGCTGTTTCACCACGAGCCGGAACACGATGACGGAGCGATCGACGCCCTGCTGGTGGGCGCCCGGAGCAACGCCGCCGTGCATGCGCCAGGGCTCGCGGTGGATGCCGCGATGGAAGGAATGGCGCTGACTCTTTGACGAGGTAACTATGCGACGCCGTAGCCTGTTGGTTGGTGCTCTCACACTGGTTGCCTTCGCTTCGCTGTCTCCTGCCGCTCGGGCCCAGGACACTCGTCCGGGCATTGCCGTGCTGCCGTTCAGCAACGGCGGCTCCTACGGGAAGGACAAGGAAGACTTCGCAGCGCTGCAGCAGGGCATTCCCGCCATGCTGACGACCGAGCTGTCGGCCAATCCTGCGGCCCGCCTGGTCGATCGCGATCAGATCGCCAAGATCCTCGACGAACAGAAGCTCGCCAAGGATGGGTCGGTCGATGCCACCACTGCGGCCAAGGTCGGCAAGCTGGTCGGCGCCAAATACATGATCATGGGCACCTTCACCGACTTCTACGGCAAGTTCCGCATCGATGCCCGCATCGTCTCGGTCGAGACCAGCGAGATCATCAAAGTCGTGCGGGGCGACCCGAAGCTGGAGAAGCGGGAAGAGGCGTTCCACCTGATTCAGTCGGTGGCCGAGAACCTGATGAAGGAGACCAACCTGCCTCCGCTGACCCAGGAGCAGGCCAAGGCGACCAAGGCGCGGAACATTCCGACCGAGGCGCTGAGCTACTACAGCCGGGCTCTCCTGTGGCAGGACCAGGGCGAAAAGGCCAAAGCGGCTGACTACTTCAAGAAGGCCCTGGCGGTGTTCCCGGATTACGCCGAAGCTCGGGAAGGGCTGAAGAAGGTCAATCCTAGCTGATGCGGTGATCGGGCTCCTCACCGCGATTGGCCGTGGGACTGCGCGCTGGCTCGCCCTTTTGGGCGCGCTGGCGCGCTTCGCCTTTGAGGCACTCGGCTCCCTGCCCTCGCTGCCTGGCGCCGGCCGCCGGGTAGCCGCCCGGGTGCTTCTCAATCAGCTCCGATTCACTGCCCTGCAGGCCGTAGGACTCATCGTCCTGCTATCAGGGGTCCTCAGCTACCTCACGATTTCCGCCTCGATTACCCAGCTTTCCCGGGTCGGCGCCTCCGAGTTCATTGGACAGCTGATGGTGGTGGTCATCGTGCGGGAGCTGGGGCCCCTGTTGACCGCCCTGGCGGTTGTCAGCCGGAGCGGAACAGCCATCACTGCTGAACTCGCCACCAACACGGTCCTGGGCGAAGTACGGGCGCTGGAGGGTATGGGTATCGACCCATACCACTACCTCGTCCTTCCCCGTCTGTTCGGGTGCGTGGTTTCGGTCTGCACGCTGATGGTGCTGTTCGATGTGATCGCGATCTTCGGCGGATATCTGGCGGCCGCGGCCTTCGGCGGCATGAGCGTGGCCCGCTACCTCAGCATCGTGCTGGCCAATCTGAATACCCAGGACGTGGTCCTGACGGTTCTGAAGGGATTTCTGTTCGGCGTCGTGATCGGGATCATCCCGAGCTATCAGGGCCTGTCGGTGCGCCACGGCCCCACCGAAATCCCTCAGGCGGTGATCCGGGGGACTGTTGGCTCGATCGCGGTGATCTTCGTGATCGCGGCGGTTATCGTGGGAGTGCTGCAGTGACCGCGCCGCTGGTCTTCAAGGATGTTCCACTGTCGCGCATCAGGCGGGCGACCCTGAGTGGCGCCGGCCACCTCCCGGTGGAAACCGAGGGAAGCTTTACCCTCGAGGTGCCAGCCCACCACACCGTGGCCATTACCGGAGACGAGACCAGCGGCGTGGACCTGCTGGGTGGTCTGGCTCTAGGGCTGGATACCGTGCCGGACGGACGGGTCTTTGTAATGGGCACCGAGGTGGCCACTTTGAACCGGCTGGATCAACTCGCCTTCCGCCGGAAGCTCGGGTACCTTCCCGCCGGCGACGGCCTGTTGCAGAATCTCTCCCTGCGCGACAACATCCGGCTCCCGCTCCGATTCGGTAGCGACTTCCGCCCCAAGGATATCGAGGGACGTGTGGACGTAATTGTGGCCCAGTTGCGCCTCACCCGCGTGGCCGACCGCCGTCCGGCCCAGACCAACGCCGAAGAACGGCGGCGTGCGGCAATGGGCCGGGCGCTGGCGTTCGATCCGGATCTGGTCATCCTGGAGGAACCGTTCGATGGCCTGACCGAGCGAGCCGCCGCCGAAATGCT
>CAZOES010000090.1:0-17661 GCA_964578865.1 uncultured Gemmatimonadaceae bacterium | reverse complement strand
TACCTCGAGCTGCCGATCCAGACCTTGAAAGTCGGGTCCCTGGGCACCCACAATGCCCTTGGTCTGGCCAAGGCCAAGGGGGCCCGGTTTATCCTGGCCTCGACGGCCGAGGTCTACGGCGATCCAGAGGTCCATCCCCAGCCGGAGAGTTACTGGGGCCACGTGAATCCGGTCGGCCCCCGCGGGGTCTACGACGAGGCCAAGCGGTTCGCCGAGGCGATGACCATGGCCTATCACCGCTACCACGGGGTCGACACCCGCATCGTGCGGATCTTCAATACTTACGGACCCCGGATGCGGGCCCGCGACGGCCGGGTAGTCTCCAACTTCGTGGTTCAGGCCCTGCGGGGTGAGTCGCTGACGGTTTACGGTGACGGTCAGCAGACTCGCTCGTTCTGCTATGTCGCCGATCTGATTGACGGGGTTTACCGCCTGTTTCAGAGCAACCACAGCGAGCCGACCAACCTCGGCAACCCCCATGAATTCACCGTCCGCCAGCTGGCCGACCTGGTGCTGCGGATGACTGGGTCAACGTCGCCGGTGGAAATGCGGCCCCTTCCCATCGACGACCCCAAGGTCCGTCAGCCGGACATCACCAAGGCGCGGAGCCTGCTGGGCTGGGAGCCGAGGGTAGACCTGGAGGAGGGGTTGGGCCGGACTATCGAGTATTTCCGTGGCCGGCCGGCCCAGTGAATTGGCCTGAGAGCAGAACGTCTATATTGTTGGCGACCCGACTCCGGGAGACCCATGCGCATCAGTGACGAGCCGTTGATCAACCAGGCCCGCGAGCGCTTCGCGCTGCAGGACTATTACGGCGCGATTCACCTGCTGCAGGAAATCACCGAGGCCGGTCGCAGCTTTGCCGACTGTCATCACCTGCTCGGCCTGAGCTACGCCATGCTGGGGCAGGCTCCCCGCGCGCTGGAGCACTTTGCCCACGCGCTGGAGCTGAATCCCCGCTACATCGAGGCCCATATCCATCGCGGGATTCTGCTCAACGATCTGGGCCGGACCGAGGAGGCCGCTGAAGCGTTCCGGCTGGCCTCCAACCACAACACCCCGCAGCCGGGGGGATTCCCGGCCCATGTGGCCGCCAATCTGGCCAATCATCATGCCCAGCTTGCTGCGGCCTATGCCGAGTCGGGCGCGATCCAACTGGCGATTGAGCAGTACCGCCGGGCGGTGGAGCTGGGACCCAACTTCGCCGACCTGCGCTATAAGCTGGCCCGGGTGCTGCTCGAAGTGGGCGATGTGCTCTCGGCCCGGGAAGAGCTGGAACGGGTGGTGATCGACCGGCCCAACTTCGTGGACGCCCTCGCCTCACTCGGTCTGGCCCGTTATCTCTCGGGCGACGCGACCGGGGCCCAGCAGGTGTGGCGTGAATGTCTGCTTGCGCGTCCCAAGAATGCACGGGTCGAAGCCTACCTTGCGATGCTGGAGCGCGCCTCGGAGTGAAACGCTGGGCCTGCCTGGTTCTTATCGCCACCGCCTGCGGCGGTTCGGCTTCCGATCATGAACGGCTGGGGGACGCGGCCTACCTCGATGCGGACTACGCTACCGCGTTGCAGGAATACCAGGCGGCGGCCCGCAGCCGGGATGACGCCAAGGTGTGGGCCAAGCTGGGTGCCGCCGCGCTCAAGTCGGGCGGACTGCGCGATGCGGCCGATGCCTACGAGAAGCTGGCGGCCGCGGATAAGACCCGGATTTCGGAAGCGGCCCGGGGGTTGGAGCAGGTGGCCAAGGCCGCCGCGGGAGACAGCGGGAGCGAAGTCGCCCTCCGTTCCGCCGTCGAGGGACTTCGCCGGCTGGCGCCGGAGCGAGTGAGCCCCCGTCATACCCTGGCCCTGGTCCGGAGCGAGCGGCTGGAGCCGGCCGAAGCCGCCGCGATGGGACCGCTGGCGCTGGCCGCGGCCAGCGACGCAGCGACGACCGATCAGATGTTGTTGCAGTACGGTGCCGCTCTGCAGGCCACCACTGCCTGCAGCGAGGCCGCCGATATCTTCGGGATCGCGCTGCGCCGCAGTCATGACCCGGTGCTGCGGGCCCGGGCTACCAGAGGGCTGGGTGAGTGCGGCCTGCAACTGGGTCAGGAGGCGCTGCTGGTGGACCGTCCCGAAATCGCCACCCAGTGGTTCAACCGGGTGCTCTCGGTCGACTCCACCAGCGATCGGGGGCGCCGGGCCCTGGTCGGACTGGGTGACGCCCGGATGGCCCAGGGTGATCTGTTAGGCGCGACGATTGTCTTTCAGGACGCAATGAAGGCCGACCCCAGTGATTCGGTTTCGGCGCTTGCGGCCCAGCGGCTCGACAAGCTGGGAGCTACGGCGGCCAACGCCGATTCACAGTAAACCAGGTTGATGCTGATGCGCGTGAAGGTTCGCGGGCTGGCGGTGATGACGCTGTTGCTTCTGGGTGGTTGCCACAAGGGCGCACCCAAGGCGACGGTGAATCCGCTGACAACGACCGCTTCCCAGGAAGAACTCCAGGCGCTCTGGGCCCGGGCCACCCGGGAGTTCACCCGCGGCAAGTGGACCAAAGCGGCGACACTCTATGAGCGAGTCACCCTGGAAGTACCCCCCGGTGATACCCTGGCCACCGCGGCCCACTTCCGGCTGGCCGAGTGCTACTTCGGACAGAAATCGCAGCTGCAGGCGGCCCGGGAGTTCCGCAAAGTCTCGGACGACGCTCCTACTTCGAGACTGGCTCCCGAAGCGCTGCTGCGGGCCGGTGACGCATACGGCGACCTCTGGCGTCGTCCCGAACTGGACCCGACCTACGGCCAGACCGCACTGGCCACCTATCAGGAATTGCTGAGCCGCTATCCCGATGCCCCCGCCGCGGCCCGGGCCCGGCTGCGGATCTCCGAGCTGGAGGAGATGTTCGCCCGGAAGGACTTCAAGACCGCCAGCTACTACTACCGGCTCAAGGCCTACGATTCGGCCATTCTATATCTCAAGGACATCGCGGCGACCTATCCCCGCGCCACGGTAACGCCCCAGGTGCTGGTGACCCTGGTCCATGCCTATCGCAAGGTGAACTACGCCGAGGATGTGACTGAGACCTGCGGTTACATTCGCCGCTACCATCCCAATGCTCCCGGTGTCGCCGAGGTCTGCCCGGTGACTGTCGATACCGCGGCCGCGGCGCCCAGCGGGACCCACTAGCGCCGGCGGCTCGGCCGGCCGCCAACCGATGGCCATCGGACTCTTCGGCGGGTCCTTCGACCCCATTCATCACGGGCATCTGATCGTGGCTCAGGCTGTGGTTGAAGCCCTGGGTCTCGAGCAGTTGCGGTTCATGCCCGCCCGGGAACAGCCATTCAAAGTCGGACAACATCGGGTTTCGCCCCAATTGCGGGCCCGCCTGGTCGGGCTCGCCATTGCCGGTGAGCCGCGCTTTGCGGTGGAGCCGGCCGAGCTGGACCGGCCGGGCCCGTCTTACACCGTCGAGACCCTGCGGATACTCAAGCAGAGGGAGCCGGCTCAGCGCTTCGTGCTGCTGGTGGGTGCCGATGCTGCCCGCGACCTGCCCCAGTGGCGCGAGGCTGACGCACTACACCAGCTGGCCGATCTGGTCGTTTTTGCCCGGGCGGGAGTGGCTCCGCCCGACTTGCCCTGGCCGGTCCGGGTGGTGACCGTACCGGCGGTCGAAATCTCGGCCACCGAGATCCGCCGCCGCGTCAGGCAGGGGCTCTCGGTCCGATACCTTGTCCCGGACCGGGTCGTCGAGGCGATCAGGGCTGAGGGGTTATATTTGACGGATGCTTAAGACGCTGCTGACAAAGGTTTTCGGGACCCGGTTCGATCGCGAAGTCAAAAAGATCCAACCGATCGTGGACGCCATCAAACACCACGAACAGGGCCTGAAAGACTTTTCCGATGATCAATTGAAGGCTCAGACCGCCAAGTTCCGCGGTCTGATTGGCGAACGCACCAATGCAGTTCAGGCCGAGCTGACCCAGACCCGCCAGGCCCGGCACGATTGCGCCGATCCGGCCGAACGGGACAAGCTGGACGAGAAGGTCCACCAGCTCGAAGCCGACTACAAGAAACAGCTCGCCGCTATCCTCAACGAGATCCTGCCGGAGGCCTTCGCCACCGTGCGGGAAGCCTGCCGCCGCCTGATCGGGACCAAGGTGATGGTCACCGGGCGGGAACTGACCTGGGACATGGTGCCCTACGATGTGCAGCTCATCGGCGGCATCGTGCTGCACCAGGGCCGGATCGCAGAAATGGCGACCGGGGAAGGCAAGACCCTGGTCGCCACGCTGCCGCTCTATCTCAACGCCCTCGCCGGACGGGGCGTCCACCTCGTCACCGTCAACAACTACCTGGCCCGGCGCGATGCCCAGTGGATGGGGCACGTGTACAACTGGCTGGGACTGTCGGTGGCGGTGCTGGACGACACCGAGCCGTCCTCGCCTGAACGGCGGGCCGCCTACGGCGCCGACATCACCTACGGCACCAACAACGAGTTCGGCTTCGACTACCTTCGCGACAACATGGTCTTCGCGCTGGAGCAGCGGGTCCAGCGGGATCACGCCTTCGCCATCATCGACGAGGTGGACTCGATCCTGATCGACGAGGCCCGGACCCCGCTGATCATCTCCGGCCCGGTCGGCAACGAAAGCGACGAGAAGTACGCCCAGTTCAATCGCCAGGTGGTGGAACTGGTCCGCAAGCAATCCGCGGTGGTGAGTAACATGCTGGCCGAGGCCGAGCCGCTGGTCGAGGACCCCAAGACCCTCCCCGAGGCCGCGATCAAGCTCTACATCGCGCGGCTGGGAATGCCCAAGAACAAGAAGCTGCTCAAGCTGCTCAACGAGCAGGGGGTCAAGAGCGCGGTGCAGCGGGTCGAGCTGGACCACATCGCCGACCGCAAGCTGCCCATGCGGCAGCAGTCCATGCGGGAGCTGGAGGAGGCGCTCTACTTCGTGCTCGATGAGAAGGGCCACTCGGTGCACCTCACCGATCGCGGCGCCGCGGCGATGTCGCCCAACGATCCCCAGCTCTTCCTGGTGCCGGACATTTCGGAGGAAGTTCACCGGATCGACCGCGACCCGGCGCTGACACCCCAGGAGCGGGTGACGCGGCGGCGGGACGTCGAGGCCGAGTACGCCATCAAGAGCGAGAAGCTCCACATCATCCACAAGCTGCTCCAGGCCCACGTCCTCTACGAAAAGGAAGTGGACTATCTGGTGCAGGAAGGCCAGGTGGTGATCGTGGATGAATTCACCGGCCGGGTGATGGCCGGTCGCCGCTGGGCCGATGGATTACACCAGGCGGTGGAAGCCAAGGAAACGGTGCAGGTGAAGGGGGAGACCCAGACGCTCGCCACCATCACCATTCAGAACTACTTCCGGATGTACGACAAGCTGGCCGGGATGACCGGTACAGCCGAAACCGAAGAGCAGGAGTTCTTCACCATCTACGGACTGGAAGTCTCGGTTATCCCCACCAACCGGCCGATCAAGCGGGTGGACGAGGAAGACCAGATCTACAAGACCCGCCGGGAAAAGAACAACGCCATCATGGACGAGGTGGAGCGGCTCCACAATCTCGGCCTGCCGGTGCTGATCGGTACCGTCACGGTCGAGACTTCGGAGACCCTGTCCCGTCAGCTTAAACGTCGCGGCCTCAAGCATGAAGTGCTGAACGCCAAGTATCACCAGCGGGAAGCCGAGATCGTGGCGCAAGCCGGACAACGGGGGTCGATCACCATCGCCACCAACATGGCCGGCCGGGGTACCGACATTAAGCTCGGCTCCGACGTCCCCAAGGTGGAGAACACCGATGGGCTCCAGATCATCGGCACCGAGCGGCACGAGTCCCGCCGGATCGACCGTCAGCTGCGGGGCCGTTCCGGCCGTCAAGGCGATCCCGGTCGCTCGCTCTTTTTCCTGTCGCTGGAAGACGATCTGATGCGGCTTTTCGGGTCCGACCGGATCGCCCGCTGGATGGACAAGGGCGGCGCGGAGGACGGCGAAGTCATCTCCCATCCCTGGGTCACCGGCGCCATCAGCCAGGCCCAGAAGCGGGTCGAGCTGCAGAACTTCCAGTCCCGCAAGCGACTGCTGGAATACGATGATGTGATGAACCAGCAGCGCGATGTGGTCTACTCCCTGCGGCTCTTTGCGCTGGAGCGAGGCGAACAGCTCAAAGCCGAAGCCACCAAGATGGTGGACGGCGCGGTGGAGCGGACGGTTCGCATGCACCTGGCGGAGGCCGACAAGCCTGAAGACTACGATCGGGTCGGTCTCGCTACCGTGCTGCTGCAGCAGTATCTGATCCCTGCCGATGAAGTGGGCGATGAAGCCCAGGCTCCCACCCTCGAGAAGATCGTGAGCGTGGCCAAGCAGGCCGGTCACAACGCGGTGAAGCGCAAGGTCGAGTATCTCCAGGAGTTCGGCACCAAGATCGGAGCCAACGACGTCGACGCCCAGGTGCTCTCGACCGTGATGCTGACGGTGCTGGACGAGAAGTGGAAGGATCACCTCTACGATTTGGATCAGCTCCGCAACGCGATTCAGTACCGGGCCTACGGCCAGCGCGATCCTCTGGTGGAATACAAGAAAGAGGCCTTCGAGATGTTCGAAGACCTCATCCGGGATATGCAGGGGACCTTCACTGAGCGGTTCCTCAAGATTCAGGTGACCGCCGAACCGCCCCGGCAGCCGCCTCCGCCGCCCCGGGGGCGGCCGGAGAAGCCCGCGCCCAAGCCGGAAGAGCCGGCTAGCGGCGCCGATGATCTGTTCGCTCCTGACGCGAGAATGGCGCCTCCTCCGCCGGTTCCCGGTCCTCGGCCGCAGGCGCCGGTCACGACCAACCTCGGGCCAATGCGACAGGGAACCAATGCCGTCGCCGAGGTAGGCCGCAATGACCCTTGTCCTTGTGGCAGCGGCAAGAAATACAAGAAATGCCACGGAGCAGGGTAAGCCGCTGATTGAACCGGCCCGCGTTTTCCGGAGACGCGGGCCGGTTGCTTTTCTCCCTATCCTCGGTGGATGACCGAACCCCTCACCGAGATTCGCCACCCTCCCGATCGTCCCCGCGAACGTCTCTGGGCCCTCGGCGCCAGCGCCCTCACCGCGACCGAACTCCTGGCCATCCTGCTGGGTACCGGAGACGCCACTGCCGACGCGATGGCGGTTGCGCGCGAGTTGCTGGCCCGGAGTGACGGCTCGCTCCGGGAACTGGCAGCCCGCCCATCCGCTGAACTCACGCGCACCAGGGGTGTCGGCACGGCCAAAGCGGCGCGGCTGCTGGCGGCGTTTGAATTAGCGACTCGATTGATTCAGGAACAACGGCCGGCGCTGCCGCGGGTGCGGTCACCCGAGGATGTGGCGGCGTTACTGAGTCCGCGGATGCGGGATCTGCCGGTGGAAGAGTTCCACGTTCTGGCCCTCGACAGTCAGAGCCGGGTGCGCCGGGACGTGCTGGTGACTCGGGGGCTGCTCAACAGCGCGTTGGTCCATCCACGCGAGGTGTTCCGCTCGGCTATCGCCGAGGCGGCGGCGGGGATCATCGTAGTGCACAACCACCCCAGTGGCGATCCCACCCCCTCCGCTGAGGACAAGGCGGTGACTAGACAACTGGCCGAGGCCGGAAAGCTGCTGGATCTACCGCTCTACGATCACGTGATCCTGGCCGGGGACAGGTTTCTCAGTTTTGTGTCCGCCGGGCTGCTTTGATTGGTCAGGGGGCCGCTTTTCTCAAGGCATGTACTTGTAATAGTCGAACCCGGAGTATCGGTATGACACCGCTTTCTTGTTGTCCGCATGAAACCACGTCGGAATTCCCGGGTTGCCGCAAGAGAAGGAGTAGACGTTACGCTTCCCCTCCAAACTGTCGAGAGTGATGAGCGCCATCTCCCAGTCCGCCCGAAAAAACTTGACGTCGTCAAAGCTATGCTGAAGCACAATGCTGAACGACTCATTGATACAGATAAGAGCCCACATAGTCTCCAGCTGGAAGGGATGGGTGCAGTAGTCGCTTCGTGCCGCCGGGGTGTTTGGCCACTTGTGGTACGGTGAAAAGAGCGCGACTGGGATCTTGCCCTGTTTCCAGTGCTCCTTACCGCCTCCCCGGACCCACTCGATGCTCGCTTCGAATCGATACTTTCCCATAGTGCTGGCCCCCCCGGTTCGCCATTCCCGACGCGTCATCTAGAGGGTCATCGGATTTGAGGGGGTCAAACCCGACTTCGGGTCCGCCGGCCTGCTGTGTTGCTTAGGGCTGCCCTGAGGAGACTACTCAGGCATTGAATCCCACTGTCACTGTCATCTTTCCGTTCTGACTGGAAATCGCCGGTTGTCTCAGACTGTGGAATGAGAGAGAGCTGGTCTGACGCTTCCCCTCGTAGCTGTTCAACAGGATGGTTGCCCGTTCCCAGATGCGGAGGTGCTGGCCGATCTGAAGAAAAAAATGACCATCGGCCTCGGGAACCACGATGGTGAACGCCCGGTTTTGACGGATCACCAACTCGAGATGGGCGAGCTGAGAGTCGTTGATGCAATAGTCGCTTCGGGACTCCGGGGTACGCCCCCAGGATCGGTAGGGCGAGAAGAAGTCCATTGGCATGCTTCGCGGTCGGGGGCTCTGCGGGCCCCTAGCCCATTCGATGCTCGCTTCGAATCGATACTTGCCCATTTTGAGCGCCTTTGAGAGACCGCCGCTCCTGAGAGGTAATCGGATTGGAAGGAGGCCGACCCGACATCGTCACACTCCTTACGGAGCGGACATCGGCCTGAGCCTATGGGGGGGAGATGAGGAGCATTGACCACCCGTCATCGTCGATCTCGAAGGTGATCTGTTCGATGCCGTTCTGCATGCTCGAATGTCCGCGGGTCGGACCGTACGCAGTCCTGCCCTTGATACGTTGATTGCCCTCATACACCCGAAGGGTGATCGACTCCATCTTCCAGCCCATGGCGAGAAACTGGACTGAGAAGGTGGACTTCACCTCGACGGTGAGCGATTTCATATCGTCCATCTTGTCGAGAGAGGCCTGAAGTTGGTACAGGTCTTTCGCCTCACCTATGCTCCATTGCTCATAGCCCTTCCGACTACGGTTAGGACCGCAATATTCCAACGGAATACCCTTGCTTTGCCTCGTTGAACGGGAGGCTATCTCGTCACGGGTCCATTCCACCGTCGCTTCGACTCGGTACTTCCCCATTGCCAACCTCCCGTGAAAGCGGCATCGATGCACCTGTCTTAGAGGTCATCGGATTGAAAGGAGGCCGACCCGACAGGGTCTTACCGGGAAGGAACTACGCCGCATATTAGGCCAACCCTGCAGCCGCCGATGGATACCTCACAGTCAGTCCCCCACCCCCAACCCGAATCCCTCGGCGGCGCCGAGGACCTCTTCGTGTTGCTCTATCAGGAGTTGCACACCCTGGCTAGCCGACATCTGTTCAATCAGGGCATGGGTATCACCCTTGGCACGACCACCCTCCTGCATGAGGCCTATCTCAACGTCGCCGCAAGAAAGGATCTTCGGTTCCCCGACCGGGATCGGTTCCTGGGATACGCCTCTCGAGCCATGCGCGGTCTGATCGTGGATTACGCCCGGACCCGCAAGGCGGTTAAACGCGGCGGCGAGTTCGTTCTTCTTCCTCTCGGTGAGGAACATGATGCCCCGGCTCAAGCAGAGGGGCAGTCGCTGGATGCCCTGAGCGACGCGCTGGATCAGCTGGGCCAGATAGACCAGAAGCTGGCCGAGCTGGTGGATCTTCATTTTTTCTGTGGTCTGTCTCTGGTGGAGATCGCGGCGATGCGTGGGGTCACTGAGCGCACGGTCCAGCGGGACTGGCGGAAGGCCAAGATGATCCTCCACCGGACCCTCAAGCCCGATCTCATTGCGCCGGAGAAACCGGAAGACTGATGTCGGGTGGCAGCTACTGCTTTCCGATAGTCCTGCAGGAGCCCTGAATCATGACCTTCGATCCAGACCGCTGGGCGCTCCTGCGCCCGTTGTTCGATGCCGTGCTGGACCTTTCCCCCCAGGAGCGCACCGGCTGGCTGGAGCAGCAGCGGCGCACCAATCCCACGGTCGTAGCGGAGCTCGAGGAGCTGCTCGCCCGCGAGTTGCAACTGGAGCAGGAAGGGTTTCTCGGGGCCGATTCCGCCCCGACTCTCCCTGAGCCTCTCTCGCTTTCGGGAAAGGCGCTTGGGCCGTGGGTGCTCGATCGTCCGCTCGGGCAGGGCGGCATGGGAACGGTCTGGCTGGCTCACCGGGCCGATGGCCGCTTCGACGGCGCTGCCGCCATCAAGTTCCTCAGCCTGGCGGTGTCCGATTCTGCGGGGGAGGCACGGTTCCGCCGGGAAGGCAGTGTGCTGGCGCGACTGAGCCACCCTAACATTGGCCGCCTGCTGGATGCCGGTGTGGCACCCACCGGACAGCCCTACCTGGTGCTCGAGCACGTCGATGGCATCTCCATCGATCGCTGGTGTGAGGAACGGAAGCTGTCGGTGGTCGACCGGCTGCGAGTGTTCCGTCAGGTACTGGACGCCGTTACTCACGCGCACGCCAACCTGATCGTTCACCGCGATCTCAAACCATCCAACATCCTGGTAACGCCCCAGGGAGTGGTGAAGCTGCTGGACTTCGGCATCGCCAAGCTGCTGGAGGAGGGCGGCGAGACCACGGGTACCCAGGAACGGCTGCTCACCATCGAGTACGCTTCGCCGGAACAGGTCCGGGGCGAGCCGATCTCCACCGCCACCGATGTCTACAGTCTGGGAGTCTTGCTCTACCAGTTGTTAGGAGGGCGCCATCCCACCGGGGCTGAGTCCAGTACCCCGGTCGAGCGGATCCAGGGGATCCTGGAAGCCGAGCCGCCCCAACTCTCCCGGGTCGAGGGTGTACCGGAGGGAGTGCGGCGCACCGTCGCCGGCGACCTCGACAACATTCTCGCCAAGGCGCTGCGCAAGGATCCGCGGGAGCGCTATCCCTCGGTGGCCGCGCTGGCTGAGGATCTGGATGGTTATCTCAATCACCGCCCGGTCAGCGCCCGGCCTGCCACCTGGCGGTATCGGGCGGGGAAATTCATCCGGCGGAATCGTGGTAGTGTGGCCAGTGCGGTCTTGATCACGCTCGCATTGCTCACCACCACCGGTGCGGCGGTGTATCAGACCATCCAGACTCGACGTCAGCGCGATACGGCCATCACTGCGCTCCGGCGCCAGGTTGCTTTCGCCAGTGTGGAGGAAATTCTGGGCGGGGATGCCCGAGGTGTCGACGGCAAACCCCTGGATATCCCGGCTCGGCTCCAACTGGCCATAGAGGCTCTGCGCGCCAGTTATCCCAACGACCCCTGGCTGGTGGCAGAAGGGATGTCGAACCTGTCGATCCGCTACGCGGAGATGGGTGATCGTGAGACCCAGCGGCGGGTTTTGGCCCAGGCGGCGGCACTGGCAGAGCAGAAGAACCTGCCCGAGCAGATTGCCCAGGCCCGATGCATCATGGCCTTCAGCTTGGCCTACGATGACGCTCTTGATTCCGCCCGGGCCAACCTCATTGCTGCCCGCGCCGCTCTGGCTCGGTCCACCAACCCCGAAGCCGGAACCCTCCATTGCCAGTCGAGCGAGGCCTCCGTGCTCATGGCCGAGGGTCACGCCGATTCCGCGATCCCCCTGCTCACCGGGATAGTGGAGCGTCAGCAGCACCCTGCAATTAACGATTTTTTCAGCCTCACCGAGCGGACGGGAGCTCTCAGCCAGTTGGCCCAGGGGCTACGTGCGGTAGGCCGGACCCGCGAGGCCGCCGAATACCAGAAGCAGATCCTGGAGCAACTGGACTCGGCCGGTTACAACCAGACCGGATTCTTTGCCCCTGCGGTCGGCCAGCTCAACTCCTCGTTAGGCGAACTCGGCGAGTACGCCGAAGCCCAGTCCCTGTTGGCCTCCATCATCCGCCGGCAGGAAACCCTCCTCGGGCGCGGTCAGGCCACGCCGCAAATCCAGTTCCTCTACGGTCTGGACCTGCTTCGACTCGGTCAACTCGATTCGGCCGAACTCTGGATGGGCCGATCCCTGAAAGATCCGGGGGACGTGAATTGGGGCGTTGCGATGTGGGCTCCACCCGCGATGACCCAGCTGCGCCTGGAGCAGGGGCGACTGGCAGATGCCAAGCGAGAGGTGAAGAATCTTCCCAGCGGCACCCCAACCCGTCAGGCTAATGCGGCGCTCTATCCGGCCCGGATTCGCTGGCAGCAAGGCGACTCGTCAGGAGCGGTAACCGCCTTGGAGCAGGGGCTCCGTGCCATCCCCTGGACCGGTGCCAAGCCGCCACCCTATCTCGCACTCGCCTTGGTCACCGCCGGGGAATGGCGCCTGGCAACCGGCAACTTTGCTGCAGCGGATTCTCTGGCTCGGCTCGCGATCCAGAGCGGATCCGTCGATTCACTCGCTGGGACCCGCAGCGCATTGGTTGGCCGAGCTCAGTTGCTCAGGACCCGAACCCTTCGGGCGCTGGGGGACACCGCCGCTGCTCGAACTATCGCCACTCAAGCGGCTCAAACGCTGGAAAATGGACTTGGCCCCACCAACCCTTACACGTTGGCTGCGCGGGCGCTGAAGGACAGCTTGGGTCGGCCCTAGCATGCCTCAGATTCGGCCCCGTCTCCCGTCTCCCGTCTCACGTCTCCCGTCTCCCGTCTCACCCCACCCCTCACGAACACCGAAACTTGACGCGTCGCTGAGTCGTACCTAGCTTATGCTGAAATTTCAGCACAGTACCTGGAGAGGGGTCCGATGAAAGAACAGCCCGAAACCCTGAGCCGCCGCGAACGCGAGGTCATGGACATCCTCCACCGCCGCGGTGAAGCCACTGTCTCCGAAGTCATGGAAGACCTGGTGGAGCCGCCGACCTATTCGGCGGTTCGCTCCATTCTGCGGGTACTGGAGGGGAAGGGGCACATCAGTCATCGAGAGGATGGTCCCCGCTATGTCTACGTGCCGGCGGTGGCCCGTGATCGGGCCCGCGGCGCCGCGCTGGACCACTTGGTGGAGACCTTTTTTGGTGGCTCCGCCGAGCGCGCAGTAGCGGCTTTGCTTCGGCGCTCCGATCTGGAGCTGTCTGAAGCGGACCTCAAGCGCCTCGCGCGCGAAGTTCAGCAGGCCAAATCGGAGGGACGCTGACCATGACCGAACTGCTGAATTCCCTGTCGCCGAACGCGCTTCTCGCGGTTTCGCTGCTTACCAAGATCACTCTGATCCTGGTACTCGCCGGATTACTCTCGGCGGCCCTGCGCAATGTGTCGGCTGGGTTCCGCCACCTGGTCTGGAGCGCCGCGATTGTGGGGATCATCGCGCTGCCGCTCATGACCCTGGTGGCGCCGTGGAAGTGGAATGTGGGGGTCCTGCCGGCTGAGACTCAGGCGGTCCAGCCTCTGGCCCCCTCGGATCGCGCCGCTGCGGTAGATCCTGGTGCCGTCACCGCTGCTCCGGTCAACTCGGCCAGCCAGTCGGTGGTGAATCCTGCGCCGTCTATCATTACGCAACCGGAGTCCGCCGGCTGGTCGCTTCGGGAAAAACTGCTCGCCATCTGGATCGCCGGCATGGCCCTCGTTGCGGCCCGTCTGGCACTCGGTTCGTTCATCATCTCCCGGATGGTGAAAACCGCCACTCCGCTGCAGGCCGCCGAATGGCAGCGTCCCCTGGTGGATGTGGCTGACCGGCTGGAGCTTCCCCAGCTGCCCGGACTCTTCCTGAGCAACCGTCTCCCGATGCCGTTCGCCTGCGGGATCTTCCGCACCGCGATCGTCCTTCCAGCGGAGGCGAGTGACTGGACCGCGACTCGGCGGCAGGCTGTGCTTTGCCATGAACTGGCCCACCTTCGCCGCCGCGACCTGGTGATCAACACCCTGGCTCAGTTCGCCCTGGCCATCTACTGGTTCCACCCGCTCATGTGGCTGGCGGTACGCCGGCTCCGGATCGAGAGCGAGCGGGCCTGCGATGATCTGGTGCTCGGTACCGGGACCCGGGCCTCCGAGTATGCCGATCACCTGCTCGAGATTCTTCGCGGCGTGCCCCGCTCGGCCGTCCCCGTCGCGGTGCTGCCCTTCGCCGATCGGGGTGAGTTCGAAGGCCGAGTGCTCGCGATTCTCGAACGCGGCGCCCGGAGAGAACCCGCTTCACGTCGCGGCGCGGTGACCGTACTGTCCCTCGGGCTGCTGCTGGTGGCACCACTGGCAGTCATGGCTCCGGTGCATCGTGCAGCTCCCGCTTCGGAGCAGTGGTCCTCCCAGTTGATCTCGTCCAGTACTCGTCAGGCCGAGCCCAGCGTTACACCCAGCCGGCCGGTCCCCCAGCCCGATCCGGTGGCCAAGCCTGTGGCCAAGCCGGCCCCAGCGGTCACCGACAAGTCCACTGAGACTCGGACGTCGACGACTGTCCGTACCGAGACTCGTACTGCGACTGAGCCAAGCGAAGCCGACACCGGACGGGTGGTGATCCAGTCACTGATCGCGGCGTTGAACGATGAGGTCGCCTCGGTAAGGGAGAACGCGGCTTACTCGTTAGGGCGGCTGCGGGCCACCAGCGCCGCGCCGGCTTTGGCTCGCATGGTCGAGCGGGATCCGTCTTCTTCTGCCCGGGAGATGAGCGCCTGGGCGCTGGGGAACATGCGGTCTTCCGAAGGCAACGCGACTCTAGCGACCGTGGTCCAGCGCGATACTTCCGCCTCGGTACGGGCCACTGCGGTATGGGCCTTGGCCCAGTCGGATGCCCAGTCGGCGCTGCCCGCCCTGCTGATGGCCCTGCGGGACAAGTCGACCGAGATCCGCGGACGAGCCGCCTGGGCTATCGGATCAATCCGTCCTGAGAGTGCGCCCGCTCAGCTCATCGAAGCCACCAGCGACAGCTCTGCCACCGTGCGCCAGCGCGCGACCTGGGCGTTGGGCCAGATCCGCGATGCCTCGGCGGTGCCGGCCCTGACCCGTCTGGTTCAGGACCCGTCGAGTGACGTGCGAGAAGTGGCTCTCTGGGCGATGGGCAACATGGAAGGCGACGCGGCCGATGCAGCCCTGGTGAAGGTGCTCCAGACTACCGATCCGGCCATGCGGGCTCAGGCAGCCCGGGCTCTCGGGGGTGCCCATGGGCGTCCCTGGCCGTGGCCCTGGCCGATGCCGCGCTAGTAGTCCGTCAGCTCAACGTGCCCGGGAGGCATGCTTCCCGGGCTTCAGTTTACTACTGTATGCTGAAAATTCAGCATGCGATTCAACCGGGAGGGGCCGATGAAGGAGGTTCGAATGGGTGTGAGCGTGCTGAGCGCGTTGCTGATGAGCAGTGCGCTGATCGGGTGGGTGGGCCGGGAGACCGTCAACACCGGTCTGAGCACCGGCGAGGCCGACTACGCCACCGCGATTCTGGGGTCGGCGAGAGGTACCTCGGCCAACATGTGCCTGCTCGCATCCCGGGCTGTGGAGGGCCGTTGGGGTGGCTGGTCGTTCGGACCGCCGACCGGGGCCGATACCAGCGCGGCGATTCGCTGGGCCATGGCGCGCCGGCCCGGTGATGAGACGTTGCCGGTGCTGTTGAATGGAGTGGCCGACTCCGACGGCTGTGTCCAGGCTATCGCCGCGAGACTGGTGGCCCGCTCGGAATCACCCGCTGCTACCCGAGGGCTGCTACAGGCCCTGGGGTCGAACACCCCAACCACCCGGGTGGCCGCGTCGGTGGCGCTGGGTTTGAGCGACGCAGTCGAGGCGATTGCGCCGCTGATCGACCGGCTCAAGGACGCCACCGCCGAAGTTCGCGCGGTGGCGGCCTGGGCCCTCGGCGCCATCGATGATTCCAAGGCCGTCGCTCCGCTTCGCGATGTGCTCAAGGACGATTCTCCGGCGGTACGCGCGGCGGCGGCGACGGCGCTGGGGCGGCTGGACGATTCGAGCGCGGTTGCGGGGTTAGCCCGGCTGCTTCGTTCCGATCCCGATGAGCGAGTGAGGCTGGCGGCGGCCCAGTCGCTGGGCCGGCTCCGCAGCAAGAGCAGCGCATCGGCGCTCAACGCCGGCCTGTCCGACAAGAGCTCGTCGGTCCGCCGGGCCAGCGCCTGGGCGTTGGGGAACTTGAACCTGGCGGAATCGGTGGAGCCGCTGACCAAGTCGCTGGACGATTCCGATTGGGAAGTGCGCGAGATGGGAACCTGGGCGCTGGGCCAGCTTGGCACCCGCTCGCCGGGCGCGGTCGCACCGCTGGGCCGTCGTCTGGCCAGTGACGATCACCCCGAAGTCCGCCGGATCGCCGCATGGGCCCTGGGCAACCTGAACGATCACTCGGCGATCACCGCGCTCGCCAATGCACTCCGGGCGGACAAATCGTCCGAAGTGCGCAAAATGGCCGGGTGGGCTCTGGGTCAGATCAATGAAGACGAGGGGGCTACGGCTCTCACTGCCGCACTGCAGGACAGTTCGGCCGAAGTAAGAGGGATTGCCGCGTGGGGCTTGGGGCAGATCAAGCCGGATCGGGCTCCCGGAGCTCTGATTACCGCGGTGCGGGACTCCGACCGTGAGGTTCGCAAACGGGCCGCCTGGGCTCTCGGCAAGATTGAAGACCCCGCCTCGATCAAGTCGCTCCGGGACGCGATGCGGGATTCCGACTCTGAGGTGCGCAAGACTGTCCTTTGGGCCCTGACCCAGATGGACGATGAGGCCGCGCGAGAGGTCATTCTGGATCAGTTGAAGAGCGACGACGCCGAGGTCCGGACTACCGCGGCCCGCTCACTGGGGCGGATGCACAACAACCCCTGGCCCTGGCCGTGGCCGATGCCGATGCCTCGTCCGTTCCCCTGAGGCTCTTGCCAAACCGCCCCCTCCCGTGCGGAATTAGGTTCCAAGAGGGCTTTCACCCCCACCCCCCGGCAAACCGGCCGGGAGGTGGGGGTGGGTGCTCCATACGGGGGACGTTGTGACTGGAACTCTTCCTGATATCGCACCGGATTTCCGCGCCTTGCTGGAGCGCCATGCCGATCGGCTGGATCTCGAGCAGATCGATCGCGCGCTCCGGTTCAGCGCTTCGGCCCACCGGGGCCAGAAGCGGGTATCGGGCGAAGACTTTATTCAGCACTCCATCGCGGTCGCCCGGACCTTGGTGGAGCAGCAGCTGGACACCACGTCGATCGTGGCCGCCCTGCTGCACGACGTGGTGGAAGACTCCGATATCCGGACCGAGGACATCGCCCGGGAGTTCGGCCCCGAGGTCTCCGGTATCGTGGACGGCCTCACCAAGATCGCCAGCCTGACTTTCCGCTCCTCGGCGGAGCAGCAGGTCGAGAACTACCGCAAACTGCTGCTCTCGATCGCCAAGGATGCCCGGGTGATCATCATCAAGCTGGCCGACCGGCTGCACAACATGCGGACCCTCGATCCGCTGGCTCCCGAGAAGCGGGTCCGTATCGCCACTGAGACCCGGGAGATCTACGCTCCGCTGGCTTATCGCTTTGGTATGGCAGGGATCAAGGCCGAGCTGGACGACCTCACCTTCAAGTATCTGGAGCCGGAGGACTACAAGGCGCTGGTGGCTCAGGTTGCCGCCAAGCGGGCCGAGCGAGAGCAGATGATTCTCAAGCTCAAGGTTCCGCTGGAGCACGAGCTCAAGAGCGCCGGTATTTCCTGGTTCGATGTCACCGGACGGCCCAAGCATCTCTGGTCGATCTACC
>CAZOES010000089.1:0-17788 GCA_964578865.1 uncultured Gemmatimonadaceae bacterium | reverse complement strand
CACCGCCAGCAACACGGCGCCGATAGTGATCTGCGTCTGCCCATTGGTCACATAGGCCTCGGCCGAGCGCCGCTCCGGGCCGCTGTGCTCCCGTTCCTGATTTTCCTCGAAGGTCGCCATTTCGCTGGGCGAGTACTCCCTGGAGCGAAACACGGTCCAGAGCACCGCCAGAATGAAAGTCGCCGCGCCGAGATAGAACGAGAGCCGCACCGAATCGGGGATCTGATGCTCGGCCGCTTCATTACTTACCCCGAACTGGTTGGTCAGCAGCCAGGGCAGGATCGAAGCGGTGACGGCACCGGTTCCGATCAGGAAGCTCTGCATCGCGAATCCGGTGGTCCGCTGGGACGAGGGAAGGTTGTCACCCACAAAGGCTCGGAACGGCTCCATCGAAATGTTGATGGAAGCATCCATGATCCAGAGCATTCCGGCCGCCACCCAGAGGGCCGGCGAGTTGGGCATGGCGAATAGTGCCAGCGAAGCCAGGACCGCTCCCAGCAGGAAGTAGGGACGCCGTCTCCCCAGCCGGTTCCAGGTCCGGTCGCTCAAATACCCGATGATCGGCTGAACGATCAGACCGGTGACCGGCGCCGCGATCCAGAGCAGAGGAATCTCATCGACCTTGGCGCCCAGGGTCTCGAAGATCCGGCTGACGTTGGCATTCTGCAGCGCGAAGCCGATCTGAATACCGAGAAACCCGAAGCTCATGTTCCAGATCTCCCAGAACGTGAGCCGGGGTTTGGGTCGAACGCCGATAGCGGCGGTAGTGGCCATGAAGCCGATCCTCAGGTGGGAGCGCTCGGAACCGTAATTATCGAGAGTGACGGGCGTGCTGCAGCCGGCGCAGCAGGTCGGCCACATCCTGATTGGCGAAGATGTCTTCCAGCAGCGGCCCCATGGGCCGCTGCCAGTTGGGGCGAACCGACGAGGGCGTGCCCGGCAGGTTCACGCCGATGTCTTCCAGCCAAAGATCCTCCAGCCAGGGCACCACCAGCGGGCTGCGAGACCGGCCCAGCCATTCCAGGATCCGGGCCAGCAGATCTCGGGGCTGCTCCAGACTGCCGCCCAGATGCTCCGCCAGCCTGCTGGCAGCGACCCCCCGCTCTTCGATGACCGCGGGGGCGCCGGACGGCTTCAACAGGCCGTACTTGATGCGATCCTCGATGTCGGTCCCCTTGATCCAGCCGAGGAATGGCGGAGTGTCGTGAGTGCCGACCAGGGCCATGTCGTTGGCGGTCGGCTCCTGGACCCCGCGGGGATCCGACGCTGAGAACATCGCCAGGTACATCCCCCAGATCCGGTGCTTCGGCAAGGCCTGCTCGATGTCCGCCGGGACGGTGCCCAGGTTTTCTCCCACCACCTCGGCCCGGTTGAAATGTGACTCCAACGCCAGCACGGCGAACAGTTCATCGGCGGGATAGCTGACGTAAGTCCCCTGATCAAGGCTGAAGCCGTGGGGGATCCAGTAGAGCCGGGTCCACGCCATGATATGGTCGACCCGGAGCACGCCGGCCAGGCTGGCCTGATGGCCGATCGAATTGGCGAGATAGCGGTGTCCTTCCCGGCGCGATTGCTCGGGCAGCACCGGCGAGAATCCCCAGTCCTGGCCGCTGGGAAAGCCCCCGTCGGGCGGAGCACCGACCGACATCCCGTGGCCGAAGAGCTCCTGACGGGACCAGGGATCGAACCCGTCGGGGTGAACTCCGACCGCCAGATCGAGCCCGAGCCGTACACCGTCGCGCTCCAATCGCTCGCGAACCTCGTGCAGCTGACGGCGGAGCAGCACTTGGGCCACCAGGTGAAAGCGCTCTTCTTCCACATCAACCTGATCGGGGGTGAGATGGCCGCCCCGGGCCGCTTCGGGCCAATCGCGCCAGTTGCGTCCCAGTTTCTGCTGGGCGCCGCGGAACCTGGCGTAGTGGATCAACCGCTCATCGAGGTCGGCCAGCTCGGGCAAGGGATAGTTGGCCAGGGCGGCCCGTACTTCTGCGTCCGCCGCCCGGACGTCGAGCCACCCGGGACGGCCGGTGGAACGGTGCTTCTCCCCAAGGTCCAGAATCAGTTCGGACCAGAACAGCCGGCTCACCGGCGAGTAGGGACTTGGCTCGGGGTATCCGGTGTTGAAGGTGGGAAGGAGCGGCAGCACCGTCACCAGGTCTCCCCCGAGCGACTGGACCCAGCGGCAGAGCGACTCCAGATCCTTGAGGTCTCCCACCGAGCGGCTTCGGTTTGAGCGCAATGCGGCCAGTTGAGTGCCCACCCCCCAGCTCCGATGATGACCGGGGCGGCGCCACGATTCCACCGGTGACGAGATCACGGTACACGACTCGAATCGTCCGGCGGCCTCGACCGAGAGACGATGGTAGCCGAAGGGAATCGTGTCTCGGGGCCGCAAGACCCCCTCGTGCTGTTCCAGGGCTAGCTCGACTCCGTCGGACAGGTGGAGCCGGGCATCGATCGGCCCATCGTGATACATCGACGGAAGCGACACCGCACCCTGCCAGGCGACCAGTACCGGGGGAAGCAGTTCAGTCTTGCGGTGAGCCTTGAGGGCTCGGAGCGCGTCGGCCGAGTCGCTCATCCGGGAGACTGGAGCACCGAGGGCGGCACAGACTCGCACTAAAGTCTCCGGCCCCACCGTCACGTGACGATTGAGACCGTCGGTATACTCGGTGTGTACCCCCATCGCCTTGGCGAGGGATCGGAGCGACTTCAGATCATCCATGGTAACGTGAGACGTGAGAGCCTGCCCCGAGCGTAGCGAGGGGTGAGACGTGCTGGGTTACTCATTGTGCTGGGCGTATCCGGATCGCCTGGCCACCGCCGGGAGCGAGCTGCAGCCGGAGCCGAGAGGTCGAAGTGACCGGCCGATGGGTGATCGTGAGCGGCAGAGGATTGTCGTACCAGTTCGCCCCGGGCCCGTCGGCGTAGATATCCGCCACATAGAGTTTCCCGGCCGGCAGGAACGAGAGCGGCACATCGATGGTGCGGGACTCTTCATCAGTGATGGCGCCGAGGAACCACTGCTTCCCTCCCCTCTCCCGGCGAGCCACCGCGACATAGTCACCGATTCGGCCGTCGATCACCCGGGTGGTATCCCAGTCGACGGCGACATCCTTGATGAACTGAAAGGCCGGCTGGTTGGCGTAATTCTCAGGGAGATCGGCCGCCATCTGCAAAGGAGAGTACAGCACCACGTAAAGGGCCAGCTGTTTGGCCAGCGTGGTGCGGACCTGGGGCTCGTCGGGGGTACGGGGGTGGCCGGAGGTCTTTCGGAGCAGATCGAAAATCCCGGGCGTGAAATCCATCGGCCCGCCCAGCAGGCGGGTGAAGAAGAGAATAGTCTCGTGCTCCGGTGGGTTACCTCCGTCGCCGCTCCAGGCGTTGTACTCCTGCCCTCGGGATCCTTCCCGCGACATCATGTTGGGATAGGTGCGCCGTTCACCGGTATCGTGGAGCGGCTCGTGCACGTCCAGCATGATCCCATACTTCGCCGCCGTCTCGATCACTTTGCGATGATGCTGCACCGCCCGCTGGGACCAGTGCGAGTCGCCGTGGGAGAGGGTATCGGTGACGTAGCCGGTCTTGAGCGCGTCCAGGCCGAGCGAGCTGTAGAGGGTGTAGGCGGAGTCGAGCTGACGTTCGTAGTTCTCGAGGCCACCGGAAGTCTCGTTGTGGACGATCAGGCGGACTTTGCGGTCCTTGGCGTACTTGGCGAGAGCGGGGAGATCGTAATCCGGGTACGGCTTGGTAAAGGAAAATGCGTCCCGGTTTTTGATCCAGTCACCATCCCAGCCGATGTTCCACCCCTCGACCAGCACCCCGCCGAATCCATTGGCCGCGGCGAAGTCGATGTAGCGTTTGGTATTCTCGGTGGTGGCGCCATGTTTGGGTCCTGAGCTCCAGCTCATGATGCCAAGGTGCATTCCCCACCAGATCCCGACGTACTTCATCGGATGAATCCAGTCGGTGTTCGCCAGCTTGCTGGGCGGATTGAGCTTGAGCCCGAGCAGTGAGGGCACCAGCTCGGTCACCTTGTCGGCCAGTTGGATGGTCCGCCATGGAGTCTGGAACGGCGTCGTGCCGCGAACCTTGATCCCGTCACCCATGGCAGCAAGATCGGCCGTGAGGGTCCGACACTCGATGCAGCCGCCCTTGAGATTCATCCGGGCGTAGTCGACCAGATTGGCCTCGTGGATCACCATCACGGTGCGATGATCCTGGGTCTCCATGGTGAGCGGAGTCTGGACCCGCTGCAGCAGACTCACCGGTCCGGAGGAGTAGAGCATCTCCGAGCGATCCATCCGGGGGCGGTCGGAGGGGATGAACCAGGCCCGGGAGTTGTCGACCAGGGCAAACTCGGTCAGCTCATCGGTGATGGCGAAGTCCTTGAGGCCGGGCTGGTCGGGGAGCTCGTAGCGGAATCCGATGCCGTCGTCGAAGGCCCGGATGCGGAGGGTGAACCGGCGGTTCGCCTGTCCGGCTGTCGGTCCGCCCGTCTGGCCGGCCTCTTGAACCGTCACCGACAGTTCGTTGTAGTTCTCCCGGACCCTCGCGACCTCACCCCACGGCTGAGTCCACCACTCGTCGTGGGAGGCGCGGGCGGTATCAGTGATCTTGAGGTTCGAGTCGAGCGGTTCGGCGTCCTTGAAGCGGAAACCGAGCCGGGAGGGGAGCAGCAGCGGGCGCTTGTCGCGGGAGAGGGTGTAGGTCAGACGGCCGTCGCGGACCTCGACGGCCACGGTATTTCGGCCGTTGGGGGACGACACCTGGACCTGAGACAAAAGCGATCGTGGGGCTGCTCCCAGCAGCAGGAAGCCGCCCAGCAGCAGGGTCGGACGATTCATGGGGCTAATGTGTCCCTCAAACGGCCTCGGCGGAAGAGTTGAGCGGCTGGGCGGCTAGGCGGCGAGGGCGGCAAGGGGCCTGCGGTTGCGTTGAAGGAAATTTCCGAGGCGACAACGATGATTTCGACTGAACCACTACCCGCCTAACCGCCTCGCCGCCTAGCCGTCCCCCTTGCGCGAAGGCCCGCCAGACCCGACCATAATGGGCCGGGCAGCCCGCGCTCCGCAGCCAGACGGAGCCCGAGGTTCCAACCGACCCGTTCTCCGGACAAAACTCGTGAATCAGATCCAACTCGGCGCCATAGACTACGCCCTCCTGATCGTGTACTTCGGCTTCGTGCTCGGTATCGGCTGGATGCTCCGCCGAAATGTGAAGAGCAGCGAAGACTTCTTCCTGTCGGGCCGCTCGATTCCCACCTGGATTGCCGGGCTGGCTTTCCTCTCGGCCAACCTGGGGGCCCAGGAGGTCATCGGAATGGCCGCGTCGGGTGCCAAGTACGGCATCATGACCAGCCATTTCTACTGGGTCGGCGCCATCCCGGCGATGGTGTTCGTCGGGGTCTTCATGATGCCGTTCTACTACGGCTCCCGGGCCCGCTCGGTACCGGAGTATCTCCGACTCCGCTTCGATGAGAAGACCCGCGGCTTCAACGCCTGCACCTTCGCGGTGATGACCATCTTCTCGTCGGGAATCTCGATGTACGCCCTGGCCAAACTGCTGGAGCTGATCCTGGGTTGGAACTTCCACACCAGCGTGATTCTCTCCGGCCTCATCGTCCTGGCTTACATCTTCCTCGGCGGACTCACCTCGGCGATCTACAACGAGGTGCTGCAGTTCTTTCTGATCGTGATGGGCTTCTTCCCCCTGGTCCTGCTCGGCCTCAAGGATGTGGGTGGCTGGAACGGACTCAAGACCCTGCTCGACCCGGTCGCCACCAACGCCGGCTACGCCCCCGGGGCCTGGACCGACTCGTGGAAACATCTGGGCTCCGCCAGCGCCAATCCCATGGGAGTCGAATGGTTCGGCATGGTGATGGGACTGGGCTTCGTGCTTTCCTTCGGCTACTGGTGCACCGACTTCCTGGTGGTTCAGCGGGCCATGGCGGCCGAATCAATGAGTGCGGCCCGGCGGACCCCGCTGCTGGCGGCCATTCCCAAGATGCTCTTCCCCGCCCTGGTGATCCTCCCGGGCATGATCGCGATCGCGCTGCATTCGAGCCGAGGCGGCCTGCTGCCGTTGGGGGCTGATGGAACGCCCAACTACAACCTGGCGGTGCCGGTCCTGCTGGCGCACTACCTGCCATCAGGGCTGCTGGGCCTGGGTCTGACCGCGCTGATGGCGTCGTTCATGTCCGGGATGGCCGGCAACGTCACGGCCTTCAATACGGTGTGGACCTACGACATTTATCAGTCGTACATCGCGCCGGGGAAGCCGGACAAGCACTACCTCAAGATGGGCCACGCCGCCACGGTGTTCGGTATCGCCCTGAGCGTGGTGGCGGCCTATGCCACTACCCGGTTCAACAACATCATGGACATGCTGCAGCTGGTGTTTGCCTTCGTGAACGCCCCGCTGTTCGCCACCTTTCTGCTGGGTATGTTCTGGAAACGTTCCACCGGTCATGGCGCCTTCTACGGACTCCTGATCGGCACCCTCGCCGCCGCGGCGCACCATGGTCTCACCCTGCCTAATGGTGCGGTGCCCGGCCTCAAGGGTGGCTTCCTGGGTAGCGTGCTGCACACCTATCCCAGCGAAATGGCCCAGAACTTCTGGACCGCAATCGTGGCCTGGACCGCTTGTTTCCTGGCCACCATCGCGATATCGCTGGCGACTCCCCGGACCAAGACCGACGACGAGCTCAAAGGTCTGGTCCATTCACTCACGCCCCGCCAGAGCGACGCGGGTCTGTCCTGGTTCCAGCGCCCCGCATCCCTCGGTGCCGTGGTTCTGGGGCTGACCCTCGTCCTCAACATCATCTTCTGGTGAGCCACCAATGAATCTCGATCTGCGGCTGCCGATGGGACTGATGTTCTCGACCTTCGGTGCCTTGCTAACGATTTTTGGATTAGTTTCCGATAAGGCGATCTACGACCGGTCTCTGGGTATCAATGTGAACCTGCAATGGGGACTGGTTCTGCTCGCCTTCGGCGCCGGGATGCTCTATCTGGCCCTCCGCAGTGGCAAGAAGGCCGGCTGAACCGAGACTCGATACTGGAGGCAATCTTGCGCTACCGATTCAGGGCTCTCGGCTCGGTCCTGCTGGTCCTCGCCGGTGCCTGCTCCAAGAAGGCGCCCGACCAGGTGCGGCCCAATGAAGCTCCGGTCCACATCGCGGTGGACAACAAGTATGCCCTGGCGATCGAAGTCTTCGTAACTCGAGGCGGGGCAAACTACCGTCTCGGCTTGGTCCACCCGGGAATGCAATCCGACTTCGTGGTGCCGCCCGCTTACGTCGGCGGGACATCGGTCGAGTTCGTTGTCACCCCGACGGTCACCGGACCCAGTTACCGTTCCGGCCCGACCTTGCTGGCGCCGGGCGAGATCATCGATCTACGGGTTTCTCCGGTGCTGTTCAGCAGCACAACCTCGATCCGGCCCTAGAAGGTTAGCCGCACCCACTCAACCTCTACCCCGTAACTTCCCGGACTGGGGGCCGCCCCGCCTCTGCCTCTTAGCGACAGTTGCAGCCGCTCCAGATGATCCAGTCTGACACCATCTCCGGAGCCTCCCCGGCCATCGGCCGGTCCCACCCAATAGTTCCAGGCTCCGGGGAACCCCTGGGGCAGAAGGGCTCCGCGGCCCAGTTTGAAATCGGATAGGGGAATCTCCTTCTCGATCCAGCCATCTCCCACCGATAACGCCGCAGTCCAGCTGGTCCCATCATTCTCCATCAGAGTCAGATGAAGCGTCTGGCTCGGTCCCAGACCGCGAAACCTGACTGCCAATGCTTTCCCCTGCCTGATCGACTCGCCCCGGGCCCGGGTGCGGTCCAGCACAACCAGCGACGCCGTATAGTCCGGCAGCGCCGACGGAAGCTCGAGATGAAAGACCTGTGCTCCAGTCACCGGTGAGACGCCAAGGCGAAACACACCGGTCCTGCCCGCATCGCCAATCCGGGTGAAGGTCAGACGGCCGGCATCGGCGGCCGGAGCGAAGAGGGTCAGAGCGGTACTTGCACTCACCACCTCGGTCTTCCAGGCACGATTCTCGAAATAATCCCAATCCCAGGGGATTCGATCGATGGCACCGGGGTAGGTAAACGGGGATTTGCCTTGATACCGGGCCACCACAAACTCGTAGGGGCCCTCACTCAGTTCCCTGGCCGGCACCGTTGCTGAGTACTGGTAGGCACTAATGTGACTCATCCAATAGGAGTGGTACCAATCTCCCGCGGTTCTCCGGAGGAACAGCTTCACCGAGTCGGCTGCATCGTACTCGGTGATCCGCACGCTGAAGACCGCGTCCTTTCCTGCCACGAATGCCGGAGGAACCAATGGTTCAGCATTGGGCCAGAGGAAGATCGGGTCAGGAACGTGATACTCATCGAAGCGAAGGTGACCCACAAATGCGGGCAGGGTCGCCTGGTCCACTTCAACGGCCTGGCTCAGGAGATACACCCCTGGACTCACATTGAATTGACCGTTCGACGCGGTAACGGTCTCCGGGCTCCTGGAGACAATGGATTTCGCGGTGAAGGACCCACCCAGATCCGGCAGGTTGATCGTCATCCGCCAGGGATGCCAGATCAGGTGGGTGACAATCTTGACTGGGTTAGGCGGCTCGAACGGATCCCTCAACGGCAATGCGTCGGGGTAGACCTCCAGACGCCAGACCCCTTCGCGAATCTGGTCGAGAAAGTAGGTCCCCTCCCCTTCGTACTTCACTACCGGCGAGGAGCCGTAGCCGGCGATCCGCCTCAGACTCTTGAGATCCGGCGGCGTCGAGCCGGTTGATCCCGCATAGATAAACGCATCCTTGGCCACCAACTCAGCCAGATTGCTGTCAGCCGAGATCCTGAAATCACCGAAGCGGGTGTTTCCGGGATACCGGCCATACGACTGCATTCGTGGCAACCGCCGCATCGCCTCGGCAGCCAAAACTGCGGACATGGCCTTCCGCGGGGTGTAGACCAGGTTCAGATAGTGAGTCTGCCAGCCAAGGTTCCGCGACGCGGTCTGGAGCATGTCGTAGGCGAACATCGCGGCGAACTGGGCTCCGACTGACCGAAAGGTGCGCGCCATGGCCGGATACATGGTGCTGTTGCGGGTATCGGGGCTGTCGAACTCGTAGACGATCCGCGGGATCCTGGCCAGGTCGGGCCGCAGCATGTCAGGAAAGGCATCGACCCCGCGCAGATAGTTCCCTTGCAGTTCGTGCCCCGAAACCAATCCGGTCGGGTACCAGCCGAAGGTCACACCCTGGGCCTTTGACTGTACAATCGCCGGAGTGATGGCGAAGTCCTGGCTCACGTTATAGAAGATCAGCTTGCTGCAGCCGGTGCTCCGCACCGCATCCGTGAGGGTGTTGATGTAGCGGATCGAACCGGGAATGTCCTCGGGGTGGTGCCACGGCTCGTTGATCAGCTCGACGAACAGGATCCCGGGTTCGTCCTTGAGCGCCACACCGGTATAGGGATTGACGTGGTTGAGGATCTGCCTGAGGTAGTTCACCTGGGCCGCAATCGCATCGGGATCGGTGCCGATCCTGCCGCGATCGTACTTCCGGCCGAATCCCGGCGCGGTAGTGTCGCTCAGCGCGTCGGGCCAGTTGGAACCGTAGAGCTGGATAGGACTGAAGAGCATGTAGATGCCCCGCTCGCGCGCCTTGGCGATCAGCCAGTCGAGCAGGTCGAGGTGATCGTTCGCGATCAGATTGCCCAGCGTATCAGCCGACTCCCAGTCGCCCCAGAAGGTGAGCCGGATTCCGTCCCAGCCCATCCGGGCAAACTGGGCCATGTCCTCCTCGATCATCTTCTTCCGGTCGCCGTGAACGTAACCTGCGGCCCGGTAATCCGAGGCCGTGGTGATCACATAATTGGCGCCGAAGAGCGCGACCTCTTTCCCGTCGTCCTTCCAGCGCACCACGCCGGCTTTGTCGAGGACAACCGGACGGTTGGCTGGTCGCGGGGCAGCGCCGGGAGCCTGGGCTACCGTAGTCGACGCGCCGAGCCCGAAAAGGACGACCAGACCCAGACTCCTCATGGCGTGAGCAGCCTCACCCCGAAGGCGGGAAGCACGATGCATTCGCCTTTCCCGGTGCGGGCGTGCCCGCCGGACAGCAGGTCTCTCATCCGGGCGGGGACCCATCGATCCGGTGCCTCATCCTGCTTGAGGGCGATGCAGGTCTCAGCGTCGGCGAAGTTGACCAACAACACGCTCCACTGGCTCCCGCGCGACCTCACCACCCCAAGGGTGTTCGGGGTATCAAGCGTCAGCACCCGCTGGTCGCCTTCGACCAGTTCACCCCGAGTGTGGCGCAGCTGGCCCAGCTTGCGATAATAGGAGAGCAGCGAGTTGGGATCGGTATTCTCCTCTTCGAAGGAAATGCCGTCGTCATCCCTGGCATAACGCTCGGTCCACCAGGGACCCCTCTCCCGGTACCAGGTGGCATCCATCGGACCGTCCACCTTGCGGACCCACTCGAACGCCTCCCGCACCGGGATGTCATTGGCGTCGGTGCCCCACGACTTGTTCTGCCGGCCTCGCATCCCGATTTCCTGCCCGTAGTAGATCAGCGGAGTTCCCTTGAGGAGCAGGTTGAGCGCCGCGCCCAGTTTCTCTTTCCCGAGATCGCCATCGACTTCCGAGGCGAATCGGTTCATGTCGTGGTTCTCGATGAACACCAGCTGGCCCTTACCCGGCGGAGTGCGCTGGATGGTCTGCTGCATCACGCTGGCGACGTCCGCCGCCTTGAATGAGACGATCGCACCTCGCAGCGGAAAGGCGAAGACCATGTCGACCCCGCCACGGGTCAGGAAATCTTCTCCATAGCCCCAGTCAAACTGCTCCGCGATGATCTTGACCGTAGGATTGACCTGGCGGGCCCGGGCAAACACTCCGGCCCAGAAGTTGGCGAAGAGTCCCTTCTGTTTCCCCTTGAGATCGAGATCGTCCATCATGTGGTCGATCCGGAAGCCGTCGACCCCATCGTCGAACCGGCCGTCACCGTTGGGATCGATCATCCGGGCGAAGAGATCCTGGAAGTACTTACCCACTCCCGGATCCAGCATGTTTACCGTGGCGATCTGGACCCGGGTCCCATCCCACATCGGCACAATGCTGAGTCCGAACACGCCGGTTTCCGGCTGAGTGTTCCCCGGACCATTGTAGAGCACGAACTTGCTGTACTGCGATTCCGGCTTGCCGTCCGATTCGACCCACCAGGGATGATCCGCGGTGACATACTGGATCTCCTGGTCCAGATAGAGCTTCATTCGGCGGCGGTGAATCGCCTTGGTCAGGCCGATCAGGGCGTTCATATCTCCGAAGGCTGGATCAACTCCTTCGAAGTTGCTGCCGAAATAGTTGTGGTAGAACGGCGAAGGGTTGATGGGGGTGAGCAGAACCGACGTGACTCCCAGGCCCTCGAGGTAGCCCAGCTTCTCTTCAATCCCTCGCAGGTCGCCGATCCGGTCTCCATCACTGTCCCGGAAGCTCCGTACAAAGATCTGGTAAAAGACCTCTCCCTCGCCGGCCAGCTTGCGGGTCGAGGCGGGTTTGGTCGGGCCCCAGACGGATGGAATGGCAGGCGGGTTGGCTCCGGTGCGAACGGTGAGGGTGAGGTCACCATCGGTGAGGCCCGGGGAGCTGGCCCGGACTCGAATCGTCCCGGCCTTGCTTCCCCGAACAATCGCCAGACCTCGCCCGTTGAAGGCCTGGCGCTGGTCGCTCTGATTAAGCGACAGGTCCTTGAGGTTGGCATTGTCGAGGGCAACCAGGGTTCCACCCGACACGGCAACTCGCACCGGATTGCTCGCGGTCGGCACCACTCGCCCCTGGGCATCGACCACTTCGAATTGAATCAGGGAGACATCACCAGACCACGTTGTGATCGTGTCACGATCGGCCTTGAGCCTAATCGCGGCCGGCCCGCCCGCGGTGGCAACCTCCGCCTCACAGGCTATGGTTCCATCCCGCCGCTTCCCTACCGCCCTGAGCACACCGGGCTGGTAAGGCACATCCCAGCTCACATGCAAGTCGTTGGTGGTCGGGCGTACCACCGGTTCGGCATAGGTGTTCCAACCCCCGCTGGTCCCCTGGGCCGGAAACTCCATTCGTTTCTCACCCAGAGACTTCCCATTGAGGAAAAGCTCGACGCTGTTGCAGTTGCTGTAGGCCAGCACCGGAATCACCTGGCCCTCACGGCCGGGCCAGTTCCAGTGGGGAAAGAGCCGGAGCACCGGCTCCCTGGTCCAGAGACTCTGGTAGAGGTAGTAGGCGTCCTTGGGCCGGCCGGTGAGATCGAGAGTGCCGGAGGGGAATCCCCGGAAGGGCCAGACTGCCTCGCCCAGATAATCCACTCCGGTCCACATGAAGTTGCCGGAGAAGTAGTCTCGCATGGTGATCCACTTCCACAACCGCTCGGCCTGCAGCATGGCGCTGTTGTAGTTCGGCTTTACCACCGTGGAATCGTCACCCAGCGAGTACTGCTCGTCGAAACTCTGGAAGATCGAACCGCTTTCGGTGCCGATCATCAGCCACTCGGGATGATCGTGCCGGTCCGGTTCGGCGAAGATCTCCCGCCGTTCGTGCCAGCGGTCGACGTAGTTGTAGCCGACGATATCCAGTGCGTTGAGGAATTCGAGCCGGGCCGGTCCGCCGTCCGCGACGATGTTGTCGTTCCCGGTGGTGACCGGCCGAGTCGGATCCTCGCGATGAAAGACTTCGAGCAGGCCCCTGAGGACCTTGTCCCCCTCAGGGGCGCCCTGCTCGCCGATCTCGTTGCCGGCGCTCCAGAGCACGATCGACGGATGGTTCCGATCCCGGTGCACGAAGTCGGTGACATCCCGCTCCGACCATTCCTTGAAATACTTGTGGTACCCCTCCGGCACCTTGCCGAAGGTCCACTCGTCGAACGCCTCGGCCATCACCAGAAAGCCCAGGCTGTCGCAGAGATCGAGGAACTCGGGGGCCGGTGGATTGTGCGAGGTTCGAATCGCGTTCACGCCCATCGCCTTGAGCGATACCAGCCGGTTGATCCAGATCCGCTCCGGAACGGCCGCGCCCACCGCTCCGCCGTCATGATGGAGATTGACGCCCCGCATCTTGACTCGGTTTCCGTTGAGCAGGAACCCGCGATCCTTGTCGTACTTGATGCTGCGGATGCCGAACGGAGTGACTACCGCGTCCAGGACCTTCCCCTTGTCGATCACCTCGGAGCGAAGCTGGTAGCGGTTGGGAGACTCGGGTGACCAGAGCCGGGGTGCGGCCACCTGGAGACTCTGTTCGATCCGGGACTGCACCCCATCTCCAAGGGTAAAGGGCGACTCGGCTCGATCGATCTCCTTCCCCGCCGCATCGAGCACCACAGTCCGCAGGGTTCCGCTGCGGGCAACGTTGTAGTGGTTGTTCTCGACCCTGGTGGTGACTTTGACCGTCGCCCTGGCGCTGTCTCCTTCGGTCGTGACCCAGGTTCCCCAATGCCCCACCCGGAGACGGTCTACCATGGTGAGCCAGACGTGACGGTAGATCCCGCTGCCGGTGTACCACCGCGAGTTGGGTTGGGCCGAGTTGTCGATCCGGACCGCGATGACATTGACCCCGGATACCATGTGGGGGGTGATGTCGTACATGAAGCTGATGTAGCCGAAGGGCCGCTTCCCCAGCCGGACACCGTTGATCCAGACCTCACTGTTCATGTAGGCGCCGTCGAACTCGAGCCAGAAATCCTTGCCCGTGCTGTTGGCCGGAGTTCGAAACGCTTTGCGGTACCAGCCTACCCCGCCAGGATAAAACCCGACCCTCCCGCCCCCGGGGGCATCCTCTTTCGGCTCCGATTCAATACTCCAGTCATGGGGCAGATCCAGCTGCCGCCATCCGGCGTCGTCGAACTTGACCGCTTCGGCCCCAGCAGGGTCACCCAGAGTGAAGCGCCACCCTGGATCCATCGAATAGCGGGTACGCTGAGCCGCCCCGGGCTGAGCCCAGAGCGCCAGAGCCAGCAGAGCCAGCGTGAGAGGCGCCCTCATGATCCCTTCCGGCTGAGAACCATGGCTCCGTAGGCCGGGAGCGAGACTTTCTTACCCTGGATTGCGGCCCCGCTGAGAAGATCCCTGGTCCCATGGGCACTGAATCCGGCCACCGTGAAGCTGACGGGCTTGTTGCGGGGGTTGACCAGCACCACGGCATCCCCCCGGCGATAAGCGATGACATCCTTGGGCGCACTGGTGGCCACTGCGCTCAAGTCATTGCCGAGGAATGACGGGTCGGTACGAGCGAGATGAATGACCTTGGCGTAGAAGGCGCGAGCCTCGTCGGCCCTGGGCTGGTTCCACTCGACCTTCATCAATTCGAAGAGCGGCAGTTTCTGGGGGCTCTCGACTTCCTGGCCGTTGTACAGCAGCGGCCGTCCCGGGAGCAGCGCCGCGGCTACGAACGCGGCCCGGGCCGGCTGCCCGGCACCGAAGATGGCAACCGGCGGATTGTCCCAGGCGGTCTCATCGTGATTGGTGGTGAACCGCATCCGCATCCCGCCCGCCGGCATCGCCTTCATGTCGCGCAGTTCGGCAGCGACGAAGCTCGATGGAGTCGAGTCCCCTTTCCAGACCGCCTTGAGCCGCTTGTAGGAATCCCAGCTGTAGGTCAGATCGAAGCCGTTCCGGTGCAGCTCCAGATCGCCCCATTCCGCCAGAAACAGTAGGGGCCGAGGAGTGGCTTTGCGGATCTCGGGGATCGCCTCTTTCCAGAAGTCGTAGGGGATGAAGCCGGCCACATCGACCCGGAAGCCATCCAGATCGAATCCATCGATCCAGTAGCGCATGGTGGCGATCATTTCGCGGCGCAGCGCCTTGTTGCTGTAGTCGAGCTGTACCACGTCGGTCCAATCGGTCAGCTTGCCCTTATCGTCTTTGGGGACGCTAGGTTCGCCCTTGGCATTCTTGAAGTAGAAATCGGGGTGAGCCTTCACCCAGGGATTGTCGGGCGAGGTGTGATCCGGCACCCAGTCGAGGATCACCTTCATGTCCCGGGCATGGATTGCCTTGACCAGGGCTTTGAGGTCGTCCTCATTGCCATAGCTGGGGTTGATACCGCGGAAGTCCTTGGATGCGTAGGGCGACCCGAGCGTCCCCTTTCGGCCCACCACCCCGATCGGGTGAATCGGCATCAGCCAGACGGTATTGGCACCCGACTGCTCGATTCGGCCCAGGTTCACCATCACGCCTCTGAAGTTCCCGGCGGCAGAAAAGTCCTGCACAAATACCTCGTAGAGCGCGGCGCTCTTCACCCACGATCCTTCCGGTGCCAGGGTCTGCGCCTTCAGGCCAGGGCTCATAACGGCCACTGCCAGAGCGATTCCGGCGACGGTCCCAGGATTTCGCATGGAGAGTACTCCTCCGCTGAAGATTCTCTATTGGCGACTTTCGACATCGAAAGCAATTGCGGTCATCGGCTCCAGATTGAGCTGAACCAATCCTGCACCATCAACCGTGGCGGACAGCCCGGCGCAACTTCCCCCAACCAATCCTCCACTCAAACGATCGCAGTAAGTCCCCGCGGCCAGACCGGTGCTCAGGGTCAGTGGGAGCGCCACGTTCTCGCGGTTGATCGCCACGAACCCCTTAGTGCCCCTCGCAAAAGCGATGGCGTTGGCCCCGTTGTCCCACCAATGAGTGATGGCGGTGCCAGCTACCACCTTCCGGAACCGGACCATGGCCCGGATCGAGGGATCGCGGTGTTCACAGACCCACTGGCCGATGACCGCAGTTTCCATAGTGGTGCTGCAGACCACATCGAGGGTATTGCCATTGCCGTCCGAGGGCGGTCCGACCGAGTTATCTCCGGGACAGCTAAAGGCGAAGCTGGAAAGCACCAGCGGGTACCCGTAGGGCTGGGCCAGCATCCAGACATTGGCCAGCCGGAATACATCTCCGGCCCGGTAGTCCAGACCGCAGTTGTGCTGAGTATCGTGATTCTCCAGGAAGACCAGCGCCTTGTCGGAGGGCATGAGACCCCAGGCAGCTTCGGAGAACTGGGAACCGGGTGGGCCCGCCGGATTGAGCTGAGCGATGTACTGGCCGCCCACCTGGCGGAACTTGTCGCCCACGCCAACGAAGGTGAACTCGGTAATGTCGGCCGCACCGCCTGAGGCGTACCCCTCACCGAAGTAGTCGTGGGGGCCGAGCGCCTCTCCCGCCCCACCAATCACCTCGAGGTAGACGAATGGCGGATCCCTGCCCTCGGTGTTGGCTGCCGCGTTGACCAGGGCCAGAATCTGGTCCAGCTCCACTTGCTGAATGTGCTTGGCCGCGTCGATCCGGAAGCCGGCCACTCCCAGCCGGTGCAGCATGATCAGATAATCCGCGATCTTCTGCCTGACCGAGGGCGACCCGGTATCGAGGTCCGGGAGCGAGAGCAGCTCGCAGTCCTGGACGTTGGCGGCGCTCTGATAGTTGACGATAGCGCAGGGGTTGTGGAAGTCGGCCTGAGTGTAAAGGCCGGGATAGTTGTATTTGCTGTACGCCGTGCCGTTGCTGCCGACTCCGGGGCTGGGGAAGTTGGTCATGTGGTTGATCACCGCATCCACGATGATCCCCACACCCACCGCCTGACAGCGGTTCACCATCGAAACGAACTCGGCCTGAGTCCCTGAGCGGCTCCGGGCGATGCTGTAGCTCACCGGCTGGTAGCGCTCACTCCAGTCGAAGGTGGGGGTGATGCTGTGCTCCTGGGGCGGCGAGACCTGCACCGCCGCGAACCCGGCCGGCCCCAGCTCGTTTTCGCATTCGCTGGCGATGTCGGGCCATTTCCAGTCGAACAAATGCACCGCGACATCCCCGGCGGCCATATGACCGCTCGGACGGTAGGTCGGGGCGAGACTGGGCCGTCCCGGCGTTTCCGACGGTTCATTCCCTCCGCCACAGGCCGCCAGGACCACCACGCAGCCAAAACAGATTGAACCGCGAAGACAAAAAGGCACAAAGAGAGTTTCCGTTGTCTTGGCGGACTTCGCGTCCTTGGCGGTGAATTAATTGAGAGCAATGAACCGCTAAGGGCGCAAAGAACGCAAAGGCCGCAGCCCTACCGCCGAGGCGGTTGAGCTGCGGCCCGATGAAGGTCTCGATGCGGGCTTAGTAGCCCGGGTTCTGCGTCAGGTTGGGGTTAGCCGAAAGCTGGGTGGCCGGAATCGGATACAGATTGAAATCGGCGCTGGTTGCCTGTCCAGCCTGGGTGTTGCCCTTCCACGACCAGATGTACGATCCACCAGTGAACTTGCCGTAACGGATCAGGTCGGTGCGGCGGTGGCCTTCCCACAGCAGTTCGCGTCCCCGCTCGTCCAGGAGGAAGTCGAGGGTCAGCTGGCCCTGGGTAATGTTGCCGCTGGTGTTGCCATAGGCCCGCTGGCGCAGCGCGTTGACGTAGTCCAGCGCCTGCTGGTCGGTACCGCCGCCCCCCCGGAGGTGGATTTCGGCGTACATCAGATAGGCATCGCCCAGCCGGAACATCGGGAAGTCGGTGTCGGCAAAGGCGGAGCTGCTGCCGGCGCCGCCGGTCGACTTGATGTTGGTGAACTTGGGCGCGGCGATCCCGTCGGTAAAGTTGGTCAGATTGTTGATCGTGACCGTCTGCCCGGTGGTGAAGAAATAGCTGGCACGGGGATCGCCGTTGGAGCGGTTATAGGCTTCGGGCTTGAGCCGGAGACCCCACCAGCAGCCGTCGATACCATAGTCGGCGTTGGCCATGGCTCCACCGCAGGAGGCGTGGGTCAGGAAAGTGGTCCCGCC
>CAZOES010000088.1:2683-17931 GCA_964578865.1 uncultured Gemmatimonadaceae bacterium | reverse complement strand
GCCGGCGGCGTGCTCGAGTTCGCTCGCCATAACGAGAACTGCTGGCTCACCAAGCCGCAGGACACTGACGCGTTGACCGGAGGACTCCGGATCTTGCTGAAGGATTCGGCACTACGGGCCCGTCTGGCCGGCGGCGGAGTGGCCACCGCGGCGAGCCGGAGTTGGGAAGGGATTTACGACCAGTTGTTAGCCGACTACGCCGAGGTGGCGGCGACCAAGAGAGAGCGAGCCGCTTAGGGGTTGTCATCCCGACCGACCCCGAGCGCATGCGAGGGGGAGTGGAGGGATCTCCGAGCGGGCTACCTCGGAGATCCCTCCACTTCGCTCACCGTCGCGTTGCTCGGTCTCTCTTCGGTTGGGATGACACATTCCCTTCCGTTCGCTCCCCCTACCTCAACCTCAGCGCCAAGTAGGTCCCTGCCGCAATCGCAGCCGACATGGGAATCGTCAGGATCCAGGCCCACACAATCCTTCCGGCCACACCCCAGCGCACTGCCGACAGCCGTTGACTGGCTCCGACGCCGACAATCGCCCCGGTGATGGTGTGGGTGGTGCTGACCGGGATACCGAATCGTGAGGCGATCAGCAGGGTGATGCCCCCGGCGGTTTCGGCGCAGAATCCGCCGAACGGACGAAGCTTGGTAATCCGCGAGCCCATCGTTTTCACGATGCGCCAGCCGCCCATCGCGGTGCCGAGTGAGATCGCAGTGTACGCGATCATCTCCACCCAGAGCGGAACCTTGTCGGCGCTGGTGAGATAGAGGTGCGACATCCAGCCGGTCTTGTCGGCGAAGAGCGCCTGCGATGAAGCCAGCAGGCCGACAATGATGCCCATGGTCTTCTGGGCGTCGTTGGCGCCGTGGCCGATCGAGTACAATGCGGCCGACACCAGCTGCAACCGGCGGAATACCCGGTCGACGGGTCCCGGGTGAGCCCGGCGGAGCGCCCAGGAAAGTGCGACCGTAAGGGTCAACGCCAGAATCAGGCCGATCAACGGCGAAAGGAAGATGAACAGAATCGGTTTGGTCAAACCGCCCGGGATCAGGGCCACCGCGCCGGCCTTGGCGACCGCCGAACCACACAGTCCACCGATCAACGCGTGAGATGATGAGCTGGGCAGCCCCAGCCACCAGGTGATCAGGTTCCAGACGATGGCACCGACCAGTGCCGCCAGAATAATGTGAGGATCGAGTACCGAGGGATCGACCAGACCCTTACCGATGGTCTTGGCGACAGCGGTACCCACCAGGAAGGCTGCGACGAAGTTAAACCCGGCGGCCCAGAGCACGGCCACGCCCGGTGAGAGTACCCGGGTCGCAACCACGGTCGCGATCGAGTTCGCGCTGTCGTGGAAGCCGTTGATGAAGTCGAATGCCAGGGCGACCAGGATGATCGCCAGGATGAAGGAGACGCTGATCTCCATCGGTCAGCCGTGCTTGATCGCGATGGATTCCAGCACGTTCGCGGCGTCCTCCGCCTGATCGAGCGTCTTCTCCAGGTTGTCGTACAGCTCTTTCCACTTGATGACCAGCATCGGGTCCGGAGTTCCCTGGAAGGCCCGGCCCAGCCACTCGTGGTAGAGCGAATCGCCCTCTTCCTCCAGCCGCTTCACCAGGATGCAGGCCGGCAGCACCGCTCCCTCATTCTTCTTGAGTCCGCTCACCGCCACCAGCAGTTGTTCGCAGGCCCGCTTGATCACGTTGGCCAGCAGAATCGAACCCTCGGGTGCTTCACCCAGGTGAAAGATCTGGGCGCGCCGAGCGGTCCCGTCGATCAGGTCGATCACATCATCCAGCCGGGAGGCCAGCTCGTGGATGTCTTCCCGGTCGAGCGGTGTGATGAAGCTCCGGTCCAGCCGGGTGATCACTTCATGAGTGAGCTGGTCGCACTCGTGCTCCAGTCGCTTGATGGTTTCGACCATGAAGTTCCGCCGGTCTGGCGGGGACTTCAGGAGTTCTTCCATCACACCGGCGGCTTCGACCGAGCGGGTCGCTACGGCGGTGAAGAGATCGAAAAAGTTCTCGTCGCGGGGCAGGAGTCGCACGTGAGGGCTCCTTGATTGTCACGGGGAGGTAACGGCAAGGCGGGACTGTAACGGCCCATAAGGTCGGGGCAAGCTGCTCCCTTGGCCGGTCCGCGGATTGGTGTCGTCCCGACATTGAGCGCAGCGAAATGGAGGGATCTCAAACCATGAAGAATTGAGATCCCTCGGTAGTTTCACTCCCTCGGGACGACACACATGGAGTTCCCAAAGGATCAGCTAAGTATCAGCCTCTCAAGGTCTTCGGGCGACTGCAGCCAGAAATCCGGGTCGGCAGGCTCGAGCTCATGGCGGGCGAAGGGGCCCCATAGAACAGCCCCGGTGAGCACTCCTGCCTCCCGGCCCGAATGCAGATCGTGGATGCTGTCGCCCACATAGATGGTGGTGGAAGGATCGGCGCCGAGCAGTTCGACAGCTTTGATCACCGGCTCGGGATCCGGCTTCGGCCTGGTCACATCGTCGGCGCAGACCAGTACATCCATGGTCTCTTCGATGCCCACCAGTCGAAGCCCGCGCCGGGTCCCTTCCCGATTCTTGCTGGTGACCACACCGGTCTTGAGCCCGCTGGTGTGAATCCGTTTGACGATGTCGACAATACCGGGGAACGCGGTGACCATCCGGTCGTGGTTGCCCAGGTTATAGACCCGATAGGTCGCGATCAGCTGTTCCAGGTGCTCGGGACTGGTGGCCCACTGGGCCAGCTGCACCCGTAACGGCCGGCCCACGCCTTTGAGCCATTCGGCATCGGAGACTTCGGGGAAGCCGTGCTCCACCATGGTGTAGCGGTAGCTGGCGAGGATCAGCTCGATCGAGTCGATCAGGGTCCCGTCGAGGTCGAACAGCACGGTGCGGATGTCTGGCATATCAGAAAACTAACATCGCCTCCTGGTGAGTTCTTACAAGTGAAACAGGATTAGAGGATTAATTGGATTGCAAGAATTGAAGAATTGGGTAACAACAACAAATCAATCCTTGAGATCCCTCCTTTCATCCTTCAATCCTGTATTGAACTCATCGAAGCGCGACAACCGATCACTCCACACAATCTCGGTACCGGAATGGGGCGTTGCCGCGGATTGCGAAGTAGCGGCTGCCACGCGACAAGGAGTTTCCCGCTGGACAACTCCAGCAGTTCAGAAATCAGCGCAGCTTCACCGGCGGTCACTCCACCGGAGAGCCAGTCCAGCGCGGAGTCGGCCAGTGCCAGCATCCGCGGGTCCCGCTGTCTCGCCGCGTCGGCCGCGACTCGGCGCATCCGCCGTACCAGCCGGCGGTGTTCCAGCGGCGCCTGCTGGCTCAGCCATGAGGTATGCTGAGCTCGGTGGAGCCGTTCCCGAGCCACTTCGACGATTATCTCGCCGGCCTGTGGCGGTGTATTGGATCCCGCGTCCTCCCCCTCCCTCAACTCGGCGAGGCGCTCGACCACAAACTCAGGATCCTCGACGATAGTCCCATCGGGGTGCACCCACATGAGGCTGGCGGGCTCCTTCTGGCTGGTCCCGTCGGCAAAGACCAGGTCGAGTGCCAGTCCGATCAGCCAGCCCTCCTGGCTTCCCTGTGCCCGCGCCACTCCAGCCACTGGCCTCTCCGTACTATGGCTCGGCAACTCGGCGCGCCAGCGGTACAGCCAGGACCCATCGTCAGCCAATCCCGCATGGGTGGCCAGTTTCCGCTTGGCGATCAGCCGTTCGACCTGGCGCAGCCGATCCTCCAGCCCATTCCACGGCGAAAAGCGAACGATCTCGACTTCACGGTGAGCCGAGCCCAACCGAACGGCCCGCCCCTCCCGCTGATCGACCCGCACACTGGTCCAGGGGAGGTCGAAGTGCACGATGCGCCGAGCCCGCTGAAGGTTGAGTCCCTCGGCGGCGAGGTCGGTGGCTAACAGGGCGGGCGAGGCGGGCGAGGCGGGCGAGGCGGGCGAAGGGGTCGGGCGGAAATGGTCGAGGACCAGGTCGCGGTCCATGTGAACTTGTCCGATCCCCGAGCCGCTGCCACTCACCCATGCAGGCCTTAGATCCGAGAGTACCGAGCGCAGCGCATCGAGCGTGTCGCGACTGGAGGTGAAGACCAGGGTTGGCTCCCCGTCCTGCAGCAGAGCTTTGAGCTTCAGGATTCGCGGATCCGGCTCGCAGCGCTTGAGCAGATCGATTAATCGGTTGAGGGACCCCCGGTCATCCAGTACCAGATCGGCCGGCGAGTAGAGCGTCGGGAGTACCTCCCACATCACCAGCTGGTCCAATGCGCCGCCGGTGAAGGTCCGGATCTCATGGCGAGTCACCGATCGTCCGAGAGTCGACGCCTGGGCCGCGTGATCGAGCAGTCCGGCGTAGCGGCTCAATGCCCCGGCTAAGGCCGGGCGACTCGACGCCAACGCCCTCCAGAGTGTCATCCGGATCAATGCCGCGATTCCCCGATCGCTGGAGAGCCTCATCCGATCGATCGACTCGAGAATCTCCTGGTCGATCGCTCCGCGACTCCATTCCAGTTCGCTCTCCCGTTTCTGGGGCCCTTCGGGTAGTCGAGGCCGGCAGAGGACGATGTCACCAAGGGCACCGGTGACTTCGTTTCGTTCGAGCATCGCCGCTATGCCGGGCACTCCCCGATGCACCAGTGCGTCATCCCGAATTCCCAGTCGCAGCTGATTGGCCAGGTCTCGCAGGGTATTCACTACCGGGGTTCCGCTGAGCAGCATGACCCGCCGGCCCACCAGCCACCGGGCGAGTTCGCGATAGCGCCGAATGCCGGAGGTCCTGAATCGATGACTCTCATCGACGATGACAAACCGGGCCGGCCCATCAGGCAGCCGCCCGCGACTGAGCGATTCGTGACTGTGCAGCCCGATTGATAGACCCAGCTCGGTGGCGCAGCGTCGCCACTGCTCTTTGAGACTTGCCGGAACGATGGCCACGGTCGGATGACCCAGCGCGTTCGCCACCGCCAGCGCGATATAGGTCTTGCCGCTACCCACCGGATCGGCCAGCAGCACCCCTCGGTATCGCTGGATCGCGGCGATGGCTCGGCGAAATGGCGCGGCCTGCTCCGGCCTGAGCCATCCTGGGGCGACCACATCGGCCTCGACCGGTGCGACACTCCGCACCAACGAAGCTCTCACCTGCTCCAGCGAAGCAACCGGTCCCGGGTTCAGGATGCCGCAGAGTGGATCAGGGAGATCGATCAGCGCCTCGGCCACGATGGTCGGCACCGGTTCCCGGCGCCGCGGCAAGGAGCCGCCGCTGAGCCGGCGTGAGCGCCAGGTGTTGGGCCGCGACAGCATCGAGTGCCTCCTGGATGTCTTGTCCTTCAGCTCCCCGTTCAGCCAACCCGATGAGCCGCCCGTCGTTCAGCACCGAACCGGGGAGCGGCAGGCCGGAGACCACCCGGGCATTGAATCGGGCGAACCCACTGGCGGCCGGGTCGGCCACTGCCCGGGCCAGGGCTCGAATCCAGCTGCTGTTGAGCCAGGCGGTGAGCGCCAGCACGATGCGCCGGCGGGAAACCGGGAGGACGTAGCAGCTGTTGAGGGTCACGATCCCAGGCCCGTCAGCTCCACTCAGGGCCAGAGCCGAAAGCCGGCGGGCCAGGTCGGACCAGATCACCCGGTGCGGGGCCACCGAAGGACGAACTCGAAACAGGGTCCAGAGCGGACCGCCCTGGTAATCCACCCTGGCTCGCAGCAGTGCCTCATGCTCCTGCACATAGCGAGCGGCCTTGGGAGGTAACCGCTGGAACGGCTCTCCCCGTTCGTTGTAAGGGAAGAAGAGCGTGACCGAACCTTTTGGCTTGAAGGGAGCGACATCTCTTCCCCGCAGCGCCGCCCGCATGACTGAAGGCTCGAGCTCCGCCGGCGGGTTGAGAAACAGCGCGTTGGCTCCGGTCTTCACCCCAAGCTGGGGAGTAAACCGCTCTCCCAGTTTGGGGAACTCGGCTCCTATTCGGTTCACCAGTTCGAGCAATTCGGGGGATCCGAGAGTCCACGGTCCGCCGCCGAGCAAGCGTGATTGGAGAATGGCCGGCGCTCCCGGCTGGCCCAGCCGAAGTCGGGTCTCCTGCTCCTGACCCGGAGCCGACTTCCCGACAATCAATGCGGTGGGGTAGGTGGTGGCTTCAAACACCGCTGCCGGGTCATTCGCCAGGTCCGCCACGCAATCGAGCGAGCAACGCTCAGCCAACTCGGCTCGGAGCCGAGTGCCGTACGTGGCGGTTGCCAGCTTGCCCGGAACCAGCAGGCCCAGCGTGCCCCCCGGTGCCAGCAGCTCCAGCCCTCGCTCTACGAAGGCGACCGACAGATCGGGTTGATGGGCGAAGCCTCGGCCGCTCCCCTTCCAGCAGCGATAGCGGCGAGAGAGTTGGCTGCGCTCCCGGTCAGGCAGCTCCTCTGCCCGGACCCAGGGTGGATTGCCCAGCACCAGGTCGAACCCGCCCCGCGCCAGCACATCACCGAAGTGACATTCATAGCGGAACCAGGGGACATTTCCTTCTCGTCGGAGCTGGCGGCGGAGGGCCCGGATTTCCCGCTGGCTTCGGCGCAGCCCCTTGAGTCGAGTCTTGAGCTCGGGATCGATCCCGCTGGCTTCCCCGAAGAGAGTTCGGCCGCGGGCCGTCTCGAGCAATTCGGCCAACCGCTGTTCGACATACTGCTCGGACCGGGTGAGACTCTCGGCGAAGACCCTCACCTCCCCCTGTCGCAGCCGCCGGGCGCAGTCTCGTTTCTCCGGACCGCTCGCGGCGACAAAGGCCTGGCGCAAAGTGGCCAACTCCGGACCTTCGCCAACCGGCCTTCCGCCCAGACCGCCGAGGAACCAGGCCGGATCCAGCAGGCTGTCTCCCTGGCGAACCACACCATCGAGGTTGGGCAACGGTGCGACTTGATCGGGATCGGTGCTTTCGTCATGGGCGATAACCGCCAGCCAGAGCCTCAGCTCAGCCAGCCGAACCGCCATCGGATTGCGATCTACTCCGAAGAGGTTTTCCCGCAGAATCCTTCGCCGCAATTGGGCTGGTGGTGATTCACCCGCTCGCAGCTCGGCCAGACGATCGAGCGCACCCAGCAGAAATGCCCCGGAGCCGACGGCTGGATCCAATACCGTGATCGATCGGATCAGCCGGAGGACGCTTTCGTCGGGCTGGGCCAGCGGCTGACCGGCCGGTGGGTCCAGCCGACGGGAAAGCCAGCTAACCAGCCCGGCGTCCACCATCCTTGCGACCAGCCGCGCCGGGGTGTAGAAAGCCCCGGTAGCGTGGCGTTCGTCATGCGCCATCAGGCCTTCGAAGACCCGTCCCAGCATGTCGGGCGCGATCTGGCCTGGCTGGCCTCCTTCGTGAACCGTGAACTGGAACCGTTCAAACACCTGGTCAAAGGCGTCCCGCCATTGGCGGTTGGATACCTCTCCCCGCCAGCCCCGCTCCAACGGATGGGGCTCGAAGAGCCCGCCATTGAGGAAAGGAATCCGGCCGAACCGGCGGGCCAGCCCCCGGTGGTTCACTTCCCGGTTGAGTGTGCCGAAAAAGAGAGGACGGAAGAGATCGCGGTGAAGCTGACGGCGGCGGGCCAACCCGTCGTCCACCGCTCGGCGGAGGAAATCGGGCCGTCCATCCAGCCATCCTTTGGCCTGAACGAAGTAGAGAAACAGCACCCGGGTCAGTTGGACCAGCGCCACTGTGCGCCGATCATCTGGGAGCAGGCGGCCGGGCAGCTCTCCGGCCATCGATTCAAGCGCAGTTCCAAAGGCGGTGAAGAACCGGCGCCCGGGGTCCTCACCGGCCAGGACCTCGACCGCCCGAATGGCAAAGTGAACCCCGGTTTCGCCCTTCAGCTGGCTCAGCCGGCGCAGCCGCTCCAGCTGACCCGCCGTGGGCGCTGCAAGCGAGATGGTGAGCGAGCCGGTGCGCTCGAACGTCACCGCGATCGTCAGGCTCCCGGCGACCGGATCGAGTGCCATGACTCCCGCGGTCCGACCCCGGCCAAGGGCGGCCGAAAGTCTCGCGGCCCGTCCATTGGATGTGCAGACGCCCAGCCACTCGAAGTGGCCGTGCGAGCCGATCAGAGCGGCTGATTCAACCGGAACCGGAAGACTATCGGTCGGGATTTCCTGCCAGGCCGTAGTGTGGCCCAGGGCCTGAACCAGCCGAGGCAGGTGTCGTAGGGAAGCGAGCTGACCCAGCAGGACGGTCGTAGCCATGGAACCCCGGGAGGGCGGGGGTCCATCCTAGGGCCATGAGGCGTGTAACTTGGTAGCGTACCGTACGCGGTCCGGCGCGGGAAAACCCGCGCTCCCTCTCGAACCGCGGTTACCGCAGGGCTTGCCATGATTCGGGCGGTTCTTCGCAGCACCCCATTCCTATTGCTGATCACCGGTGCTCTGAGCGCACAGGAAGCGGGCGCTTTCACTATTACCCGCGGGGCAGACACGGTCGCCCAGGAGCAATTCACCCGGGTTCCCGGTGAGCTATCGGCCCACCTCATCCGATTGGCCGGCGCCTCCGCCAGGGAACGGGTGCATTACAAGGCCGTGCTCCTGCCCGATGCCAGCGCTCCCCTGATCGAAGTCTCAGTCTGGCGGGCTGATGATCCGGAGGACGTGCCGGCCCGCCAGACCGCCCGGGTCATTTTCAAGGACGACAGCGTCGCGGTGGATCAGGCCGATCGGTGGAGCGGGGTGAAGACGCTGGTCATGCCTACCACCAAGGCAGCCATCGCCTATCTCAACCTCTCGGTGGCGCTGCTGGAACAGGCCACTCGGCGGGTTGAGTGGTCCAAGACTGACAGTCTTGCGGTTCCCTTCTTCAACCTCGGCGGCGGACAGACGGTGACCGGGATGGTCAGCCGGATCGGTACCGACTCCGCCGCGGTTCGCATCGGCAGCGTGGAGTTCCGCCTCAATGTCGACGGCGACGGCCGCATCCTCGGCGGCGCCGTGCCCAGTCAGGGCTTGCGAATCACCCGCGCAGCGGGGCGCTGATCCCGGCCGATGGCCAAACCCACCCGGCAACAGGCTCCAATCCTGATCGCGCTGCTCTACGCGGTCTTCGGTGCGGCATGGGTGGTGTTCAGCGATCAAATCTGGGGTCAACTCAACATTTCAGTTGAAACCAGCAAGCAACTGCAGACCGCCAAAGGCCTTTTCTATGTAGGCCTGATGTCGGTGTTGGTCTGGTATCTGGTGCGACGGGCCATGACCGCAGTGGAGCAGGCGGAGAAGGCTCGCGGCGCCAGCGAAGCGCGTTACCGCCAGATCTTCGAGCGGAGCACCTCGGTCACCTGGATCCTCGACGCAGCCTCGATGCGAATCGTCGATGCCAACCCCGCCGCGGTGATGTTCTACGGCTGGCCCCGGGAAGAGCTGATCGGAAAGCCGCTGGCCGAGATTACGGTTCTGCCCGAGTCCAGCGTACGAGACATGATCGAGGCAGCGGAGGGCGAACGGAGAAACTTCTTCGTCTCCCGCCACCGGCTTCGTTCCGGAGTGGTGCGTGACGTGGAAGTCCACTCCAGTCCCATCGAACTCGATGGGCGGCGGGTGCTCTTCTCGATTGTGCACGACATTACCGACCGGGTCCGGGCCGAGCGCCAGCTGGTCGAATCGGAAGCCAACTATCGCCGGGCCCTGGAGCAGGCATCCGACGCCATCGTGGTGAGCGATCGTCAGGGTTCGATTCTGGAAGTGAATGCCCGAACCGAAGAAATCCTCGGCTTCCAGCGAGAAGAGATTGTGGGGCGACGGTTGGAGGACTTCCTGCCCTCGGAAGACCGCGACCGTAAACCGCTGCGGCTCCGGGATCTGCTGGATGGCGGGTCGATGCTTTCCGAGCGCCGGCTGCAGCGCAAGAACGGCACGCTGGCCGACGTCGAAATCAGTGCGCGCGATCTGGGCGACGGTCGGTTCCAGGCCATCGTGCGGGACATTTCCGAGCGGCGCCGGCTGGAAGAACAGTTACGCCAGGCCCAGAAGATGGAGGCGGTGGGCCAGCTGACCGGTGGAATCGCCCACGATCTCAATAACCTGCTGACGGTGGTACTGGCGAACAGCGAGATGATGGCGGCCGATCTTCCCACCGGCCGTGACGACATCAAGAGCGATCTGGGTGAGCTGCAGGCCGCCGCCCGCCGGGGCGCTCAGATGATCCGGAAACTGCTCTCCTTCAGCCGCCACGCTCCACTCACGTATCAGGTGCTCGACCTCGGTCGAGTGGTGGAGGACCTCCTCGGTACTCTGCGGCGATTGCTCCCGGCACACATTGAAGTGGCCTTCACTCGGGAGACCGAAGCGATCAAGGTGCTGGCCGACGCCGGCGCGATCGAACAGGTGCTGCTCAACCTGGCGACCAACGCGCGGGATGCGATGCCGAGAGGCGGCACCCTGCAGCTGGAGACTCGCCGGATCGACGTGGCTCGCCCGCCTGACGGAGCACTGCCCGGTTCGTATGGCTGCCTCACGGTACGCGACAACGGGATCGGCATGGAGGAGCGGGTCCGGGCCCGCGCCTTCGAACCGTTCTTCACCACCAAGCCACCGGGCGAGGGCAGCGGCCTGGGCATGGCGATGATCTATGGTCTGACCCAGCAGCACGGCGGCTTCCTCGAGCTGGACAGCGAACTGGGGCGGGGCACCACGGTGCGGGTATACCTGCCGCTGGCCCGGGACGATCAGCCGCTGGCCGAACTCACCACCCACTCGACCGGACTTCGGGGCGGCGAAGAGAAGATTCTGCTGGTGGAGGATGAGGACGGGCTTCGCCGGGTGGCCCAGCGGGCCCTGGAACGGGTGGGCTATAAGGTGGTCACCGCGACCGACGGCATGGAGGCGTTGGAAGCCTACCGTGAGCATGTCGACACGGTCGACTTGATTATCACCGACGTGGTGATGCCCAAGCTGGGCGGGCTGGCCCTCTACCGTACGCTGCGGCAGGAAGGCCACGCGGTACGCTTCCTTTTTACCAGCGGCTACGCGGCGCACGAGATTGTGCGGGGTGACCTGCCCGATGGGGACCTGTCACTGCTGCAGAAGCCGTGGACCCTGGCGGACCTGACCCATAGGGTTCGGGAAGTGTTGGATAGAAAGTAGAAAGTGGGCTGGTGGGCTGGTGGGCCAGGAAGTCTGTACCAGCCCACTAGCCCACCAGCCCACTGGCCCACTATTTCTCACACCATGCCCCGCCTACTCGCTGCAATTCTGTTAACCGGCAGCCTTCTCCTCCTGGTCTGCTCCGCCTTTCACCCCATCCTGCCCCTGACCGGCCAGGGCGATCTCACCATGATCGCCATGATGCCCAGCTGGAAACTGATTCATCTCGGACTGCTGTATGCCACCGGGATGATCATCGTGGGGATCTGGTCCCGGTTCCTGTCGGCGCCAGGGGAAGGGCGCACCGGGCTGGCGCTGGCGTTTCTGGTGCTCTGCATCGGTGAGACCCTCAACGGGATCAATATCGGCTTCATGGCCGGCGCCGGCACTGAGTTCGCGCGACTCCATGCCACCGGCGCAGACGTGGCCGATGTCTATCAGGCCGGTCACCTCACAGCGGTGATGTCCGGCAAGCTGGCTGGATTCCTGGTCTCCCTCGCGGCCGGAATGGTCGCGCTGTCTACCGCAAAGAACGGGATGGAGCCGAGTTGGCTGGTGGGGACTGCCTGGGTCGCGTGCGTCGGTGGATTACTGGGGAACTTCTTTGCGCCGGCCGGTCATCCGCTGATGGTCGCTTCTATCGGCCTTATGGCTGTTTGGCAGGTGGGAACTTCGATACGCTTGTTGAGGGCGTCGTCCGTGAGACGTGAGACGTGAGACGTATCGTCGCTTTCGGTTAGTTCCGTCTCACCTCTCACGTCTCACGAACACCCTACCGGTGTTTGACGACGACCGCCAGTTCGTCTTCGATCTGCCCCAGCTGCTTGATGATATCCTGAGTGTCCAGTGCGGTATCCGGAGCGGGCACCCCGTTCTGGGCGAACAGTGTGGCGACCAGCGCATCGGTGTATCCCACCACCGCCACGGCGATCCCCTTGTCGAGAATGGCATTGAGGCGGAGAATGATGGCCATGGCTTGGCGGGGCCGCAGCCCGGCCAGGACCGGACCGATACGCCGGATCAGGATGGCCCGGAGATACTGGATCTCTTCGACCACTTCACCGGCCGCGAGTCCCCGGGCCGCACCGACTCGACCGTAATGTTCGCAGGCGTGGTACCAGACTTCATTTACCGAACGGCGCATCGGGCCCACCGTCTCGATGAGCACATCGAGCAGAAGCCGCAGTTCGCGTTCGATTGTCTGTCGGGGAATACCGGCGGCGCTGGTGATTCGGTCACTCAGCCAGTCGGCCCATTCCATGATCATAGCATCGCGGTGGTCGGCCATTGAGCGGCCAACGGTAAGCAACGTCGGGTGCGATGCGCGCAAGTCTCGGACTCCAGGGTGGGCGCCGGGACCAATCTACACCGGAGAGCCTGATGTCAAAAGCCGTGATCCGGCCGCCCCGGATGGTCCCAGGGTGTCGCGTAGCGCTGATTGCGCCGGCTGGTCCCCTGCTCGAGCGTGACGATCTCGTTCGTGGCACCGAGCTTTGCAAAGCCCTCGGGTTTGTGCCGGTGCTCGGCGCCAATGCCCATCGCCGCTACGGCTATCTGGCGGGGACCGACGAGGAACGCATCGCCGATCTGAACGAGGCATTACAAAACCCGGCGATCGATGCCATCTGGTGTCTTCGCGGTGGCTATGGGATGACCCGGATTCTCGACCGGGTCGACTTCGCCGCGGCGGCCGAACGTCCCCGGGTCATCATCGGGTACTCCGATATCACCGCGCTGCTGCTGGCACTGCACCGGGTCACCGGCATCGTTTCGTTCCACGGGCCGATGGCGCGGGCCCCGCTCACCGGCTTCAGCCGGGAGCACTTCGAGCGGGTTCTGACCGGCAGCAGCGCCCCCGGACGCTTGGGACGGATGCCCACCTCTTCCACCACACTGATACCAAAGTCCCCCCGGATCCTGCCAATCAATCGAGGGAAAGCCGAGGGACCCCTGCTTGGGGGAAACCTGAGCCTGGTCTCGGCCCTGATCGGGACTCGCTATTTCCCCGAGCTCGACGGTGCCATCCTCTTTCTCGAGGAGGTCGGTGAGGATCTCTATCGGGTCGACCGGATGCTGGCCCAGCTCCGGATGATCGGCGCACTCGACAAACTCGCCGGCGTAGTACTTGGCCAGTTCACCGACATGAAGCGCGGCACCGGCGACGGCGCACTCGGCTTCGATGAGGTGCTCGGCACCTACTTTGAACCGCTCGGTATTCCGGTCGGCTACGGATTCCCGTTCGGGCACGTGGATGATCAGTGGACCCTGCCGATTGGCGTGAGAGCCAAGTTCGATGCCGCAGCGGGTGAGCTGGAGATTGCGGAGAGTGCGGTGTCATGAGAAGACGTTCCTCGTTCCTCGTTGCTCGAATGCAGCGATGCATGGCCGGGTTCCGTTTCTTCAACCGAGACACGAGGAACGAGGAACGAGGAACCCGTTAGTGGCAACCCCAACTCTCACGAAGCACACCATTCCCGGCTCCCTCGGCGAAATCCTGATCGATGTCAGGACCAGCGACCGCGTCACTCCTCGCCCGGCCGTCCTGATCCTGCATGGCTTCAAGGGTTTCAAGGACTGGGGGATGTTTCCTGCCTTGGCCGAGCGGATTGCCCGGGCCGGATTCACCGCGGTGTCGTTCAATGTGAGCGGCAGCGGGGTCGATCAGGCCGGCGAGTTCTCCTTCCCCGAGCGTTTCGGCCGCAACACCTACTCGGCCGAGCTGGACGACGTGAAGCGGGTGATGGAAGCGCTGGCCGACGGCGGGCTGGGCATGGCCGCGACCGAACGATTCGGTCTGGTGGGTCACTCGAGGGGTGGAGCCACCGCGATTCTAACTACTGCCCGGGACCAGCGGGTGCAGGCGCTGGTTACCTGGGCCGCCATCGCCGAGACTCACCGATGGAAAGAGCAGGTGGCTGAGTGGCGTGCCAGGGGCAGGTTGGATGTGGTGAATACGCGCACCGGCCAGGTGCTGCCGATGTACACCGACATGCTGGATGATCTGGAGCGAAACCAGGACAGCCTCATGCTCGCTCGCGCCGCTGCCAAGGTCGCGGTACCCTGGCTCCTGCTGCACGGCGGCGCCGATCCGGCGGTGCCGGTGGGCGAGGCCCATCAACTTGCAGGCGCCGCGCTCAAGCCGCCCCGGGTGATGGTATTTCCCGAGACCGGTCATACTTTCGGGGCGGTGCATCCGTATGCCGGGATGACCCAGGACCTGGCCCAGGCGATGGATGAGACGGTCAAATGGCTGGGCCGGTACCTGTGAGGAGCGAGAGATAGGGGTGTCGTCCCGAGCGCAGCGAGGGATCTCAAACGGTACAATCTGAGATCCCTCACTTCGTTCGGGACGACACGACGACCTATATTACGACCTATGCCCATCTACGAATACGCCTGCACCTCCTGCGGGCACGGGTTCGAAACCCTGGTGCGGGGCGATACCAAGGTCGTCTGCCCCCAGTGCGAGAGTAAGAAGGTCGAACGACGCATGTCGGTCACCGCGCGTCCGGGCGGTGGTGGCGGCCTTAGTGATTTCTCCAAGCTGGGCCCGCCGGGCGGAAGTGGTGGGTGCGGCGGGGGAGGCTGCGGCTGTCACTGAGTGAGGTTCAGCGCCGGATCGCGGCGGGGCTGATCGGTCTCGCCGGCGGTTCAGCGCAACTGGATGTACCGCTCGATCCCGCCACCAATTGGGCCGCGGTCTCGGTGATCGTGGCGCCCGATCCCGATGCCATCCTGCTGATCCGCCGGGCCGAGCGCGAAGGTGATCCCTGGTCCGGCCACATCGGCCTTCCCGGCGGCCGTCTCGATCCAGCCGATCAGCATCTCGGCGACACCGCCCGGCGCGAGACTTTCGAAGAGATCGGCTGGCAGCTCCCCGCCGACTCCCTGCTCGGCACTCTCCCCGACGTCTGGCCCCGCACTCCGCTCCCCCGGCTCATCGTAGTCCGACCGTTCGTCTTTGCGGTGCCTGATCGGGTTGAGTTCACTCTCAGCGATGAAGTGGCCGAGGCTTTCTGGGTGCCGGTGACCACGCTGCGGGATCCGGGGATCTACCGCCAGACCCAGATCGAGCTCCGCGGCGAGCGCCGCAGTTTCCCTGCCTTCCACCTCGGATCCCACGTGATCTGGGGCCTCACCGA
>CAZOES010000088.1:0-2583 GCA_964578865.1 uncultured Gemmatimonadaceae bacterium | reverse complement strand
GCCGCAGTTTCCCTGCCTTCCACCTCGGATCCCACGTGATCTGGGGCCTCACCGAACGGATTCTCTCCTCGCTATTCGAAATTGCCTAGGTCCGAGCGGCCTTACTAACCGCAGAGGCGCAATGTCGCAGAGGTTCGCAGAGAACAGCTGTTTCACCGCAGAGGCTCAGAGTCACTAAGGAACAGCCAACCAGAGTCTCCAAAGAAGCACCACCGCCATAACCATGCTTCGTTTTTTTTGGTGAACTAATCGAAGGGCGGGGAACGCTGGCCGGCGATTAGTTCACCAAAAAAGTTTATAAGAGAAACTTGAACCGAGATGCAGTTCTCGGTGCCTCTGTGTCTCTGCGGTAAAACCGGTGTTCTCTGCGAGTACTCTGCGCCTTTGCGCCTCTGCGGTTAATTCGATGCCCGGGCTTGCGATTTAGTACGTACGAAATTATAGTATTTGCAACACTACTTCGGGGTTACTGGCGTGCTCCAACAGCAGGCTCAACCTGCGGATCCGGTTTTTGCCCTGGTCGGCTTCTGCCTCCTCGTCGCCGCTACGGCCCTGTTGGCCTGGCCCCGCTGGGGACTGATCAGCCGGGTGATCCGGGTCCTCCGGATCACCGAGCGGGTTCGTCTGGAAGACGCCCTCAAGCAGCTCTACCACGCCACGGTGGGCGGGGTACCCGCCACCGTCGAAACTCTCGCCGGCGGTCTCGAAGTCCGTCGGGGGGTTGCTGTCCGTCTGGTTGAACGCCTTACCGAACGGGGCCTGGCCCGGGCCGAGAGCGGTCGCCTTACTCTCACACCTAATGGCGAGGCCTACGCCCTCCGCATGGTGCGCACTCACCGGCTCTGGGAGCGCTACCTCGCCGATCGTACCGGACTCTCCCCGGCCGAATGGCACGACGAAGCCGAGCGGAAAGAGCACGCTCTCTCCGATGCTCAGGTCGAGGCGCTTTCCGCCGGCATGGGTCACCCCCGCTACGACCCTCACGGCGATCCGATCCCCACCAACACCGGTGAGATGCCGGCCCGCAAAGGCCAGCCTCTCTCGGCCTTTCCCCGTGGGGCGGCCGCGGTGGTGGTGCATCTCGAAGACGAACCCAGGGAAGCCTTCCAGCGGCTGCTCGATCTCGGGCTTCGTCCCGGCGCCCGGCTCCGTCTGCTCGAAGCCGGCCCGACCGAAGTGAAGTTCCGCTTCGACGGGCGGGAGCAGCTGCTTCCCTCGGTGGTGGGCGACCTGATTACGGTCGAGCCGCTCCCGGCCGACACCGTGCTTGACGAACTGCCGCATGCTACGCTCGCCGATCTAACTACCGGCGGCTCGGCCCGGGTGGTCCGGGTCTCGGCCGCCTGTCAGGGACCTCAGCGCCGCCGGCTGCTCGATCTTGGCGTAGTCCCAGGCACCGTGATTACCGCCCAGTTCACCAGTCCCGACGGCGATCCCGCCGCCTACTCCATTCGCGGTGCGCTGATCGCGCTCCGGAAGGCCCAGGCCGAGTTGATTCAGGTTGACCTGATCCCGGCCGCGGTGGCGAGCTGACTATGACCTCATTGATTCCCGCGCCGAGCAAACCCAAGAGCAAGGCGCCCGAACTGGTGCAGCTCGGAATCCGCACCGGTCGTCATGACTTTCTGGTCGCCCTGGCAGGCAACCCCAATACCGGGAAGAGCACCGTCTTCAATGGGCTCACCGGCTTGCGTCAGCACACCGGCAACTGGCCCGGCAAGACGGTTACCCGGGCCGAAGGGGTGTTCCAGCACGGCGGCAAACGGATCAAGATCGTCGACCTCCCCGGCACTTATTCGCTGCAGGCGGGAAGCAGCGATGAGGAAGTCGCCCGCGACTTCATACTCTTTGGCAAGCCCGATGTGACGCTGGTGGTGCTCGATGCCACCCGCCTCGAGCGCAACATTCCCCTCGCGCTGCAGATCCTGGAGATCACCGGACGCGTCGTGGTCTGTCTCAATCTGATGGACGAGGCTCGCCGGCACGGGATCGCGGTTGATCCGAAGAAGCTGGAGCAGGAGCTGGGCGTTCCGGTGATACCCACCGCTGCACGTCAGGGTGAAGGCATCCCCGCACTGCTCGATGCGCTGCTCGCGGTGGCCAATGGTGAACGAACCACCTCGCCGTTCCGCCTCCCGGCCTATCCGCCGGAGGTTGAATCGGCGCTTGGCGAAGTGGTGCCGAGAGTGGAGGCCGTGTTTCCCGGATTGCCCAACGCCCGGTGGGTAGCTCTGCGGCTGTTGCAGGGCGATCAGCGGGTCGAGCAGTCGGTCAAAGCCGGCGAGCTGGCCGAATATGTGACGCCCGGCAGTGCCACCGTCGCGCCCGGGGCCACCGGTCTCCTCTTTGAGGTGATCGACAAACTGCGCTGGCACCTGAGCTACAGCTTCCAGGACAGTCTGTCGGAAGGCTTCTATGAGGCGGCCCAGAAGATCGCAGCCCGGGTCGAGCTGCGGGGAATTCGACGGGCCAAGTTCGATCTGGACCGGAATCTCGACCGACTGCTGACCAGCCGGACTTTCGGCTTCCCGGTGATGCTGCTGCTTCTCACCCTGGTCTTCTGGCTCACGGTGGCGGGCGCCA
>CAZOES010000087.1:0-17956 GCA_964578865.1 uncultured Gemmatimonadaceae bacterium | reverse complement strand
CGGTGACACACTTTGGTGCCGACCTCGACCATCGACTGGTGCAGCTCCGGTTTGATCTCGCCCAGCACCATCGAATCCTCCTTGAGGATCTCGGTGATGTAGCTCCGAAGCTCGCGGGTCACCGGGTCGACGATCTGGTACTCTTCCTCGACGCCGAGTGTCAGACTGGGGGGTTTCATAGACTATTAGCTGGCTGAGGGCTGAAGGCTGAGGGCTATTGGGCCGGGCGCAGGCGTCACCCAAGGCTGAGCAACCAGGTCGATAGCTCTTAGCCCACAGCCCTCTGCCGACTAGGATCTTTCTTCCACGACGAAACAGGGCACAGTACTCCCTCCGCCGGCCGTCACATTCAGCAGTGCGGCGGTGGAGAGACGGGTCAGGCATCCTTCCACCCCGTCTTCGTTGATCACGAAGGGAGCGGTGTCCAGCATCCGGTCGAGCAGACTCAGCTTGCCATCGACCATGCTGGGATAGGTCTCTTCTGGAATGGTCACCCGCTGCTGCACGATGTACGGTTCGGCCATCGCCCGCTGGAGCGCGGTGTCCCACTCGCTGTCGCTCACGGTCCAGCCGAGTACCACTCCTGCCCCGCCATAGTCATCGTTAGGCTTGAGCACCAGTTTGCCGCGATTCCCGGCGATCCACGGTATCAGGTCGACCGGCCGGCCCTCGAACTCAGTCTTCCGTTCCTCTACCAGCCGGGTCCAGGGGACAATCGCTCCGATCGCCTTGCGTTCATCGGCCGAGAAGAGCGGAGCGTTCTTTTCGTCCGAGAGGACCGCCAGACTCGACTTTTTGTGGAGAATCTTGCAGCGGAACGGGTTCACCATGCAGACCGCCCGGTCCCGTACCGCCCGCACCATCGGGTGCTCCAGTCCTTCGCGTTCAATCAGCTCGTTGATCAGCACCCGCTTGTAGATCAGGTCGACCGGGCCGCCCTCGGCGTAGAGCTTTCCGCCGCGATACTCCAGGGTGCGGGGGTCGACGATGACCGCCTCGATTCCCAGGGTCGCGAAGTAGGCCTTGAAGAGTTTGAACTCGGCCACAGTGGGAACATCGTCCCAGTCGGCGATGGCGATCCGGGGCAGCGACCACTGTCCGGAGAACTCTCTCCAAGCGTCGAGAATCACCGTACCCACGCCGTGACGGGCCTGCATCGGCCGGATACTGTAGCTCCGGCTGAACTCCCGCATCACCGGGACGTTGGCAAAGGCATCGGCCAACGCGTCGTTGTAGGCGGCGCCGGCAGGGGTTTCGGCGTTGTACTCGGTCAGTGCCAGCGTGTCGGTGGCATCGACCTGAAAACAATCCAGCCGCCCGTGAGGGCTGGCGGTCCGGTAGCCGGGGTCGGCCAGCACCAGCTGCTCTTCCCACTCGGCCAGCCGGAATTGCTTGCGCAACTCGGCATCCACCATGGCCGCCGAGTGGATCTTCCGAAAGGCACCCATGCAGCGGCGGATCCGGCTCTCCAGCCTCCGCAGCGCTTCGACCGTGAAGAACCGGGGCCGGAGCACGGTGCAGAGGGCCCGGCCGCCGAAGACCAGGTTCCGGCGGCGCAGCTGGTCGTCCAGAAAGGCGTGGGACGCTCCGGCCAGGTCCGTGTTGGCCAACAGGGCGTGGTAGTGATCGATGGCTTTCTGCATAGAAGTACGAGTACCGGGTACCGAGTAACTCCGAGGCATTTCGACCCGGTACTCGGTGCTCGGTACCTGTCTCGATCTAGACCTTTCTCGAAGATGCGAAAAGCTGGGCCCACCCGGCCTGCTCCACCTGCCGCCGCCCGCCTTTGGCCAGCTTGATCACCAGGTCCGCCATGTGGGTTACCACCCACTCGAAGTAGGGTGGGGTAAGCGAATAGATGTCCATGTCGGGAGCGGGGTTCATGAAGTCGATGGCGTAGGGAACCCCATCCATGATGGCAAACTCGATCGAATTCATATCGTAGCCCAGGGCCCGCACGATGGCGGTCGCGTCCTTCACTACCCGCTCGCGCAGCGCCGGCGCCAGATAATTCTCGCCGGGATGGTACTTCCGGGCCTTGGGGTCGTAGCCCATCACCAGGATTTCCTCCTGGCCCAGACACATGCAGCGGACGAACTGCTCGAAGTGCACGAACTGCTGCACGATCATGGTTAGCAGACCGGACTGATCGTAGTTGTGGATCAGCTCTTCCAGAGTGTGGCAGACGAAGACATCCCGCCACCCGCCGCCGTGGGCGTCCTTGAGAATGCAGGGCATCCCGATGTGGCGGGCGATGCCCTCCCAGTCGAGCGGGTACTGCAGGTTCTTGAGACTCTCGGCTGGGACAATACCTTTGACGTAGTCCTTGTTAGGAAGGACGATCGTCTTGGGGCTGGCGAGACCCAGTTTGGTGATCAAGGAAGCGCCGAAGAATTTGTCGTCGGCGGTCCACATCAGCGGGTTGTTGATTACCGCCGTGCCCTGCAGCATCGCGTACTTGAGATAGGACCGGTAGAACGGAACCTCGTGCGAGATCCGGTCGACGATCACGTCGTAGGGACAGGGCTGGTCCATGGCGACCCCGCCGATCGACACCATTTCAGCGGTGACTCCGGCGGCGCGGCGATTGACCTCATCGATGAAGGCAGGGGGCCAGGACCACTCTCGACCCACGAGAACGCCTACTCTTTTCGTCATATCGATTAATTCCGGTGTTCGGCTGAGAGCTAATAGCTGAGAGCTATCGACTCGGGAAACTGAGTCAGTCGAGAATTCTGGCCTGCGAGTCCATAGCGCTTAGCTCTCAGCTCTTAGCCAGTTAGTCGTGCCCCTTGAGGTAAACCCGGACCATGTTCTCCCAGTACGGCCAGTCGTGGGCGTGGCCGTCCCATACCCGCAGCGCGTTCCCGATTCCCTTCTGCCACAGGAGCGCCGAGAACTCCTCGTTGTTGCCGTACATCGGGTCATCCCGTCCGATGGCCATGATGATGTCCATCTTGCGCATGGCCTCCAGCCGGCCGGGATCGTGCTCGTGCCGGATGAAGGCCATCGGATTTACGGCATAGACCGTGTCGTCAGCGTAGCCGCCGGTCATTCGGGTGATGTCGTAGAGCCCGCTCATGCCCAGGATCCGGCCCACGGTATCCGGATACTTGAGTCCGAACGTCATGGCGTGGCTGGCCCCCAGACTGGCGCCGGCGGCAATAACGAAGGGATTGGAGTTCACGTGGGCCGTGAAGGGAAGGACTTCCTCTCTCACGTAGCGGTAGTAGAGCACCTGGGTCCAGGCCCGGTGTCCCGCGTGGACCGCTTCGTTGCCCCAGTTCTCGTTATGCGGCTGATCGAGGCAGAAGAGCTGAATCCACCCCTGATCGATGTGATCCCGGAGGACCTCGTGCATCCGGCGGTCGGTCCATTCGCGCCAGGTACCCATGCTGGTGGGAAACACCAGTACCCGGGCACCGGCGTGGCCGACCACCTGCAGCGTCATCTCGCGGCCGAGTATGGGACTCTGCCAGGCTTGGGTCTCGAAGTGCATGTGGGCTGACAGAGTACAGGAAGTCCGAGGGAAACCCGGGGGTCTCTGCCCCATTGAGCGAAGGGAGACAATCTATCCCGATCCGGGATTTCCTCCATACCCCGATCCCTTACCTTTGCCCCCATGCCAGACCCCATCCGCTTCGTCTTCGGCGTCCACCTGCACCAGCCGGTGGGGAATTTCGGCTACGTCTTGCAGCAGCATCTGGAGGAGGTCTACCAGCCATTTCTCGACGTGGTAGAGGATGCGGCCTTCCTCCCGGTTGTGCTCCACCTTTCGGGCCCCCTCCTCGAGGCCACCCCTCCGACCACCTTGATCAGCTACCAAATCGAGACTGTCGCCCAGTCGGAGCGGGGGCTCGATCGAACCGTACAGGGTGAATGTCGCACCTTGGTCTGGCCGGCCGCGCTGGGCCAGGCCAGCATACGGCTCACCCCGGAGCGGGGCTGATGGCCCGGCGCTCACCGCTCGAGTGGTTGGGACCGGCCCGCTTGATCTCCCGGCTGGGCTATCTGGTCATCCTGCTCATCGCGACCCTGATCCCCTTCGTGACCGACACCAGCGGCGTCTCGGCCAGGATTGCCCGGGCCTTTCACCCCGATCTGGGCGGTGGAGATGTCATCGATGGGGCCCGGAACATCGTGCTCTTCGCCGGGTGGGGCGCGGTGTGGGCCCTGACGGCGGTGACCGATGCCCGTCGCATCGTACTGCAGGCAACGGTGACCGGCCTGCTGGCGAGTAGCTTCGTCGAGTTCTGCCAGCTTTTTTCCGGCAATCGGGTCGCCAGCATCATCGACGTCGCCACCAACACTGGCGGCGCCCTGGCCGGTGCGATCGGACTGCTGGTCATTGCCGGTCTGGCTCAGGAGCGACGGGGAGCCCGCTCCTTCGTCGGCATGCCGGCGCTGTTCTTCGGCGCGAGTTACGCCATCGCGGTCTTTCTGGAGATGGTGATCCCGCTCTTCCGCCATGACTCCCTGGTCGCCTCCGGAGGCCCCCTCTCCCGCATCCGGGTGGTCCTCGAGTCGTTCACCCTGGCCTCGGTCACCGACATACCCTGGTCTGACTTTCTGATCTTTTTCCCGGCGGGTGTGTTCGCCGTCGCCACACTGGTCGAGTTCGGTCAGGCTTACCCCGCGGCAAAGCGGACCGTCTGGGTCGGCGGCCTGGTGCTCTCGATCCTCGCAGAAGTGATGCACGCCCCGGTGGGCCAGCCGATCCTGCTGGGGTGGATCCTCTGGCACACGCTCGCCATCGCCACCGGCGCCTGGGCCTGTGCTCGCTGGCTGCCCGGTCTTACCGTGGCTCTGCGGGGAGCAGCCCGGCCCCAGGCGCTGGAGCTGAGCTACATGCTGGTGTTGGCATTCTGGGCCTGGCGACCCTATCTCCCCGAATACCAGCTCGGCTCGATCCTGGCAAAATTCCAGGGTGATTGGTACCTGCCATTGGCGGCACTCGGCATGTCCCAGGACTTCTTCAGCGTGGTGGATGTCTGTTCACCATTCTTCCTCTACCTGCCCCTGGGCGGGCTGCTCGCGGTGTGGCCGTGGAGAAGACGCGGCCGGTTGAGCGGACCGCTGCCGGGGATCTGGCTCTCCCTGGCGTTGGAGACCTCTCAAATCCTGGTAGCCGGCCGGATGATGGACATCACCGACTTCATGGTGACCGGGAGCGGTGTACTGGTGGGCTGGGCCATCTTTCGGCGGGCCGGTTACCAGGCCTACGGTGAGACTTTCCCTGCTGCCTCACGGTGACCCGGAGATCGCCGTCAGCTGTTGTTTGATCGAGTCTTCCACTGCAGCCCGCTCCAATCCGGGAGCCCCCCTCAAAATCAGATACTGCCGTGCGGCCCGTCCGGCTTCTTCTTTCTCGCCCAGCTGGGAGGCCAGCCGGGCCTGATGGCGCAGCCGATAAGCCAGGAAAGGGATCCCGGTGCGATGGTGATACTCCCGCCGCCGCAACGCGGCCAGCGCGCCGGCGGGATCGCCCAGTTGTTCGTGCAGCCGAGCCGATGCGAGGTTGCCCGGTTCTCGCACTCCAACTTCAAGCCCCAGCTGCAGCACGGAGTCGAGCGCTGCCAGCTTCTCTCCCGCAGCGGGGCTCTGCCGATTCGCCGCAATCAATCCGTCGATCAGCTTCTGGCACACCTTGAGATGTCCCACCGCCCACCAGGGCGAATTGGCATCGGTGATGGCCGAGAGATCTGCCAGTACCCGGCTGCTCCCGGTACTGTCGCCCCGCCAGAGCCGCCATTCGATCAAGGCGCAACGATTGAATAATTGAAAGGCACTCTGCACCGAGTCGCGTGCCAGCGGCTTGTTCTCGGTGAGCGCCAGCGTGCGCGCCGTGGCCAGTGCCGCGAGGGTGTCTCCGTCGGCAAAGAGCGCATCGATGATGGGCCGGGCTGCATCGTCGGGCGGCAATTCGGCAACCAGCTTGGCCGCCGCGCGGGGACGGCCTCGATTGAGAGCCAGCTCAGCCAGATAGCCGGTGGAGACAATCCGATCTTCCACGGTGCTGGGCCGTCGGGCCAGCTCAGTTGCGGCCCGGTCGGCGTCGGCCATCCCCACGCCATCGAGCTGGGCGGTCCCGATGATCCGCCAGAGACTGCCGAAGTTCATGGCATCGAACGATCGAGTCCCTCCGGCCTCGCCGCTCGAATCACCGCCCGCCACCGCCATCCTCCAGCGGAGAAAATCGGCGTGTTCGGCGGTGGTATCAGCCAGCAGGAGCTGCCGCCCGAGACCGAGAGCGGCTGCCGTGTCTCCGTCGGCCACCAGGATCTCGAAGAGGTGCTGCGATGCGGCGGCGTAGGTCGAATCCAGCTTGAAGGCTTTCTCGAAGGAATTGCGGGCAATATCCCACGCACCACCGATGCCCAGCAGAGCTCCCTTATGGAAGAGGATGTCGCCGTACTCATACCAGACATCGGGGCGGTCGGGTGCGACTGCCGCGGCCTTCTCCCAGGCATCGAGCCGCTCGCGCGCGGTTGGCTCCGCGGGATAGCGGGGACCAGCCAGCGCGATCAGGTAGGCCCGGTCGGCCGGCTTCAATCGGTCTCTCCCGGCCCACGCCTTGGCCAGCGCCACTCGCCGGGCCGCTTCTCCGCTGGCGACCCACACACCGGCGGCGGCGAGTCCCAGTGATGCCAGAGTAAAACTGGAGTCGGCCTGTAAGGCGCGCTGATACTCCATCACCGCGGCTTCGTAACGGCCGGCCCGATAGGCCACCTGACCGGCCAGATAGGGCCGCAGGGCTGCCAGCGATGTCGCGCTCAGGCTGGTCAGCCGCTGTTCCGCCTCGCCTGCATCGATTGCCAGCAGCTGGGCCGCCAGCCGGTCGACCATTTCCGGGAGACTATCGGCCGGTCCTTCCACGCTGGCCCGGGCCAGTTCCCGGCCGCCGGGCACGTTACGGAGAGATGCATTGATCATCAGGCGGTCGGGGCGCCCGACCACTCCTCCCAGCACCAGTCGCTTGGCCCCCATCCGGTTGGTAATGGTGATCGCGGTCTCGGGCGTGAGGTCGCCACTCTCGGCACCACTGACCCCCCGCCAGGCCGCCAGGATTGCGCGGGGATCCATGGCCCGAGGCCCCTGCTCACCGCTCAGCTTGGCGGCCAGCAGATCCACCATCCCTTCCCTCAGGTACGACAGGGCCGGATCGGCTCCGGAGAGCCGGAAGGGCGCGATGGCAATGAGATCGGGTGTTCCGTCGGAAGGGGAGTCGCCACCCCGGAGCAGGCGCTGGCCCCCGGTGACCACAATGACCGCGAGCAGGATCAGAGTGACAATCCGGATTCGACGTGACGGGGCGTGGCTGACAGCCCGAACTGCAGCAGCTGGAAGCGCCCCGGGCGGCGAAATCGGCGGGGCCGGGTCTGGAGCGGGAAAATCAGGTGCCGCCCGGCTGCGAAGTTCGTGAGCCAGGGCCTGAGTCTCTCTCGACGGCTCCACCTCCAGTTCACTGCGGAGATGCTCGGCGAATTTCTCATAGGCCCGCAGCGCACTGCCCCGGTCGCCGGTCTGGTCCAGCAGTTGCATCAGATGACGAACAATGCCTTCATCTTCGGGGCGAAGTTCGGCGGCACGCCGCAGGGCCTCGGCGGCAGCGGAAAGGTCTCCGGCAGCTTCACGCTCCTGGGCCACCGCGGTTGCCACCGTGAAGGCCAGATCGCGAAATCGCTGTCGTTCCCCCTCCAGCCAGCGCTCGAATTCCGGTGCATCGTCGACGAAGAATCCAGGAAGCAGGTCACCCCGATAAAGAGCCAGCGCTTCGGCAAACTTTCTCTGCCGGGCCAGTTCCTCGAATTCCACCGCGTCACAGGGCAGCAGCGCGGGTTCCACCCGAACCAGGTCGACGCCCTGTCCCGGAATGGTGTCAGCCCCGAGACCTCTCCGAAGGTGATGTAACGCTTGTGAAAGGGCGTTGCGGGCCCGGGATTGGTCCGACTCACCCCACAGTAAGCCGAGCAGGGTGTCCCGCCGTTGCCAGCCGGCCGGCTGGCCCAGCGAGAGGTACAACAGCAGGCCAAGCCGCTTGGGCTGGGCCAGAATGGCTCCAGCCTCGGCGGGATTCAGACCGACGAGTTCGAGGGTTCCCAGTGTGTTCAGGCGATACATGGCGCGAGTCAGCCGCTGAAAGGGCATCCAATAGCGGTCGCCAGCAACAAGATAAGAGCCGGAGAAGAGTCGGATAAGGAGGGGGTCGCAAGTTGGGGCCGGTCCATCCATCAGGCCGGTACGCCGGCCCTGAGACTCACCCCCCTTCACTTGTGGAGATTGGTATGAACCGCCTTCCCCTGGCCGGCCTGGCCCTCCTCACCCTGGTTGCCGCCTGCGGCGGCGACGACAACGGCCCCAGCAATCAGCCTTCATCGGTAGCCTATGCCGGAACCTTCGCCTCCGACATTCACTCCGGCACGGTGGTGTTCAATACCGCCCCCGCAGCTATCCATGCCTCAATGGAGGCCAGTCTGGTTGCCCCGATCGAGTTGGTCGGCACCCTCACCTTCAGCAACGGGAGCACCATCGACCTGACGGGCTTGCTGGATGGTACCGACCTGCTGCTCGAGGGTGGCGGGTACACCTTCGGGGGCACCCTCAGCAATGGCGTCATCAGCGGTGCTTTCAGCGGGCCCAGTGGTGAGATCGGCAGCTTCTCGGTCTCGATTACCACCGATAATTCGCTGGTCACGTTGTTCTGCGGCACTTACGCTGGAGAGGATGAAGGCGTCTTCAGCCTGGCGCTCAAGCCCGATCGCAGCGGCGGCGTCATCGTAGTTCCATCCAGCGGTGGCGGTGGTCAGACCGGGCGTTCCCGCGCCAAAGCCGGGACCGACGATCAGATCGAAGTCCTGCCCGATGCGGCCCCCAGCTTCGTGGTTGCCACCGGCACCATCTTCGGAATCAATGGCACCTCATTCGACTCGGTCGACGGTGAATGGAACGACGGCGAAAGCGCCGGGACGTTTGGTGGGAGCAGTCGCTGTCAGTGAGTCGATCGTCAACGCCCTCGCCGCGGCCTGCGGCGAGGGCGGGACGGGACCGGAGAACCGGAGGGGGAGCGCGAAATCACAGTCGCCCGGATGGGTCAACCGTATCCGGTCTCCGCTTCCAGAACATCGAGCGTCTTCTGGTACAGTTCATCGACTTCAGTCCGGCTGTTGCCGACCGCGGTGAGCCCCAGCTTCCCGTATTGCGAGACGGCGCCGATGAGGTGAAAAATCACCCCCGATTCACGAGGCTGGTCGAATCCCAGACGATTGACCGTGAGTATCTCCACCAGATCCTCGGGAAGCAGACCCCGGTAGCGGGTCGATTTGAGATTGTCGGTCGCCCGGTAGAACTTGGCCCGGCCGCTGGCGGAGAGATAATGACCAGTCGACTGGTCCAGCGAGCCCCCGGTCAGCAATCGTAAAGCCAGAAACGGGTGAGTGGTCCCGCCGAGCCGGAGGTTGATCTCCAGGGCCAGGATCCTCCAGGCGTCGGTGGGACCATCCTTGGTCACCAGGAAGTCGACCCCGAACCGGCTCACGACGCCTTTCTCTGCCAATACCCGGCCCACTTTCTCTCCTGCCTGCTGGATCGACATTCGGTAGTCGTCCGCGGCAGGAAAGCTGCACCCCTGAAAGACCTGCCCGGCCTCTCCCCCCAGAATCTGATCATGGGTGGAGATCGAAATCACCTCACCATGCGGACCGGTTCTAAGCTGGGCACTGGGGGAGCATACTTCTGCCCCCTCGACGAATTCTTCCACTACCCCGCCCTGCCGGGAAAATTCCTCCAGAAAGCTCTCCGGCGTCTGATTGGGACCGATACACGTGATCTGCCGCAGGGCGCCCTCCAGTCCACCCCGATCGCCATTCCCGGGGTAGTGAAAGATGGCGTTCCCCTCGCCGGAAAAACCCTCTTCGTGCTTCAACACCGCCTTCCGCCGATGGGGGCCCCACCGGCGCAGCTCGGCCAGGGCCCGGACGATGTCGCTCTCATGACGCAAACCCTCGAAGCCGTCCGGCATGGGAACTTCCGCCTCGCGGAACACTCTTCGGGAGCCCGACTTGGTACCCAGGCAGGCCAGCTCGGGATCGACTCCGTTGAGGGGAATTCCGAGGAGAACCGAAAGCCGGCGTTCCAGCGGAGTGACGTTGAAAACACTGAGGTAGGCACTTCCAGGATCCCGAATGGCCGATCGGATCCGTTCAATCAGCCGGGGGCGCTCGAGCACCTTCTGGGTCAACGGCCGGGGGGAGGCATCGTAGGCCGAGAGCATCGTCAGACGCTTGGCCGCGTGGCTGGAGGGCACGCCGGTCAGCAGCTGCAGCACGTAGTCCACGATCATCGGGTGGACCGGCAGCGAGGTGACGTAGACGACGTGAGCCCGAGGATTCCGTAGCCGGATCAACAGGTACAGCAACCGCTCCTCGTAGAAGGGAGCGCCTTCGAGGCGGCTCAAGCAACCGGAGTCAAGAGTGAGAGACGGCACCACGACAGTAGTACAAGCGGTGGTGCTGTCGGCCACCAGGGAGTCCCAGACCCGTGCGAGCCGGGGCTTGAGCCGTTCGAAAGTCGCGAGCTCCTCTTCCAGAGTCAGTTGACTGGCAAACGGTGGACGGGGGATCACCGCGAACTCCTTAAGGCGCGGCTTCTATGCTATTCGTCGGGCTTGGGACTGGAGATGAGAAGGAGATGAAAAGGGCTTCAGGGAGACGGGAGACGGGAGACGGGAGACGGGCCAAACGTAAAGCCCCTGCCAGCCACTGGCAGGGGCCTCATGTTAGAGGGTCTTACGTCTCCCGTCTCACGTCGCACGAACGCCGACCTGAGTTAGGGAGTGAATTTCTCCTGCTTCGGCTCCACCTTCATGATCCAGAGCCCGCTATTGATGTCCGGCACGTACATGATGCCGTTCTTGACCACCACGCCCCAGGCAAACGGCACCCGCGGCTTGGCGCCCATCGAGTCAGCGGTAAAGATCCAGGAGACCTCGCGGCCCTGACGGAGCAGGTCGCCCTTGAGCTCACCGGAGATATCGAGCACCCGGGCCCCGCCCTGGTAATTGCCGAGGTACAGCGTGTCACCCACCACCCAGACGTTGTGCACTCCGCCATCGGTGGGCTCGTACCAGGCTACCTGCCTGGGATGCTCGATGTCCGAGACATCGATGACGTGGAGCTTGCCCCAGGTGAGATCGTTGCCGTCCTTGAGGCCCTTGGATTCCCGCTGGGCATACACCTCGTCACCCACGAACACATACTTGCCGGCCCGCCATGCGGTGTGGGTACCGCGGTAGCCCAGCCCGTACAGCTGGTCGACCCGGGCGTAGTCCTCGCTCAGGTTGTACTTGAACTGAGAAACCAGCTTGGGATTCTCGGGGCTGCCGCCCTTCATGCCGTTGCCGACATCGAGAATGATCAGGCCGTCGTTCCAGTAGGAGAGATAGGCCAGTCCATCCAGCACCTGCACGTCGTGGACGTAACGGCCATGCTCGGTCTGATCGGTCTGCCAGCGGGCGACTTCCTTGGGATGATAGGGATCCTTGATATCGATCACCCGGATCGAGCCGGTGGCATCGTCAGTCAGGTAGACATGGCCCTGATAGACGTAGCTCGAATGCACTCCGCCGGTCACCGTCTCGGTGTAGTCGGCGATCACCTTGGGGTGGCAGGCATTGCTGGCATCGAAAATTTTGAGACCGTTCTTCCGGTTGGAGGCACCCTCGCGGGAGAAGACCCCGTACTTGCCGTCCTCAGTGGTCATCACGTCATTGACCAGCTGAGCGTCGACCATCATCGAGTCGACGATTTTGGGATTGGAAGGATCCTTGATGTCGATGGCGTAGACCCGGTCCGAGATGGTGCTCAGATAGGCGCACTCCCCGTTGGGATGGACCCACGCCTCGGCCGAACGGAATTTCACCGGAACCCGGCCGAGCACTTCCATGCCGCGGGTAACCCGACGGGGAGCCACGATGACTACCGAGCTGGCGTTGAGCGAACCGGCGTCGGCGCTCACGGTGTAGCGGCCCGGCTGCTCGGCGACGAAGGCGCCCTGCTGATCGATGGTCGCGATGCCACCGTCGCCGCTCACGCTCCAGCGCACCGCCAGGCCGCTCACCGCCTTGCCGGCCGCATCCTTGGCGCCGACCTGGAAGCGAACCACATCGCCGGTGCGGACACTGGTGCTGGCCGGCTCAAGACCGAAGGTCCTGATCGTGTTGGGCAAGACGGTGAAATCGACTGCGCTGGAAGCCTTTCCCGCCGTCCCGGTGATCTTCACTCTGCCGGGAGCAACGGCGTGGACCCGGCCATCGGCGGTGACGGTCGCGACCCGGGAGTTGCTGGAGGCGTAGCTCAGCAAATCGTCCCGCTTGTCATTGTGGGGACTGTACGCGGCGCCGCTCAAGCTCAGACGGGTTCCCGCGATCAACTTGCCAGGCACCGGATCCAGCACCACGCGGCTGGCGGCCTCCGGCTTCACGGTGACGGTCGCGCGGCCGAAGGTGGGCTTGCCACCGCTGACCGATGCAACCGCAGTAACCACCATGGTGCCCTGATAACCGGCGGTGAGCAGACCGGTCGAATCGATGGTGCCCTGCCCGCCGCCATCGAACCACTGGACCCGGGCATTGGGTACCGGCTTGCCATCGGCGTCGAGGACTCGGGCACCCAGCTGCAGGGTCTGCCCGACTTCAACGTCGGCAGTAGGGGGAGTGACTTCGACTTTGGCGATAGGCGAAGGAGCCTGTTGCTGGGCCTGGGCCAGCACGAGAAGCAGCGCTGCAAGCATAGGCGATGTCTGGGCTACGGGGATGAGAAACGGGTCCGGGCGAGGGGGCGAAGCGAACGATGCTGCGCTGAGCCAAACCTACGCGGATCGGGCCCTGGGGATTCACCGGGAAATGCGAGGGAAGGAATCTACCCTGCCACGCCGGTTTCCGCCCGGAAAAACCCCTGAAACTCCGCCCCGGCAAGGGCGTCCAAGAGGGTTCCCCCAGTCCGGATCTAGCTTGGTCGGATGACCAGACTCCCGCTGCTCATGCTGGCCTCGCTGGCCTTCGCCACTCCTCTCAGGGCCCAGAGTCATTCCGGGCCCCGGCCGGCAGTGGCTCACGATATCGAGATTCCGCTCGCCCGGAGCGCCGCCCCACCCGATGTTTCCGCGAAGGCGGGAGTCTGGTTCTGGAACGGTCGGGGATCCTATGTCCAGGGTGTACCGAGCGAGAACGGGGTGAATTGCTTCGTGTCCCGGTTATGGGTTCCCTCGGTTGAACCACACTGTTTCGACGAGGAAGCCTCCGCTTCGATCTTTCCCATCCTGCGGCGGAGAATCGAACTCTATTCCGAGGGTAAGACGACGGCCGAGGTGGAAGGAGTAATCGCGGCAGGGTTGAAAGCCGGAACGTTCCGCCTGCCCAAGCGGCCGGCGGTGACTTACATGATGTCGGCCGCACAGGAGCTGGTGACCGGCGAAGGACAGGCGGTGGGTGCCTGGCAGCCGCACCTGATGATCTACTACCCCAATTTGAACGGGCAGCAGACCGGCCTGCCAGGATTTGTGGCCGGCGTGGGATTCGTGGAGAATCCCGACACACCCTTCTCCGCACTGGTAATTCCTCTCAAGACCTTTGTGCCCGCACCGAAATAGCAGCGACCTGTGAACAGGGGGCTCCCTTCCTTATCTTTTGCCCCCATGTCCAAGCCGCTTCCCGACCAGATCACCCTGGGACTGGTCCAGATGCAGATGTCGGCCGATCCGGCCGAGAATCTCACCCGCGCCATTGCCAGAATCCGCGAGGCCGCGGCCAAAGGCGCGCAGGTGATTTGCCTGCCCGAGCTGTTCCAGAGCCGCTACTTCTGCCAGACCGAGGACCACGAGTTCTTCAAGCTGGCGGAACCGATGCCCGGTCCGACTACCGAGAAGCTGGCCAGGCTCGCCGGCGAGTTGGGGATCGTGCTGGTGGCTTCGATGTTCGAGAAGCGCGCCGAAGGGCTCTACCACAACACCACCGCCGTACTCGACGCCGACGGCAAGTATCTCGGCAAATACCGGAAGATGCACATTCCGGACGACCCGAATTATTACGAGAAGTTCTACTTCACCCCGGGGGACCTGGGCTATCGCTCCTGGGAAACCAGGTTCACCAAGGCCGGTGTGCTGATCTGCTGGGATCAATGGTATCCCGAAGCGGCTCGGCTGACCGCGCTGACCGGGGCCCAGATCCTCTTCTACCCCACCGCGATCGGCTGGCTGGTGCCCGAGAAGGCCGAATACGGCGCCGCGCAGCAGGCTTCCTGGGAAACCATTCAGCGCAGCCATGCCATCGCCAACGGCGTCTTCGTCGCGGCAGTGAATCGGGTGGGCGTCGAACCGGGCCCCAATCAGGGGATCGAGTTCTGGGGCGGCAGCTTTGTGGCGGCTCCCAACGGAGAGGTCATCGCCAGGGCCGGCACCGGCGAGGAAATCCTCCTCGTCCCGATCGACACCCGGCGGGTCGATTTCTCCCGGACCCACTGGCCGTTCCTGCGGGACCGGCGGGTGGAATCGTACGGCGAGCTGACCAAGAGGTACATCGATTAAGGCGGAGAGAGCGGATAGGCGGAAGTGGGTTCCCGCCTGGTCCGTCTTGTCCGCCTTGTCCGCTTATGACTTTCAGTCCCAACACACCAGCAGCATCAGGCTTCCGGATGCCCGCCGAGTGGGCACCCCATCGAGGCACCTGGCTCTCCTGGCCTCACCGGGAATCATCCTGGCCCGGCAAGTTCGAACCGGTGCCGGGAGTGTTTGTCGAGATCGTGCGCCATCTGGTGCCTCACGAGGAAGTCCACATCAACGTGGTCGATCCCGCGATGGAGACCCAGGTCAAGGCGCTGCTGGACCAGGCCGGCATTGAACTGGGCCCGCCGGGCGGACGGCCCCGCATCGTCTTTCATCAGAATCCCACCAATGACGCCTGGTGCCGTGACCATGGTCCGGTCTTTGTGCAGCGGGAGACCGCGTCGGGGCGCAAAGAACAGGCGATTGTCGACTGGGGTTACAACGCCTGGGGCGGGAAGTATCCGCCTTTCGGCGATGACGATGTGATCCCGACCAGGGTGGGTAAAAAGTACGGGATCCAGGTGTTCTATCCCAAAATCGTGATGGAGGGTGGCAGTCTCGATGTGAACGGCAAAGGGACCCTGCTGACCACCGAGTCGTGCCTGCTCAACAAGAATCGGAATCCGGAGCTCTCGAAAGCCCAGATCGAGCAGAAACTCAAAGACTTCCTCGGCGTAACCCAGGTGCTCTGGCTGGGAGATGGAATCGAAGGGGACGACACCGATGGTCACGTGGACGATCTGACCCGCTTTGTCGATGAATCGACCGTCGTCACGGTGGTAGAAGAAGATCCCCGCGACAACAACTACGCCCCGCTTAAGGAAAACTTCGAGCGGCTCAAAGGGATGCGGGATCAGGATGGCCGGCCGCTCAAGGTGGTCTCGCTCCCGATGCCACCGGCGATGTACTTCGATGACCAGCGGCTCCCCGCCAGTTACGCCAATTTCTACATCGCCAACAACGTGGTGCTGTTACCGGCCTATCATCCGCCCACCGACGCCCAGGCTCGGGACATTCTGCAGCAGCACTTCCCCACTCGCAAAGTGGTTCCAGTCGATTCCCGGGATCTGGTCTGGGGACTGGGATCTTTCCATTGCGTCACCCAGCAATGGCCCGCGGTGTGACCGAGCTCCTTCCGGTCTTCACCAGTGAGTGGGCCGACGCCTGCGCCCGGATCCTCAATAGTCAGGATGGCTACCGGACGGCCGCGTCCACCTGGGAGGCGACCATCGTGCTGACCATGACGGCGATTGGAGTGGAGGGGAGCGAGCGCCGGGTCTTTCTCGAACTGCATCGGGGGGAGTGCCGCCAGGCCCGGGCCGGGTCTCCGGCCGATGAAGTGAACGCCCGCTATGTGCTCAGCGGCAGTGCGGCCGCCTGGCAGCAGGTGCTTACCGGGACCGTGGCGCCGCTCTTCGCGATCATGAGCGGCAAGCTCAGGATCACCAAGGGCGCGCTGATGGAGCTGATGCCCTACGTCAACGCGGCCAAGGAACTGGTCTCGGCCGCGGCCCTGGTACCGGCGAGTTTCCCCGACGCGACCTGACAGTCAGGAAGGCTTCCGTTCCATTCTCCAGTCGCCCCGCACTACCCTGCCCGATTCCTCGTGCAATGACTGGTAGGTTCCCCGCAGCGAATTCCCCTTCAGACGGCCCCGGAAGGTAGTCAGCAGCCGGCAGCCGCAGACCGGATCCCGATAAGGGTCCAGCCGTCCCGAAACGGTGTCGCCCTGGACCCGGACGAAACGAATCGAGAGGTTGCGGGCCGGAGGAATATCGGGGATGATCCCGGTTGGCCGATCATACGCTTCGAGCGGCCGGCCCCACTCGCGGGGGATCATCAGCACATCGCCGGTCGCAGTGTCGCTGCCGGCTTGAAGCAGAAACTCGATGGTTCCGGTCCGGGCTCCGTCCTCGGAGTCATAGGAGCCCAGCCACCGTCCAGTCAGGGCTCCGAGATCGCCGGGCGAACCAACCAGCGGCACCGGCTGGGACGGCGCGCTGTGACAGGCCGCAAGAATGGCGAGGAATAGAAGCGAAGTCCGGTACATTCGGCCTCACAGGTCGAGGGCACTCCCACCCTAGTACTTTGCGGATGAGAGAACTCTGAACCCGGGGCGAAGAAGTAGTTGCAGCCCACCTTGCACGCGGATGTTCAGTTCATTCCTGGAGGGTTCAGCTTACCCCAGACCAGCATCACGGAGTCGGCCCCGAAGACCATGGGACTCAGGCCGTAGGAGTTGAGGCTGCGGTGGTCCAGATCGGGGAAGCGTTTGAAGATTTCCTGGTTGGTTAGTACGAAGACCCCGCGACGGAATCCGTTGAAAGGCTTTCCTTCGAGTTTCGCCTGAGCTTTGGCAGCCTGGTATTCCCGGGGCCAGCGCTCTCGATACGCGGTCGGACTCCACCAGACAATCTCCCGGCCCCCTTCGCCGGTTCTGACAACATCACCGTTCAGCTCGGTCACCACCCAGTAGATCCTCATGCTGTCCGGCAGGGTTTTAATGACCGGAGCAGTGAAGTTGGCCTCCAGCACTGGCCTCATCTCATGGTCTGCCTGGGCTGCCAGCCCATCCACGGCGACCGAGTCGCGCGTGGCCGTCATCACCTGGTCAGGCGCGGCCGGGGCAGGCGCATGAGCGCCACAAGCGACCAGTGAGGTGGCCAGAGCCCCGGCTGCGGCGAGGAGCGTCGTGCGGAGTGAGCGCCTCGCGGTGAGTTCCCGGATTCGGCGCTCGAGAGAAGACCGTGCCGGCCAGAAAGTTGCCAACGGCAGCGCCCAAGAATACGGCCGCCGGTGGGAACCCCGGCTCGCAAGCGAGAGCAGCAGCTCGCCGTAGGATCTCACCGGAGTGCCGAACGGGACCACTCGACGATCGCAATCGAGCTCGATCCCCAGGCGCAGTCCGGCCAACTGAAGCCAGAGGAATGGCTGCCACGGCATGATCACCAGCAGCAGGCTCATCAATCCAAGCAGTCGGGAGTCAAGCTCCTTCACGTGCTCCAGCTCGTGCTTGAGCACCAGCTCGATCTCTTCCGCTGGCAGCTGCAGGACCCAGCGCGGCAGCACCACCTCCGGACGCAGTAACCCGACTACGGCAGGTCCGAAGTCCTCCGACTGCAGCACCGGTATGCCCTGCACCAGTTCCCGCCTCCACAACCGGCGCGAGCGGGCCAATCGCAAGTGTGACGCCGCCAGCCACAGCAGCGTCAGTGCCGATGCGGCAACCCACAGCGGCGCGGCTGACTCACTCGGCCTGAACCTCGCGGCTTCCTCCTCGAGACCGGTGACCACGGTGTGGTCCCCCGAGGGCGTGGGGGCGGGGGCTGGCCAGCTCCACTCGGGTCCGATCGGCAGGACC
>CAZOES010000086.1:0-18693 GCA_964578865.1 uncultured Gemmatimonadaceae bacterium | reverse complement strand
ACCCGTCTTCAGGTGCCGCAGCTTGTCCGGATTGCGTACCACATACACCGCGCGAATCTGGTCGCCCTCGAACTCCACCGCCGCCGTCTGCACCGTGCCTTCGGGGGCGTCAATGATGATGGCCAAGAGGCCGTTGACGGTCCCGAAGCGCATGGTGAAATCGTCGCGCCACCACTGACCCGGGTGTGGACGCAAGACCCTGACAATGGCCGCGGCCACCTTATCCGCTCCCTCGAGGAGCGGGGCGGCCCGGACCTTCCCGCCCCCGTCGGCGACGACCCGGACGTCGCTGGCGAGGAAATGCTTTATGGCCTCGACATCGCCGGACCGGGTCGCCGCAACGAACGTCGCCAGCAGCTGGGCGTGCTTGGCATCGACCTCACCCTGCCGCGCTGGCGGAGGGGTCACGCCTCGCGGCCGAGTTTCACGAACCTGCTTGCGGGCCCGGGCGGCGAGCTGACGGCAGGCGGCCGGGCTCCGGTCCAGCGCGGTGGCGACTTCGCTGAACGGGAAATCGAAGACGTCGTGCAGCAGAAAGGCCGCTCGTTCGAGCGGTGACAATCGATCGAGCGTGAGCAGCAGCGCGATGGAGAGATCCTCGGCCAACTCTGTGCTGGTATCCGCCGCGAGCGCTGCGGTATCGATTACCGGCTCGGGAAGCCAGGCGCCGACGTACTCCTCCCGCCGCGCCCGGGCTGAGTTCAGCAGGTCAAAACAGATCCGAGTCGTGATGGTCATGAGGAAAGCCCTCGGATCCGACACCTTGTCACGGTCTGCCGCATGCCACCGCAGGTAGCTCTCCTGGACTGCATCCTCCGCATCCGCCATCGAGCCGAGCATCCGATAGGCCAGACCCCGCAAACGCGACCGAAGCGGTTCAAAGCTCTCGGACGGATCAGAAGTGGCGTGCATTGAGTCCCCGTGTTGGGTTGTGCCCCGTAGTGAGACGGGATAGAGCCCAGCGATGTGACATAACCTCATGTCACATTCCTCACCCCTATTCAGTCTAGAGAGGGACGACGCCAAGGGGCGTCACCGATCGACACTCAATGAGGAGGCAAGGGGTGAAGTCAGTAATTGTACTGCGACGGGTGATGGGCGGGACGATGCTGGTTCTGATGGTGCTGGGACTGGGATTCTGGGCCGGCCACTGGTACCGGTTGGTGCCGCTCCATCGCGGGCTCGGCGTGCTCTTCGTGTGTATCCTGTGGACCATCTCGGCGGTCGGCATCGCCCGGAGCGGTGCCTATGGAGCCGGGCTGCTCGGCGTCGGCTGGGGGTTCCTGATCGCCGGTCTCGGTTTCACCCAGCAGCGCTTCCTGGTGGGAGACTACCACTGGATCATCCGGGTGTTGCACCTCGCCGTGGGGATTGCCGCGATCCCCATCGCACTGCGAATCGAACTCGCTACGAAGGCCAACTCTACCTAAGAGGAAGATCGCAAACAGCCGGAACACACGGAGGTCACGGAGAACAACCGGAGGACACGGAGAGCCCCCAGGAATTGACCAGTTCCTCGCGTCCCCAACTAGGAGTTTTTGGTGAACTAATCTCAGGCGCTGGTCATTGCCTGAGATAAGTTCACCAAAAACAGTAAACTCAGACGTGGCCGCAGGCGGTTGTCCCGGCGATGAACCCTCCGTGGCCCTCCGAATTATCTCCGTGATCTCCGTGTTTCCGGCTGTTTACGGGCTAAGCCGGTCAAGGTTCTTACCCGCGGCTCACCAGCTGAACCAGATTCCCGCAGGTGTCGTCCAGCACCAGTTCAGGCCCTTCGGGCGCCTCGGGAGAAACTACGGTGAGCCATCTATGCTCCCCCAGTGGGACGTCGTGTTTTGGCTGGAAGCCGAGGACTTTGGTGTAGAAGTCGAGCGCCTTCTCTTGGTTGTCGACGAAGACGCTGGTTAGATGAATGCGCATTGGCTTGGACCTGAGGCTGGATCGGCCAGCGGTGAAGGAGTTCCTGCAGTGGACGAGTGTCGGGAGTCTGTGTCATCGGGGGACAGAATCTGTGAAATCCCTGGCCCGCAAGAAACGTCAAGATGACCCAACCGCGCCTGATATACTGAGCCCATGAGACTCGCACAGATTCGCTGGCGTATCGCCGTCGCCGGAGCCCTCGGCCTCGAGGTCACCCTGGTCGCTTGCGCCTTTGGCTGGGTGGCTATCTATAGTTACCTGATCCATCCGGGCGAACCGGCCGAGTTCTACCAACGATACGCCTTAGGTGCCAGTCCCTGGGTCTCTGTCATCGCGGGAATACCGATCTTCTTTCTCGCTTGCCGCTGGATCCGCACTCGGCTGGCAAACAATGCCATGGCCACTGCCGTGGGCCTCTTTGGAGTCTACCTGCTGTTGGAAGCCCCGTTTGTCCTGCTCGGCGAGAACCCCCTGATGCCCGCCTGGCTCCCGTACCTCGGATACGCAGGCAAGAGCGTGGCCGGCTACTTCGGCGTAAAACCCGGCGAGCGAGCCGTATCCAACCCACGTGAAGTCTGACTGGACCGTCCTCACTCCCCTGCTGGTCCACATCCAGGCCAACCTTGATGGCGACCTGAGCCTCAAGACCCTCAGTCGAATCTCAGGGTCATCTCAATTCGCGCTTCAGCGACTCTTCAAAGCTGCGATCGGCGAAACACCCAAGGCCTACACCCTTAGGCTCCGGCTGGAGCGGGCCGGCTTTCGCCTTCTCACTCACGAGTCCACCGTGCTCCGGGTCGCCTTGGAATGCGGATTTCAGAATCACGAGACCTTCATCCGCGCCTTTCGCCGGCGATTCGGCCGTTCGCCGCGAGAGTACCGGAGCTGGATCCGGTCCCAATCGTCTGCCACTCCGACTGAGGTCCAGACTCCCATCGCGGGAGTGGGAAGTGCCTGCGCACTCTCCGCCACCAGGGTGAACCACCTGCGGCAATTCCACCTGGCATTCAAGCGCCACGTGGGACCGTACGAGCAGGTTCCTGACACCCTGTTTGCGGAATTGGCTCAATGGGCGGACCGGCGCCAGATCCCCGGGCCTCGAATCTGGCTCGGGTTGGGCCATGACGCCCCGGTGACGACCAGACCGGAGCAACTTCGTTTCGACGCGGCGCTGGCGGTGCCCGGCCCATTTGCCCCGGAAGACGGGGTCGGGTATCAGCTGCTACCGGCGGGACCCTTCGCGGTCACCACTCACGCGGGCGGGTTCGCGACACTCCCGCAAGCCTACGCAACCATCTTCCCCCGAGCGACCGCCTTACGCGGCTACCAACTGGTTGGACTCCCGGCAGTGGAGATCTACCATACGGCCACGGTGACTTCCCACTACGAGCTGAACCACACCGATCTCTGTCTGCCCTTGGTTGCCAGGCCCTGATTGACTGCTGCAAATCGAGACCTGCTGTAGCCGCAGATTTCGCCCATCCCATCTCGCTTGCGCCGGCGACTCTGGCCCTGCACCTTCTGCCGGACCTCTCACCCTTAGAGTGGCCAATGACGAAGAACATGGGGACGGCCGATCGTATCATTCGCACCGCGCTCGCGCTGGCTGTCGCGGTGCTCTATTTCACCGGACGCATCGGAGGCACGCTCGCGATCATTCTCGGGACCATCGCGGTGATCTTCCTGGCGACCAGTCTGATCGGGTGGTGCCCGGCATATGCTCCCCTGGGCCTCAGTACCTGCAAGGATCCCAAGGGTGTTGAGTGAGCCGGTCCGTCGTCAGCAAAGTTGCCGGTATCACCGTGGTGGTCTTGGCGGGCGCGGTGGGTTACCTCTGCCTCTGGCCGGTGCCCGTCGAACCGCGGTCGTGGTCCGCCCCTGCCCCGCCCGGCTATGTCGGCGCCTACCGGCCGAACACCCGCCTGGCTGGGTTGCGAACGATCGACATCGGGAAGGAATTCGGCCCCGAGCACATCGTGATCGGACCGGACGGCAAGCTCTACGCGGCGATGACCAGCGGCAGCCTGCTGCGTATGGACCCCGATGGCGGAGGTCAGGAGATCTTCGCGAGCACCGGCGGGCGAGTCCTCGGCTTCGCCTTTGACGCCGAGGGGCGAATGATCGCCGCCGACGCGATGAAGGGATTGCTGGCGGTGACTCAGGCCGGAAAGGTGACCCTGCTGACCGATCGGGTGAGCGCCGGTGATCCGATCCGTTATGCCAATTCCATCGTGGTGGCGCCGGATGGGCTGATCTTCTTCACCGACGCGTCCGGACGATTCGCGCCCCGGGAATGGGGCGGCACCTACCAGGCGAGCTTCCTCGACATCCTGGAACAGGCAGCCACCGGCCGAGTGCTCGTCTTCGATCCGAAGACCGAGACCACCCAGGTGGTCGCCCAGGGCTTCTCGTTCGCCAATGGAATCGCCTTGTCGGCCGACGGACAATCGTTGTTCGTGTCCGAGACCGGCCGTTACCGGATCTGGAAGGTCGACAGCCGCGCCCGCGACCTCGACCTGCAAACCGGCTCGCCCCTGGCGCAGGTGCTGATCGACAATCTGCCCGGCTATCCGGACAATCTGATGCGGGGACGCGATGGCCGGATCTGGGTCGGGCTGTTCGGACCCCGCAACCCGGCGGCGGACGGACTGTCGCAGCGTCCCTTCGTCCGAAAGATCCTGCTGCGTGTGCCCCGGTCTCTCCTGCCGGTGGGTAAACCATATGGGCATGTCTTCGCTTTCGATGAAACCGGTCGGGTAACCGAAGATTGGCAGGATCCCAGCGGCGCTTATCCGGAGACCACCGGTGCGACTGAGACCGGGGACCGGATCTACATCCACAGCCTCCATGCACCGACGATCGGCTGGGCGCCAAGATGACGGCACAACGAGGCTGGAGAGTAATGGACTTCCACATCAGCATGCGTCGCCCCGTCGGTCCCTGGCTCCCGCTTACTGTGGCTGCTCTGCTCGGGGTTTCGCCCTTGTCGGGCCAGTCGAATCCTGGATCGCAGGCAGCGGCCGTGGTCTACCCTACCAAGGATCGCTGGGGGAAGCCTCTCCCCGCCCTGACCTTCTTCTGCCAGTATGCCGGGCTCGCCAAGGATGCCTCAGGCAAGTACCCGGTCTACCAGAATGCCATGTTCACCATGGCGACCAGCCAGGGGGCCGTTTCGACCGGTTGGAAGAACTACATCGAGGAGACCTATCACCCCGCCAGCCTCGGCAACCCCATGTGCGCCCTTGTTCCTGACGATCCGGCCGAACGCGAGGGGGTGCTGAAGACCTTTAATCTGCTGACCCAGCCGGCGACCCAGGTGGTGGTCAAGACCAACTGGAAGCCCTAGCCAGCGATTTCACTGAGGATGAATGGGCGAGGTTCGATCGGTGTCATCTGTGCATAAGACCTTATGAAATCGGTGGCTCCGAAACTCGCGACTGCCCTCGCGGCCCGCTACCGCTTCGAGCGTGAACTCGGCGCCGGCGGAATGGCGACGGTCTACCTCGCCGCCGATCTCAAACACGACCGCAAAGTCGCGATCAAGGTCCTGAGACCTGAGCTCGCGGCGGTGCTGGGGGCCGAGCGGTTTGTGGCGGAGATCAAAACCACTGCGGCGCTGAGCCATCCGCACATCCTCCCGTTGTTCGACTCTGGCGAACTGGACGGTTTCCTCTTCTACGTCATGCCCTACATCGAGGGCGAGACGATCCGGGAGAAGCTGAACCGGGAGACCCAGTGCGGCGTGGAGGAGGCGGTCAGGATCGCACGGGAAGTAGCCGACGCACTGGACTACGCCCACCGCCACGGAGTGATCCACCGGGATATCAAGCCTGAGAACATCCTGCTGCACGACGGGCGCGCGATGGTGATGGACTTCGGCATTGCGCTCGCCGTCTCGGCCGCGGCCGGTGGCCGCCTGACCGAGACCGGACTCTCCCTGGGCACCCCGCACTACATGTCACCCGAGCAGGCGACGGCCGACAAGGCCATCACCAGGCGCTCGGACATCTATAGCCTGGCCAGCGTGCTGTACGAGATGCTCACCGGTGAGCCCCCGCACACAGGCGCTTCGGCCCAGCAGATCATCATGAAGATTGTTGCCGAGCCGGTACGGCCGGCAGTCGAGCTGCGTAAGTCGATTCCGCCTCACGTGGCAGCAGCTCTCGCCAAGGCGCTCGAGAAACTCCCGGCCGACCGCTTCGACTCAGCCAAAGAATTCGGAGACGCCCTGGTCAACCTCAGTTTCAGAGCGGTGTCCACCACCGCCGTGCAATTGGAGCGTCGCGCCGGTTTGCTTACAACGGCGGGTTGGGGCGTGGCCGCGGTCTCGACTCTTGCGCTCGGGTGGAGCCTGCTTGGCAGGCCGGAGGCCCCCGCCGCTCCGAGCACCTGGTTCGCCTTCTCCCTGGGGACCGAGGCTTCGGCCGACCTCAGCATCGACATTTCTCCCGATGGCCGGCGGGTCCTGATGTCGACCCAAAATGGGCTCGCTATTCGCGACTTGGGCGCCCTCGAACCGAAAGTGCTTCCGGGAATCGTGGCAACGTTGGCTGGTATCGCCGGGGTTCGGCCGGCCGTATCCCCCGATGGTCAGTGGATCGCCTATCAATCCGGCTCGGCCATTCGCAAGGTCCGAATCGAGGGCGGGCCTTCAACCGAAGTTGGCGTCTGCCGGGATCCCGACTGGCTGGATCAGGACCACCTCGTTTGCCTCACATCGAGCTGGGGCATCGGTCGCTTGCCGGTCGATAGTGGACCACTCGAGGAGATTACCGTGCCGGATACCGCGGCCGGTGAGGTGGGGCACTGGGCAGTGTCCCCGCTTCCCGGAGGTCGCGCGGTCCTCTTTCTTAACTATCGGCGCCCCACCTCCCGGATCGAGGCGCTCGACCTCGTGACCCGCCGGCGGGTCGTCGTGGCGGAAAACGGAGTGAATCCGATTTATTCCCGCTCGGGGCACGTCTTGTTTGCTCGTGACAGCGCGCTATTCGCGGTCCGGTTTGATGCTGCGACGCTGCGCACCGATGGGGCACCGGTCCCGGTGCTCGACGATGTCGCAACTTTGTCCAGTAATGGCACGGCGGGAGTCGCTATTTCGGAGAATGGCACTCTGGCGGTTGTGCGCAATTCGGAGTGGTGGGCCGACACCCGGGTGGTCTGGGTTGGACGCGATGGCCGGGAAGAGCCGGCGATCCCGTCATCGGGGCCGTTCCGCTCTCCCCGCCTGTCCCCGGACCAGCAGCGGATCCTGGTAACCGTCGGACGAGACGGGGGAAAACGGAACCTCTGGGTCTATGATGTCCGGCGCCAGTTGCTGGCGCAGCTCACCCGCAGCAGCATGGCCGCCTTCGGAGGCGTGTGGTCGCCCGACGGGCGTCAGGTGGCATTCACCAACGAAACTCCCTCATACGACCTCTTCCGGATCCCGCTAGATGGAAGCACCGAGCCGCAAGCCCTCATCACCAACGTCAAAGACAAGTATGCCCAATCGGTGTCGCCGGACGGCAAGAACGTCGCCTATGTAGAAGCATGGCCCCCGGTCTCCCGGATCCGGATCGCGCCGCTCGACGGGTCGTCGGCGGGGAGTTATGTCGGCGATGCCGGCGGGACCTTCACCACCGCGGCCGTTTCTCCCGATGGCCGCTGGATCGCCGCGTCGGGAATAAACGGGACCACCCGGCCTCCCCACATCTTCGTGTTCCGGGCCGATGGAACCCCGGGGACAATCCAGGTGTCGGCCAATGAGACTGGCGATAGCGACCCACGCTGGACCCGGGAGGGACGCGAACTGGTCTTTCGGCGCGGGACCGCAGTGTACGCCGTGGACATCGACGCTGCCAATGGAGTGATCGGGAAGGAACGGAAGCTCTTCGACGGCGGCTACTCACCCGCTTTTGGATACGACGTAACCCCGAATGGAGACCGGTTCCTGATGGTGAAAGTGGTGGACCGCCCCGGGGTACTCCCAATCCTGGTAATCACCAACTTCTTCGCCGAGCTCCAGCGGAAGGCCGGCAGATGAGTTGCGGCACTTGATCCGTCACCGCTGACCGGTCTGCGGCACGTTAGCCACTGCCACATGATAACGCGCCACGAATGCCGGATCGGCCCGTCGCCACGCGCTTTCCACCGCTTCCCAATGCACCCGCGCGCTGTCGGGGTTGCCCGCTGCCGCCCACGCCTGGGCCAGACGTTCATGAATCTCGGTGCGGGTGAGATAGAGATTGGATGCGTCCAACGCCCCGCGTAAGGCCGGCTGCAGCACCGCCACCGCCTGTTTCGGTCGGCCGAGCTTGAGGAGCATGTCGGCCAGCTCGTAGTTGATCCGGGTGAACCCGAAGTTGGGCGAGCTCAGGGCCGCGCTGAACTCCTGAGCAGCCTGCGCGAAGTTTCCCCGCGCCTTCCACAGCATGCCGCGCACATAGTGATGGAGCCGCCGGTCGCGGTTCCACAGCAGCGTGCTCCCGATGGCCTCGACGCTATCGGCCAACCCCTCGAAACCCACCGTATCGTTCACTGCCGCGCGGCACATCGCCAAGCGGCCCAGGGCCCAGGTCCGCTCTCGCGACTGCTGTCCAGGCCAGCCTTGCAGGTCCTCGCGCTCTACCTGCGCCAGCCGCCGATACCAGGCGCGGCAGGTCTCTACCTCCCCGGCCTCCAATCGGGCGATCGCAAGCAGTTGCGAATCGGGTCCCATCCGCCAACGGGTGAGTTCCCCGCCTTGCGGCAAAGTTCCGTCCCGCGACAGCGCCACCGCCTCCCGGAGCCGACCCTGGTTTCGCAGGCTGATCGACAGATACCAGCGTAGTTCCGACCGCAAGTCCTCGCTCAACGAGCCGAGGGAGAGGAGTTCCCGATCGGCCGCGAGGTAATTGCCGCGAGCGATCTGCCTCAGCAACGGGGCGTTGATGCCGGGTCCCTGTGGGTGGCCCACCAACCGCTCGGAGGCCCGCTTCGCCGAATCCATCATGACCGTATCGCCCATGATGTAGGCCACCTGTGCCAGAGAGCTCCACGACGCGAACGTACGGGGCCAGCGTTGGGTGAACTCGTGCGCCACTGCCAGTGCCCGGGGCAGCGAATCGGCCCAGGCGTAAGTATCGACCAGGGTCAGGTACGAGTCGCACGGGCGGCACCCTCGGGCGTCACTGAGCGGCACAGCCGAATCGAGAGCGATAGTCCGGCGCAGGGTTCTTACCGCCTGATCCACCCTCCCCGCGGAGGCTTGAGCGGATCCCAGCACCCACAGCGCTTCCGGATCATTGGGATAGCGAGTCGTCAGGCTCTCGGCCAGGGCCAGCCCGGTCGAACGGCTGTCACCAGTGAACACGTGCGCCGTCATCAGCAGGCGCTCCCGGTCGCTGGCACCTGAGGCCAGACGCAATGCTGCCAGAAAATGGTCGTTGGCGGCCGGCAGCTGCTGCGACTGCTCGGTGCGGGCCAGATAGAACATGGCCATCGCAAAGGCGGAGTCTTCTCCCACCGCGGTCTCGAGCAACCGCCGGGCGGGTACGTAATCGCCCAGGTAATAGGTTCGCAGCCCCGCTTCGAACAGCCGATAGGCGACCAACGATTTGGTGGTGACGTCCGCGATACTCCGGGGTGGCTGCTGGACCTCCGCCTCCTGGGCGATCGCCGCGGTGGCCCGGTCCACCAGGGTAAACACGTCGCGGGCCCCGACTCGATAGCCGCGTAGGACCCGGCCGCTGACCAGATCAACCCTCCTGAGTTCCAGGACCAGAGAGTCCCCCTCCCGCCGAAACAGCGATCCCTCCAGCAGCTGGGTCGCCTGGGCCCGGCGGGCCACCTCGGCCGCATTCGGGGTGCGGCCCTGGCTCCTTAAGGCCTGGTCGATCTCAATCAGCCGCGCATTGGAGAGAACCTGGACGCCGGGCAACTCGGCCACACTGGTTGAGAGCAGGTCGCCGATCGGCAGCCAGGAGCTCGAATCCCCTCCCCGCAGATCCTGATGAATGGTCCCCACCGCCAGGATCGGCACCTTCGATCCCCCGGGCTGCAGGAAGGCGTAGGTCGCTCCCACCAGGATCGCGAGCGACGCGAGTGCCGAGACCCATGTCAGGGTGCGTGAGCGAGGGCGTTGGAGAGCAACTGCGGGTGACGCACTGGCGGGCGTAGCTGCGGTAGCGGATAGGGGGATTTCGACGGGTAAAGCCGGACTAACTAGCGGCGTGACAGACGCTGTATCGGTGAGAGCCTTTCGGGTTGCGGCCGATGGAGCGCTGCCGAGCTCGCGGTGCAGCCGCTCGGCAAAGGCCTTGTAGGCCCGCTCGGCGCCCACTTTGTCTCCCTTCTGTACCAGCACCCTGATCAGCTCGGTCTGGATCCCTTCCTGCAGCGGATCGGTGGCCGCGGCCCATCGGGCCCACTCGAGGGCCCGCTCGAGATCGCCGGCCGCCGTCGCGTTCCGGGCCAGGGTCATCGCTATCCGGGTCGCCGCAGTGCGGTGCTCCGACCGGGTCGCTGCGATCCAGTCTTCGAATTCCTCCGAAGCTTCGGGTGGGTGGAAGCCGGCCAGGAAGTCGCCGCCATACAGGGCGAGGGACTCTTCCAGACGCCCCTGGTCCGCCAGCTGGCGAAATGCCACGCAATCGCACCAGAGCTGGGAGAGATCAACCCCCAGCTCTTCCTCTCCCCGTCCAACGATCACTGCCTGACCCAGCCACTGACGCAGCCGATACACCGATTGCCGGAGCGAATGCCGGGCCCGGTCGCTATCGAGTTCGGGCCAGAGCAAGGCGACCAGGGTGTCCCGGCGGCAGAACTCCCCGGCCTGAGTGGCGAGGTAGGTGAGCAACGCGAGTCGCTTGGGCTGGGCCAGCGCCTCGCTCACCGGCGCTCCGCCATCCGCGCGCAAGTCGATCCTGCCCAACGTTCTCAGGCGAATCATGGATGGCTCGGAGAGGGCCCGGAGCGGCGCAGTCACCTGAGAGGTGACGGGATGCGACGCGCAGGTGACTGCTGAGGCCAAAGCTGTCTCGGCGCATTCGCGCTGTCAAACACGAGCGAGCGATGAAACGTCGCAACCTGCTGCTGTTGATCCTGGGAATCGCCTGCGGTCCCAGGGCCGAGCGCCCGAACGCTCAACCGCCAAGGGTCGAAGGCCTCGGGAGTCTGGGGGTTCCGTTCGGGCCCGCCGAGCTGACGGCGTATCTGCGGGGCCGGACCAGTGAAGTGGCGCTGCTCCGGTCACTGGCAGCGGCCATCGCGCCAGGCCGGCTCGATTCGGTGGGTGCCAGCGCCGCGGGGTTCTCAATCCCGGGATACCGGAGGTTGGTGGATTCGGTGGACCGCTATCTGATGAGCCGAGCTCCTGGAAGTCACCCGGCGCGCGAGCGACAGGACTCGCTTGTGGCCGTGTCGGACTCTCTCAGAGCCGAGCGGCTGGTGCTGCTGGTGAGACTGGGGAACTGACCGCTGTTGATCGCGACCCGGAAAGGCAGGCTGGCGATGAGGAATCTGCAGCTGAGACTGGCTGGGGTGCTGTTCTTGTCACTCCAGGCGCCCGTTGGCGCGGTGGCGCAGACACCGGCGATCGTTCTCTCTCCCCCCAACGTCACGCTCAGCGCCATCACCCGATCGGGGTTGTCCTCGGCCCAGACCGTGGCGGTCACCAGCGCCGGTCGCAGGGCAATCACTGGCATGACTCGCACCATCAGCTACCCAGCCGGCCAGCCGAGAGGGTGGCTCATAGCGACGCTGTCTTCTTCTACCACGCCCGCTACCCTGACGCTGCAAGGACGGGCGTCGGCGACCCTGTTTCCGGGCACCTACAGCGCAACAGTCACGGTTAGAACCTGGTTGCTGTCGCAGACCGTGGCGGTGTCGTTCAGAGTGCTGCCAAACCCTCCGGCCATCGATGTCGCCGCTACGGCGAACCTGACGGGGCCGGCCGGGAGTCTGACCCCGGTGACACTGCAGCTCGATGTCACCAACGCCGGCGGCGGCACCCTGGGAGGACTGCAAGCATCGGTTTCCTATCCGGTCGGGGAGACGACCGGCTGGCTGACCGCAGTCCTGGGCCGCCCCAACGCTCCCACCAAGCTGAGGCTCCGCGCGACCCCGGCGCAGGACCTGTTGCCCGGGGTGCATCACGCCACGGTCCGAATCACCTCCCCGCAGGCGTCGAACTCACCCCGGCTGGTGGATGTGGCCTTCAACATCACCGGCTTCAACCCGTTGATAGCGCTATCCCCGTCTTCCGTCAGCTTCATCGCGATCGGCCCTGGAGATCCCCCATCCCAATCGGTGGCCGTCACCAACGCCGGGGGCGGCACCGTCGAGCGACTGACCCGCACCATCACCTATGGGGCTGGTCAGCCCACCGGCTGGTTGAGGGCCGGGTTCGGTGCCAAAGAGGCGCCGACCACGCTCGAGTTGCGGGCGGTGAACACACCGGCGCTGGCACCCGGCGTCTACACCGCCACCGTGGAGGTCAACTCGCCCACGGCATTCAATTCACCAGAGACCGTAGCGGTGACGTTGGGGGTGGGCAGCAGTCCGGCTCATCTCACCATGACACCAACGGCGCACGACTTCGGATCGGTGGGCGTCGGGGGCGCGAGTGCGGCACAGGCGTTCACCATCAGCAACGACGGCGGACTTCCGTCCGGACCCCTCACGGCCCCAAATGGGCCGTTCTCCCCCGGGGCGCTCGTGGGGGGAGTGAACGCTGCTGATTTTCGCGGCGACCCGACCAGCAGCTGCCTCACCTCGGCCGGCGGGCTGGCGCCCAATACCAGCTGTACCATCGTGCTCTGGTTCAGCCCGACCGGAGTCGGTGCGCGCATCGCGTCGTTGAATGTGGGTGCTTCACCGGGCGGGAATCTGCAGGCCACTCTCACCGGTACCGGCACCTCGACACCGGTGATTGTCGTCACCCCGCCCTCGCATAACTACGGCGACGTCGGCGGCGGGACGCCGATCCCGACCCAGCGGTTCGTGCTGACCAATCCGTTGCCCTGGCCAACCGGTCCGCTGCAACCCCTCGGCGGATTGGGGAACAACGCGATCATCGGCGGTCCCAACCCCGGTGACTTCTCGGTCGAATCGAATAGTACCTGCGTCCAGGTGCTCGTCACCGGCCTGCCGGCGGGAGGCAACTGCTTCTTCGACGTGACCTTCATCCCGCAGGGACTCGGGGCGCGAAGCGCAGTGCTCACCTTCCAGATGAACCCCGGGGGACTGGTCGCGATCGCGCTCAGCGGGAACGGCCTGGGCATCGGCTTTCTCTCCATTTCCCCCACCAGCCACAACTTCGGATCTGTCGGCATAGGTGGGGCGAGTGCAGCCCAGGCGTTCACGATCACGAATAACAGCAACCTCCCCTCCGGACCGTTCACACCGACCAGCGGGGCGTTCGGCATCACTCTGGGCTTGGGAGGCGCGAACGCCGCCGATTTTCGCCCCGACCCGACCAGCAGCTGCGTCGGTGCCGCGAGCGGGCTGGCCCCCCACACAAGCTGTGACATCGTATTCTGGTTTTCCCCGACCGGGACCGGGGCGCGCTCGGCGGCGTTGAGCCTGAGCGCCTCCCCGGGCGGAACCGTGAGCGCCACTCTCTCGGGCACTGGTACGACAGCTCCGGGGATCAGTATCGCTCCAGCGGCTCGTGACTACGGCGATGTCGGCGTCGGGCGGGCCAGCCCGGTTCAGCGGTTCGTGCTCACCAATACGTTGCCCTGGCCGACCGGGCCATTCCAGCCCATCCCGGGGCCCTTCGGCATCCCTGCCCCGCTAGTTAGTGGGCCCAATCCAGGGGATTTCATCATTGATCAGAACAGCAGCTGTGCCCAGGCCTCGGCGGGGCTGCCGGTGGGGGGCAGCTGCTACTTCGACGTGACGTTTGTTCCCCAGGACCTCGGCACCCGCAGCGCGCTGCTGGCATTCCAGATGAATCCGGGCGGAGTAGTCCAGATCCAGTTCAGTGGCAACGGAGTGGCAGCCCAGATCCTCACTCTTACCCCGACCAGCCACGACTTCGGAATCGTAGACGTGGGTACGACCAGCGCGGCGCAGCGCTTCACCCTCACCAACACAGGGGCAACCGCCACCGGGCGAATCGTGCCTCAAGGCCCCGGCGGCGCCACCCCCGAGGATTTCAACTTCACACTGGTTGCCTGCTCGGCGAACTCGGGCGGAGGTCTGGACCCAGGGGCGACTTGCACATTCGACGTTAGCTTCACACCCACGTTCGACGGCACCCGGTCGGCATTCGTCACGTTCGCCGCTAGCCCGGGAGGTAGCGCCACGGTCCAGCTGACCGGTGAGGGCAGGTTCACCATCGCGCTCCCGGTACTTGCCCTCACTCCAGCGCAGTTCGATTTCGGCTCGGTGCCGATCAACACCACGGCGACTCACCCGTTCACGGTAACCAACCAGAGCCAGGCGCCGACGGTCCTGGCGGGCGTCGTCCTGGTTGGAACCAATTCGGATGGTTTCGGCCTCGGCCTCAACGCCGCCGATTGTACCGGCATTGAACTGGGCCCCCAACAGCACTGCACCTTCAACGTCAACTTCTCCCCCACCGTCACCGGGCTCAGGAGCAGGACGCTCACGGTGAGCGACTTTAGCGGGAATACTGCAAGCTCCTCTCTGACGGGGACGGGTGTTGCGCCCCCCGTCACTCTTACCCTCGCCCCAGCGTCGTTCGACTTCGGGACCCTGCCCCAGGGGCAGAGTCGTTCGGCAACGTTGACGGTCACCAATACCACCGGCTCGGCAGTGTTGATTAATCAGGTCGACATCGTCGGAGATGCTTCGGATTTCGCCCTCAATTCCGGCAACCAGGGGTGTTTTACGACGCTCGCACCGGGGAGTTCCTGCGGGTTGAGCGTCGTCTTCACGCCCCACGCCCTGGGAGCCCGGTCGGCCACGGTGAGCGTCTCCTCCGGCCCCGGCACGCCGAGCGGGTCGGCAACTCTCAGCGGCACTGGCGGCCCTGCCTCGGCGCTGGTCATCGATCCGGCGCTATTCGCCTTCGGGCCGGTGTTGTTAGGTACCTCCAGCCCGACAGCCACGTTCATCATCACCAACTCCACCGCCTCCCCGACCGGCATCATCAACAGCTTCGTCCTGACGGGGACCGGGACCACCGATTACGCGATCTCTCAGCTCAGCTGCGCCGGTGCGGCACTCAGTCCTGGAGGGCAGTGCAGCTTCACGGTCACGTTCAAGCCCACGATCGCCGGTGGGCACCCGGCGATCCTGACCATCACGACCACACAAGGCGAATCCGGGGCCATCGAGTTGCGCGGCAACGGCATTCTGCCGGCAGTCCTGAGCATCACTCCCACCACCCACGATTTCGGGTTCGTGACCCCCGGCGGACTGAACGGGCCGGTGACGTTCACGGTGACCAACACCGGAGCCGGCATTTCGGGCTTTATCAATTTCTTTGGGATCAGCATCACCGGTCCCGATTCGACCAACTTCGTCTTCCTCGACGATACCTGGACCTGTTTCGCGACGATTCAGCTCCCGCCGGGAGCGAGTTGCACGATCAATGTCGTCTTCCTGCCGGAGGCCGCTGGACCGCGCACAGCCAGGTTGAACGTTGTGGCAAACGGCGCCGGAGGCGGCTCCGCCACCGCCACCCTCACCGGCGGCCGGACACCTGCGGGTGTGCTGACGATTACGCCGACGTCCAAGAATTTCGGAAGCCTCCCGGTCGGGCTCTTCTCGCTGCCAACGACATTCACCGCCAGGAACACCGGTACCACGCCGGCTCTCATCTTCAACATCGAGTTCCAGGGTGTCGGTGCTAGCAGCTACGGGCTGGAACCCGGCTTGTGCCAGCCCGGCATGTGGATCGCTGTCGGGGCCCAATGCCTGGTGGACGTCACCTTTCGCCCCCAATCCCTTGGGACCGTCCCGGCCACCCTGGTAATCCAGTACGACGCAGGGTCAGCGTCGGCCAGTCTCACCGGGGTCGGGACCCCACTTTCCATCTCTGCCAGTAGCGCCCAGCAAGACCTCCTCGGCATACCAACGCTCGCGGATAGCGAACGAGTCCATCTCGACCTCCTCGGCAATCGCGACGGAGTGTACGACCTCGGTGACTTGCTGGCCTTCCTCGACCGGAACCACCTCAAGGTGAGCGCCGCCATGCTGGCGGCGCCGCGTCGAAAGGAGAATACCCCATGAACCGGACGATCATTGCGCGGGTTCTCGTCGCCTTAGCGATTGTCGCCTGCGAGTCCGAACCCCTGGCACCCGACCACCAGACCGCTTCCGGACCCGGTGTCGTAGCACTGCGGCTCAGCATGCCGCACGGCGGCCCGGGCGCGCTGATGATCTCGGTCTCAGGTGGTCCGGTCGACTCGATCTTCGCTGTCCACCGGGACCTCGACATCGCCTGGCTGGAAACGGGGCCGAATACCTACGGCGTGCTGGTTCGCGGCCCGTTGCGCGACGGCCTGACTATTCGTCTGGCGGTGCCGGACCGGGCCCAGGCGGCCGGGTACCTCGCAACCATCACCCAGGCGGTAGACGGTGCGTCCTACCAGCGCCTGAATCTGACGGGCTACGCGATCGCGCTGGCCCGGTAGCAAGACATGCCACTCCATGGCCCATGAGGCCGGGAAGGACATCGTGTATGCATGACTTGTGGACTGGGTTCGGCCGGTGGGTGGGACCCGCGGCTGCCGTGGGCGGGCTGGCGTTAATCGGGGTGGGTGTGCCAGCGGCGGGGGCGGCACTCAGCCCACGCCGCCGAAGATCGACATCGCCTTCTATACCAAACGCGACGGCAAATTCGAGATCTACGTGATGAACGCAGATGGTAGCGGGCAGACCCGTCTGACCAACAACCCCGCCTCGGACGCTGGTCCCAACTGGAGCCCGTCCCGGTAGCAAGCGAGAAGGAGCATTTGGCCACAGATTATCACGATGAGCTTTGGACTATGACTCAAATTGTGACTCCCGCGGGCAAATGGGACGTGCGGCTCACCGAAACCCGGGAGACCGCCACCGCCCACGTCGGTTTCGGCCGCCGAGGATCTACGCCCGTGGTCCTCAAAGTCGCTCGCGGTCCGGGAGACGAGTGGCGGGCGGGAGAGATCATCAAAGCCTTTCGCGGAAAGGGCATGGTCCGGGTACTGGACTCGGAGCCCGGTGCCGTCCTGCTCGAGCGCCTGGTGCCCGGTGAGCCGCTGGCGGGCTTAAGCCTCTCGGGCCGGGACGACGAGGCCTGCGAGATCCTGGCCGGCGTCCTGTCTCAGTTCGATCCCACCGCTCCCCCGCGCGATTGCCCTACTGTGCAGTCATGGGGTCAGGGATTCGCCAAATATCTGGCCTCCGGGAATAGTCAGCTCTCTCGCCCCCTGGTCGAGCGAGCCCAGCACTGGTACCACAGTCTCTCAAGCTCTCAGGGAAAGACCCGCCTGCTCCACGGAGACCTGCAGCACTACAACGTGCTGTCAGATCAGTCCCGCAATTGGGTGGCGATCGATCCGAAAGGAGTGATCGGCGAGTTGGAGTACGATCTGGGGGCGTCGCTGCGGAATCCTAACGAGCGGCTGGGGGCCTTCAGCTCGCCCAAGGTCATCGAACGGCGGATTACGCTGTTCCAGAAACGGCTGACAATCAAGCCGGACCGGGTCCTGGCCTGGGCCTACTGCCAGGCGGTGTTGTCGGTGATCTGGATGATCGAGGATGGGCTGCCGGTCGAGCCAGACAACACGACGCTGTTGCTGGCTCGCCGGATGGAGGAGATGGTTCCGCCGATGCCCTAGCGGGTGAGCACCAGCGATCCTCGCGGGTCGTAGTTTGGATCCACTGTCCCACTCAACTTGTGCTCGCTCCGCGGCAGCACCCAGCCGAAGGGCGAACCGTTCACCCGCTTCAAAACCAGGGTGTCTCCCGCCTGTATCACGATGAGGCCCATTCCACTCCACTGCCAATGGACCGAGTCGTTCCCTGGACACACGGTGTAGACGTCCTCGGTACCGGTGAGAAGAGTATCCAGGGTGGAGAATCCCCCGTCGATGATGGCCAGCGGGAAATGGGTCTGACAGGTTCGCGGCGCGGCCACGGTATCGTAGATTGCGACCGGCAGACTGGCCTGCCAGGTGGTATTCACCAGATCGGCAACCGCGATGTGGGGCGGCGGCGAAGGGTCCGAAGAGGAACAGGCCAGCAGGAGGGCCACGGAAGCCAGGGCAAGTCGATAACTGTGCATAATTCCGATATCAGGGGTAACGAAAAATGGCGGGAGCGTGTGGGAATCGAACCCACCAGAGCCACCAAAGGCGCCTCTATCGCGGTTTTGAAGACCGGCCGAACCACCAGGCCCGATCCGCCCCCTCTAGTTCTTAGTAGGCTTGGATCGAGATGGGCTAAGGGCTGCAGGCGAAGGGCTATTGGGCCAATTCCTGGCCATGTCCCGCCGAGTCGATAGCCCTCAGCTCTCAGCCCTCAGCCGTCATCGCGTCGCCACCACCTCAATCTCCACCCGGACCGCCCGCGGCAGCCCCGAGACCGCCACCGTCGAGCGGGCCGGCTTGTGCGAACCGAACGCCGCGGCGTAGACCTCGTTCATCGCGGTGAAGTCGGCCATGTCCACCAGAAACACCGTGGTCTTCACCACCTTGGAGAGATCGGAACCGGCGGCCTGGAGCACCTGTTTGAGGTTCTCCATCACCCGCTCGGTCTGCTCCTTGATCCCCCCGCGCACGATCTCCATCGTCGCCGGATCCAGCGCGATCTGGCCGGCGGTGTAGATGAAGCCGTTGACGATGGTGGCCTGGCTGTAGG
>CAZOES010000085.1:0-19180 GCA_964578865.1 uncultured Gemmatimonadaceae bacterium | reverse complement strand
GTGCGTCCCCACACACGTCCCCCCCCCAGATATCCAACACCCCCGACCCTCCACCCCTTCCGCCTTTTCCGCCCTTCGTATTTCCACACCATTCCACACGCTACCAACACAATCCACAGTATCCACACCCGAGTCTCGTCAAGCGGCTTTAACGGCGGCTTGACGAGTCGCTGGGTGGAAACGATCTTGGGCGCTCTTTCCGACCCCCGCGGAAAGTCCCCCAAAATCGACCTTGGACGACGATGCCGCTCGACGAGCTGGCCAACGCTCTGCAGGGCACCCTGTTTCCGGTGCAGGTCCTGATCGTCGATGACGATCCGGCCGCTCGGGGAGCCATGCAGCGGGTACTGGAGCGGCAGGGTTACAGCGTGGTGGTGGCAGCCAGCGGCATGGATGCCCTCAAACTGCTGGGTGGTACCCACGTTCCGGTGGATCTGCTGATTACCGATGTACAGATGCCGGGGATCCTGGGGGACGCGCTGGTCTCCCAGGTTCGCCGTTCCTGGCCCGATCTGCCAGTGCTCTTCGTTTCGGGTGAGCCGCGCTACTCCGGGCTGCCGGAAGAGGCAGGGGGCCGCTCCCGGTTCCTGCTCAAGCCGTTCAATCAAGAAGAGCTGCTGGTGGCGGTGCTGCGGCTGCTGGCGCCGTTTACCGAGTCCCCTGAAAACAGCGGGGCCGCGCAGGATACGCCGGCCCCGACCGTCAGCCACACTCCGGTTCTGCTCTAGCCCCAAAAAAACTTCACCACAGAGGCTCAGAGACGCCGAGGTACTGTCTACTCGATGAGTCGCCAGAATTGCTATTGCGAACTCATGAGGACAAAGCCCTTTGCGACTCTGCCTCTGTGGTGAATTCGTTTTTCCTATGGTCGGACGAAGAGCGTCCCCCAGTCCCGCCCCGACATCGCCACCAGCTTGAGCGACAGGGTGCCGGCCCCGGCATCGTAGTAGAACTTGTCGCCGGCGGAAGCATTTAACTCGGTCAGCGAAGCCGCCGCCGTCACCGGGTTCCCGTCGTAATAATCCCGCTGAACTTTGCTGGGCACCGCCGGATAGGGGAATGTCAGCAGCAACGCGTCCCCCGCCTTGGCGCTGTTCAGGTAGAAGCGGGGATTGGCGGGAGTGGCTCCAGTCCATTGCACGGTGTACCCCCGGCCGGGGATCGCCGACATGGCTGCGTGGGCCGTCTCGTTGCCGGTGCCGGTCAGGGCCAGTGCCACGGCATCGTCCCGGGTCACGTTGAGCGGTGCGATGGCTTCGCCGGCACTGGAGTTGACCGCAAAGTTCACGAACCGGTTGGTACAGATGTTGGAGTTCCAGGCAGCCCGATAGGTGCAGGCATTGGTCAGCAGAATCGGGGTGTTGGCGACCACGAAACGACCGGCGGTTCCGGTCACCGCACCGGAGTTGTCGTAGAAGATTGCCGCCTTGTCCCCATCCTTATCGGCGTGGGCGTCTTCCAGGTAGACCTCATTGGCGTTGATGAAGGTCATCGAGCCGGCGTAGTTCTCCGGGTCAATCGGAAAGGCGTTGTTGCGGTTGTAGCCCAGCCCGCTGGCCGGCACGGTGGTGGCCGCGGTGTAGTTGATGAACTTCACGTTGTCGGCCCAGACCTTCCCATCGTAGAACTCGTACCCCCGCAGCACATTGCTCGAGGGGAGCCGAGTGATGGCACCGGACACCCCGATGAAGGTCGTGTTGGTAACGTAGGTCTCGTTGGCGGCGAAGGTGGCGCCGATCGCGTTGTCCGCGAGCAATGAGTTGGAAAGCTTGAGATTGCGGCCCCGGAGCCAGACGGCCCGGCCCGAGTGTTTGTAGGCCCGGAAGTTGGTGAAGTCGGCTACTACCGGATCGGAGCTGGCCGCCGGGTTCACCCGCGGGGCGTAGTTGGTGGTCTGGGTATTCCCATCCAGCATCGGCCCGTCATCCACGTTCAGCGCGCCGCTGTTGTTGGAGTGGGCCACATTGCCGTTGAACTCGCGGAGCGCGGTGGTACGCGGCAGATCCGGCTGGCCCACCGAGAGACCGGTCGGGCTGGCCGGGAAAGCGCACCAGAACCCGAAGCCTTTGGATCCGGCCGCCACGTTGTCCCGGATGGTGTTGTCGGGGTTGGTAATCCAGAAAGTCGCCGGGCGAGAATCGGAGCCCAGCAGCCGGTCGGTTCCCTGGGGTACCCGGGAGGACAATCCCAGGTTGCCTTCAATGAGATTGCCGGTCTCGGCCCCGTCTTCCATGAAATAACCGTGACCCGTGTGGTCGTAGCAGACGTTGTCCTGCACCACTGAGTTGTCGGAGCCGTGCACCGTGACGCAGCGGTTGAAGGTGCGCCAGACGCTGTTGTTGCGGAAATACTGGCCCGACACATCGCCCGCCATGTGCCAGTGCATGGGATAGCGCGCCAGGTTGCCGCGCTGCCCCATCTGGAACAGCTCGATTCCTTCGATATGGGCGGTGGCACCACCCATGATGATCATGTGGCCGCCGTAGCCCGGAGTCGAACCGGTATCGCCCTGAATAGTGATATTCCGGCTCAGCAGCCCGACCTCTGCCCGTTCATCCACCTGCACCCCGCTTACAGTCAGCACCTCACCGTAGTGCTCGTACTTGAGCCCGGCGCTGAGAGTCACGCTGCGGCCGCTCACGCTGGCGATCACCGCTTCTTCGGCCCGGTCCGGGCTGAAGTCACTGGATGCCAGTACCAGCCGGTCGCCGGCTTTCCAGCTCATCGTGCCGGCCAGCTCGATGGTCGTCGCGCCCACCGCCGCGGTTTGAGACAGACGAGTCCAACCCTTCCGCCCGGACCCATGCAGCTCGATTCGGCCGGTGACGCCCAGGACCTTGTTTCCCATGCCGTAGACATCAGGGCTGGTCGAAGAGCCGGTTCCGGTCAGGGTGATGATCGCCCGCTTGGTATAGGGATTCGCCTCGGTTCCGATCTGGAGAGCCCCTTGAACCACAATCCAGCCGGCGGTCAGGGAAAGGTCGCTATTAGCGAAGACCAGTGAGCCCGCGATGGTAAGACTCTGAAGCGCCGGCGGGCTGACATCGAGCTTCACCACCGTGCCCTGGGGAATCACCACGGAGTCGCCGGCCACCGGCACCAGCCCGTTGGGCCAGGTATTGGGATCGGACCAGTTCTGGGCATTGCCGGTAGGGACTCCGCCGGAGCCGTCCGTCGGGTTGGGTTCAGCAACGCACCCAATCGCAAACATCGCGCACGCCGCCAGGGCGAATCTGATCCTGCTCATGGCACCCTCAGGTGTCTCGTGGAACGTTCCGCCCCTCGACCAGGTCGGGGCAGGCAGTCCCGTGTTCCGCGTCGTGACAGCCTGGTGGCTGACCACGGGGAACAGCGAAGCTGCGATGGGGAGGTTGATGGAGCTTGTAAAATCGGCGCGCTGGAAGTCTCGCACAACTCGAAAGAATTGACGGTGTCACGAATCGGTACGCCGGGTGTGATGCATGTCACGACCCTCTCCCCGTACCGGTTCTCCGTCTAACAGTCCGCAATATGGCCCCATCTGGAAACGAGGAACGGGGAACGAGGAACGTCAGTTTGGCCCGAGGGTTGCCCTACTGACGTGCAGAAGCGGGGACTCCACGCGTCTCCGGCGCATCTCACTGTCTGTAGAGGGTTTAGTGCGACCACTGTACGTGATGGGAATGGCGTATGCCGCCTTTTGCGGGTTCGTCGTTCTGAAGGCGATCCAGCCGGTGACTCCTATGGCGCCGACCGGGGGAGAACCGCTCGCTCCACCCCAGCCGTTTGTGGGCCAGGCTGGCGAGTGGTTCGGCACCGTCAAACCGTATTGCAACGCGCTCGAAGTGGTGACCCGAATTCGCTCGTTCCCGCCGCCGACTGGTCAGGACGGCGCCGGTTACGCTGCCTCCTGTTATGCACTGGCAGGCAACATCGACAGCGCCCGGGCGATGATCATGGCCCTCCCGGCAGATCAACGGACCTACGCCGCCAACATCGTCTTCAACATCGGCCATCCGGTGGCGGACGCCGGCGATGATCGCTCGGCCGGTCCCATCATGGAACTGGTCATCGAGTTCACCCCTGACAACTACATGGCGCTGTATCACGCCGGGATCTCCGAGTCGGTCCTGGGCCAATCGGACAAGGCCCGGGTCAGTCTCAAGCGATTCCTCGACCTCTATCACGAGAACGACGGCTGGCGGGCCAACGCCCTCACCGTCCTGGGACGACTGGAAGGGGTCGAGCGGTGAGCTTTTCGCCTGGCGCAGTGATTCAGGACCGCTACCAAATCGGCAAAGAGATCGGTCGAGGCGGATTCTCGATCGTCTATCTGGCCCACGATCGCACGCTGGACCGCAAAGTGGCAGTGAAGCTGCTGGTGCCCCCTCCGGCGGCCGCCCTGGTCGCCAAAGAAAGGTTGCGGCGGGAAGTGCTGGCCGCCCGCGATCTGGTGCACAGCAACATCGTGGCGGTCCACGACTTCGTGGATGCCGGCGAGCGGGGCAGCATAGTAATGGAATACATCGACGGACCCGATCTCTCGGTGCTGGTGGCCGATACGGGTCCGATGTCGGCCGAGGGGGCGGCGCGGGTGGGCCGGGAGATTGCCCTGGCGCTTTCCGCCGCCCATCGCCGAGGGATTCTCCACCGGGATGTGAAGCCCTCGAACATTCTGATGGATTCGGAAGGCAACGCCCGGCTCACCGACTTTGGTTCGGCCAAACTGGACGGGCTTTCCACCGTCACTCACACCGGCGGTCTGGTGGGCACTCTCGATTTCATCGCGCCGGAGGTAATCGGTGGTCACCGGGGTGATGCCCGGGCCGATCTCTACGCCCTGGGAATGACACTGTACTTCCTGGTCACCGGACGAATGCCGGAGCGGCCCTCGCCCCATCTGCCGCCCCCGCCCTCGCCCGACGGCCATCGGCCGTCGCGCTGGCGGAGTGATCTCCCGGAATGGTTCGACGACGCGGTCGCCTGCGCCACTACAGCGCTGCCGGCCGATCGGTTCTCCTCAGCAGCCCTGCTGGCCGATGCCTTGTCGCAGGAACCGACCGGGGTCCGCCGGTTGCCCCGGGCTTCTCACTTCTTGACCTTCTGCCTGCTGTGCGGCGCCGACGAGCCACTCGGTCTGGGGCTCTGCAGCGGTTGCGCCGGCGCGACTCCCCAAGCGCTCGACCGGCTGGTGCTGGTTGATCCGCCTACTTCATCCATCGAGCGGGAGCACACCCATCTCAGACTCAAGGCCCTGACCGGCACCGCCGCAGCCCCACAGGCGCTTGATGCCGCATCACGAGGGCATCGGGCGGTGGCGCGAGTTCCCCTCGCCGGTTCCGAGCGGGTGCTGGAACGGCTGGCTGCCGAAGGGATCAGCGCCCGGATCGCCCGCAATTCCTGGGCACCATTGCCAACCAGCCTGTATGGCGTGGCTGGATTGATGGTGGTCGCAGGGTGGGTGGCCGGTTCGATGGTCGCCCCTCCCCTGCTTTGGGTCAGCCCGCTCCTGTCGGCGGTGATTCTGCTGGAGGCACAGCGACAGGTGCGTCAGCCCCTTCTGGCGACGCCCGGCACCAGCGGTGCGCTGACCGGGGCGGCTCGGGAACGACTGGCCCTGACTGTGTCACGGCTTCCGGCCGGAACCGCCCTCTCCCTGCTGGCTGACCTGGCCCGCAACGCCCAGAGTGTGCTGGCGCGACTGGTCGACCAGCCCAGTTCGCCGATTCGCGACGAGGTCGAGGAACTGGTGCTGCACGCTTGCGATGCAGCGGTCGACCTGGCCGACCTGGAAGACAGCCTTCAGAAGCTGGAGAGCCAGCGGGCTCGCTCGGGCAACCGGACCTCGGGAAGCTGGCATGCCTCGGTGGCAAAGGCGGAGAAGAGCCGGGACGCCCTGGTCCAGCGACTACTCGATGCGGTCACAACATTGGGTGAGGCGAGACTGCGGGCGGTAGAGGCCACTGCGGCGGACACCGACCGGTTGTCGGTGCTGTCGCATCAGATGAAGGCCGATGTTGAAGCGTACGCCGAGGCGCGGCGGGAGGTGGAGGCGCTGTTGTAAGGCGTTCCCCGTTCCCCGTTCCCCGTTCCTAGTTCCTCGTTCCTCGTTCCTCGTTCCCGCGATGATTCGGTTTTCGGCAAGACTGAGAGCGGGGGGGCCCCCCCGCCGGGGAAAATCGCCAATGCTCGCAGGAAAAGCGGCACAGAATCACACCCCTCCGGTACCATTCAACTCACACCATACCTGGCCCGACCCAACCGATTTCTTCAGCCACTCCTTACCGCCTGACCGCCTGACCGCCTTACCGCCTGACCGCCTGACCGCCCGACCGCCCGACCGCCTGACTGCCTGACTGCCTGACCGCTCCTCGGACTGACCGCCCGTATATTTCTCCGCATGACCCGCCGCCTTTACTACGCCGATGCATACCTCAAGTCGTTCGACTCCCCCATTGCCGAGCTGGCCGATGGAGGTAAGCGAGTCTACCTGGAACAGTCTGCCTTCTACCCGACCTCCGGTGGGCAGCCCAACGATCTCGGCAAACTGGGTGGGATCGAGGTGCTCGATGTGGTCGACGAGGAGACCCGGGTGGCTCACCTGCTGGCCGAGCCTTTCAACGGCGACCGGGCAAGCGGGTGGATCGACTGGGCTCGGCGCTACGACAACATGCAACAGCATACCGGCCAGCACCTTCTGAGCGCCGTGCTGGCCGATCTCTTCGGCGCGGCTACGGTGAGCGTGCACTTTGGCGCCGATTCCTCGACCCTCGATCTGGAGACTGGTGCACTCACGGCCCACCAGATCCAGAAGGCCGAGCTGCGGGCCAACGAGGTGATCACCGAGAATCGGCCGGTGTCGGTGAGCTTTGAGGACGCGGCGACTGCGACGGGCCTTCGCAAGGCATCCGACCGTTCGGGTGAGCTCCGCATTGTGACCATCGCCGATCTGGACCGAAGTGCCTGCGGGGGAACCCATGTTCGGGCCACCGGCGAGATCGGCGCTCTCCTTATAAGGAAGGTGGAGCGGGCCAAGAAACAGGTGCGGGTCGAGTTTCTCTGCGGGGCCCGGGCGATTCGGCGGGCGCGGGCGGATTTCGATCTGCTGAGTGGGATGGCAGCGAGCGGATCGGCAGCCATCGACGAGGTGCCGGCGATCGTCAGCGGATTGCGGGATCAGCTTAAATCGGCCCAATCGGCACGGAAGCTTCTGGCCGATGAGGTAAGCGGGTTCCGAGCGGCCGGCCTGGTGGCTGATGCGGTGATTGGTCCTGACGGAGTCCGCCGGGTATTGTGGCAACCGGACTCCTCGACTGTCGAGGAGTTACGCGGCCTGGCCCAAGCCGTAACGACACACCCGAAGACGTTCTTCGCCGGTGTTCTGACTGATCCCGCTACGCTCCTCCTGGCTTCATCCCATGACTCGGGAATCGACGCAGGGGCACTGCTCAAGGATGCCCTGCCCAAACTGGGTGGTCGTGGAGGAGGGACTGCCCGAATGGCCCAGGGAGGGATCAACGCCGGACAGGAGTTGCCTGCAGTCCTGCTGGCGCTGGGATTCAAGAGCTAACGAGTCTCCAGGAGACCGGGCAGTTTGCCGCTAAGTCTGGTCGACCACAACGGAGCCTTGGAATCGCCGGCCAGTGCACGGTTGTAGTCGAGGAGAAGCTGGGCCGGACGGCAGGCATCGTTGATCACCCTGGCCCGCCCGTATTTCCTTTCAACCGTCGACCACATCCGGTAACCCAGGGTGTACCACGGCCCCTGAACCCCGAAGAATTCCATCCCCTTCTCTGTCTGTTTGGCGGGATCGGTCAGACGCCCTTCCAGCAGATCCAGCAGAAACGCCTCCACCGCTTTCATCTGGGTTTCCGCCTCGCCCATCTCCCGGTCCCATCGCAGGCGCACCGCGGCAGGACTATCACGGTGGGGATGCCGGTCGGGTCCGCCCGCGGCAGCCAGCATGGCCAACCCTTCTGCAAAGGCGCTGAGCCAATCACGGGTGACCCCGGCCTTTGCAGTAGTGTCGGCGTAAGCCGGTCGGGCCTGGCAGGCTGCCGCCATGCCGATGTGATGTAGTTCATGTGCCAGAGTATTGGCGAATTCCGGGGCTGAGGTCTCAGAGTTGAGGTAGAGCATGAGGGCCGGCTTGCCGCTCAGATCGAAGACGAAGCTGTTGCTTCGAGGCTTGATGAGGAGATAGACCGTGGCGGCAAGAACGGTGGTATCAGGTAGATAGGCCAGGGCGAGCGCGCCGGCCTGGTCGACCGGTAGCACCCGCCAGGAGTCGAGGGTGCGACGCAGTGCCTCTCGGTGACCCAGGATGGTGTCGTTGAGGAGCAGACTCCGCATGTCGGCCACGGTGATGGAACGACCCATGGCCTTCTCCCGCGCTACCAATCTCTGATAACCCTCGGAGGCCTCCAGCCTGGCCCAGAGAGAATCCGGGGCTGCACCGTGCGCCACCCTGGCGTCGAGGATCGCCAGCGCCGCCTCGGCTTCGCCGGTATCCATCCGTAAATGGATCCTGGAGTTCTGTGCCTGAAGTGAGGCTGAAGCGAGAAGGGTCAGCACCAGCCAGATCGGGAGGGACCAGCGCCGCATGGACAACCTCGGGTCGGGGGATTGGCAGTCCCTTTGGACGACCCGAGGGAGGAGAGGGTTGGCTGGACCCGGTTTTACTGGCGAACCGCTTCCAGCGAAATCTCCAGCTCCACATCATCGCTCAACAGAGTTCCGGTTTCGAACACCTGATTCCAGGTGATCCCGAAGTCCTTCCGGTGAATCGTGGCTGTTCCGTCGAACGCCAGCCGTTCCTTGCCATTGGGATCTCTGGCGACCCCCAGGTATTCCCCCCGGAAAACCACAGGGTGGGTAATCCCCCTGATGGTGAGCAGGCCGCTCATTTCGAAATTGCCATCATCGGCCCCGGAGGTGACCAGACCGGTGCTTTCGAAGGTCATCGTCGGAAAGCTGTCGACCGAAAAGAAGCGAGGTGACCGGAGATCCTGATCCCGGGCTGTGTTTCCGGTGGTGATGCTGTTGGTTTGGACCGTGACGTTGACCGTCCCGTGGGTCCAATCGGTGTCCCGGGTCACAATGATTCCGTCCCAGCGCAGAAACTGACCACGCACCCGACCGACTAAGTGGCGGATCCGGAACCCGATCTCGGAGTGGCTGGGGTCGACCCGCCAGCCGGACCCAACCGGCGGGCGAGTGTAGGTCTTGCCCTGAGCCGCACTGATGGCGGGAACCAGCAGCAAAGCGAGGACAAGCAGAATCCAGCGTGGCTTGGTCATTCCCAGTCTCCGAAAGATTGCGGTTGGTCGGATAGTGGCTGACCCAACGGGAAAGCAGGATGGAAACGGCGTGTGGAAGCCTTCACGAGACTGCGGCTGGTTTCCTCACGACTTCTCATCCCGTCGAGAACGATTCGTCATCATTGCCATGATGGTGGCGTAACCATCGCACGGTAGAGTCTCATCACCCTCGCATCGAACGATGCGAGGGTATCCATCTACCCGAAGGGAGTACTGCCATGCGTGCGATTCACGGCCCGACCATGGGCGGCGCGTGGGTTCTGACCGCAGTCCTGGTCGCCACCGCCTGTCACAACGAACCCCGCCCGAACTCACCCGGTCTCGAGCGCCAGCTCAACGATATGGCGCTGACCAACGAGCGCGACAGTTTGCTGCTCGAAGTGGCGGCCAACGGAAAGCTGCTGAGCGACATCCAGGCCGAGCTTTCCAGGGTTCAGCCGGCCCGAAAGGCGGCCGAGGGGCCGGAATCGCCGGCGCTCGAACTGACCAAGGACCAGCGGACCTTCGTACTCGACCGGGTGAAGGAGATCACGGTCCGGATCAAGGACGCCGAAGCTCAACTGGCCCGAAGCCAGGCGAGAGTGAGCCGGCTCACCAGGGCCGGTGACAGCTTGAAGACTGCCGTCAGCAGTCTGACTGATATCCTGAGCACCCAGCAGGCCACCATCAACGCGCTCAACACCCAGGTAGCCGGTCTGGTGATCAGTAACGCCGAGCTGAGCGACAGCGTCACTCACCTGACTGACCAGCAGAATACGGTGTACTTCGTGGCCGGCACCCGGGAGGACCTGCTCAAGAAAGGCGTCCTGGTGGAGGATGGCCATCGGTCGATTCCGCTGGTGGGCAAGCGGGGTGTGGCGCCGTCGCGGGAGTTGCCGCTGGTCGAGTTCACTTCATTCGATCGCACTTCGACCCAGTCGATTCCCCTGCCCCGCCCGGACCGCCGCTACAAGATCGTCAGCCGGCAGAACCCGGTGTATGTGGCGGAAGTCGGCCGGCACGGTGAGGTAGTGCAGTCGGTGACGATCGAGCAGCCGGAGAAGTTCTGGGCCCAAAGCAAGTATCTCATCCTGGTCGAGCAATAGCGTAAATACGTGAAAAGTGAAACGTGAAAAGTGAAGGTGACTTGAGCCAACAGCCACTCTTCACTTTTCACTTTTCACTTTTCACGGTTTTCTCGGCTTCGCCCTCCTCGTCGGTTCGGCGGCCAGCGGATCCTCCGGCCAGACGTGCTTGGGATAGCGTCCCCGCAAATCCTTCCGCACATCGAAGTAGCTGGTCTTCCAGAAGCCGGCGAGATCCCGAGTCACCTGCACCGGCCGGTGGGCCGGGGAGAGCAGATGCAGGGTCACCGGAACTCGTCCCCCTCCGACCCGGGGTGTTTCGGTAAGGCCGAACACCTCCTGCAATCGCACCGCCAGCACGGGAGCCGAAGGATCGCTGTAGCTCACCGGAATGCGGGATCCGGTGGGGACTTCCAGGTGGGTCGGAGCCAGTTGATCGAGCATCCGCCGTTCTTCCCAGCCCAGCAGATTCATCAGCCCATCGGTCAGATTGATCCGGGAGAGATCGGCGCGCCGGCGTACCGTGCCCAGTCTGGGGCCTATCCAACTGTCCAGCGATCGCAACAGGCCGGCGTCGGAGACGTCGGGCCACTTCCCTCCCACTCCGCCGGTCTCCGCCAGTTGCCCGACGAAGGCAAGTCGCTCGCGCAGCTCGGTCGCCGAGTCGCTCCAGCCGAGCACTGAGAGACCTTCGCGCTGAATCAGTCCCTCGACTGCGGAGGCGAGAGCGGCGGGATCGGGATCGCGCAGTTGACTCTCCCGCAGCACGATCGCGCCCAGTCGCTCGCGCCGCACCGCTTTGAGCACCCCACCGGGTTCGGCCCACTCGACCACATTTTCGGGCTCGACCTGTTCTCCGAAAAGCCCCATCACCCCTTCGAGCGTAAGTGCGGCCGCAAGCCAGATCCTGCTTTCCCGCCGGTCCCCATCCAGTTCAGCAGCAACCAGATAATCCGACAGCGCCAGCCCTGGCGCGTCGGTGAAGGCGCCGAGTCCGTTTCGGAGGAGAAACCGGCCAGCCTGACCGGAACGGCGTTGGGCGACCCGATCGGGGTAGGCTAGAGCCAGCAGTTCCGCGGCACTGCGCGGCTCGCCGCTCCGCCGCCCGATCTGACGGCTCCATGCCTGCGCTTCCTGCCTCACCCGGTGCAGCCTGCCGCGGTCGACCTGCATGCCGTGATAAACCGGCGGGCTCCCGCCCGAGTTCAGCAAATCGACCCGGAGCTGTAGATCAGGGTCCACCCGGCCTTCCGTAGCGCGAAGGATGTCTCGCTCCTCCAGCAGGGCCGCGAGCTGGCCCGCCAGCAGGCTGGCTCCGGCATCTCGGCCCCGGAGCAGCAGGTGACCCAGCCGGGGATGAGCCCCCAACTCGGCCAGCGTTCGGCCATGGGCAGTGACCGCTCCATCCTTGCCGAGTGCCCCCAGCTGTTCCAGCAACGCCCGACCTTCGGCAAGGGCAGCGGCGGGCGGTGGATCGAGCCAGGAGAGCTCACCGGGCTCATTGACCCCGCTGGCGGCCAGCTCAAGTGCCAACGGCGCGAGATCGGCCTCGAGGATCTCGGGAGCAGGACGGGGCACCAGATGGTGATCCTCCTCGGCAGCCCATAACCGGTAACAGACGCCCGGTGCGGTTCGTCCGGCTCGGCCCCGGCGCTGGTCGGCCGAAGAGCGAGAGACCCGGATGGTGGTCAGGCGAGTCATGCCGGTGCGAGGTGAGAATCGAGGTACCCGGGCGAGGCCGCTGTCGATAACGACCCGTACCCCCTCAATTGTCAGGCTGGTTTCGGCGATCGAGGTGGCGAGGACGACTTTGCGGTGGCCGGGGCGGCTTGGCGCGATGGCTTTGTCTTGTTCTTCGTTGGTCAGCGAGCCATGGAGCGGCAGAACCTCAACCCGTTCCTCGTTCCCCGTTCCGGGTTGCCGGTTGGTGACACCTTCGAGCAGATCCTTCACTCGGGCTATTTCTGCTGCACCGGGAAGAAAAATGAGGAGGTCACCTTGGTCGTTCGCAAGCGCATCGCGAACGGCACTGGCGACAGCCTGCTCGATTCGAGATTCGGGCCTGGGGGCGATGTGGCGGGTCTCCACCGGATAGCTCCGCCCCTCGCTGGTGATGATCGGGGCGCCGCCGAGCAGAGTGGCGATGGGAGCGCCGTCGAGGGTGGCCGACATGATCAGGAGCTTGAGATCGGGCCGGAGGATCGACCGTGATTGCAGCGCGAGGGCGAGACCGAGATCGGCCTGGAGACTGCGCTCGTGGAACTCGTCGAAGATGAGCAGCCCAACCGACTCCAGCGCGGGATCTGACTGAAGCATTCGGGTCAGAATCCCCTCGGTCACCACTTCTATGCGGGTAGAGGGGCCAACGACGCTGTCACGTCGCACTCGGTAGCCCACCGTGCGGCCGACCTCCTCTCCCAGCACCTGTCCCATTCGCCGGGCCGCGGCGCGAGCAGCGACCCGACGCGGTTCCAGCATCAGGATCTTCTTACCGGCCAACCAGGGTTCACTCAGCAATGCTAGCGGGACCCGGGTGGTCTTACCGGCACCGGGAGGAGCCTGCAGCACGGCGTGACCCGACTCACGCAGCGCCATAGCGAGGGCCGGAAGAATCGGCTCGATAGGGAGTTCAGCGGTATTCACAGCCACAAAATACCACTACGGTCATTCCTGGCGTTCTTCGCGTCCTTGTGGTTGCAAATAGTGAACCGCGAAGAGCGCGAAGAACGCCAAGGTCGCCTTAACAAATCGAGGTAGTTCACGTCTGCATGGCGGAACCAATCTGAAGGCCACAATGCGGTGGAATACCCTGGCGTTTGCGACATTGCAGATCGTTGCGGTGAGATCGGTAACCGCCCAGCAGGTGGACATGCATGACATGGCCATGGGCAATCCCCACATGACCCTGACTCCGCATTGGAGCGAACAGCCGGGTGATCGGGCCCGGGCTGACAGCATCGCGCGGGTTGCCCGCGCCTCGGTCGCGCGCTACCAGGACGTAACGGTGGCTGAAGCCGACGGGTTCAAACGATTCGCCCCCCAGATCAAGCATCAGCGGGTGTTCCACTACACCAGCACTTCGGCCGCCATCAAGGCACGGTTCAAGTTCGACCCGGCCGCTCCGACTGCCCTGCTCTACCAGGGGACCAGCGATGGCACCCTGAAGCACATCGGGGGGTTGTACACCATGCCCGCCTCGGCCACGCTGGAAGAACTGAATCGGCGAATCCCGCTCAGCATTGCCCATTGGCACCAGCACACCAACATCTGCCTGCCGCCCAAAGGCGACGAGGCCGAAGGGATGCTGGTTCGGGAAGCGAAGTTCGGGCTGCGCGGAAGCATTGCCACGGAGGACGCCTGCGAAGCCGCCGGCGGACGCTGGTTTCCCCGCATGTTCGGGTGGATGGTGCACCTGAACCTCTTTGCGTCCGACCCTGCCGCGGTGTGGGAAGACGGCCCCGGGGGGATGCGGCACCATTAGTTCGGCAGTAGCTTGGCAGGGTCGAGGACAGGCTCAATGCCCGTGACCCAACTATCGCAAGACCCGGTGATGGCTCGGCCCACCAAGGATCAGTACGATTTCCACGGTGTGAGCCATCAGGGCATGGTTCGGACCGAGAACCAGGATTGTTTTCTCATCGCCAGCCTGCACAAGGCGATGCAGGTCCATCAGACCAGCTTGCCCGAGGAAGCCCTGGGTGACCTGATGAGCCCCAGCCGGGGCTTCGTTTTCCTGGTGGCCGACGGAGTGGGCGGAGTGCCGGGCGGCAAGGATGCCAGCCGCACCGCACTCAATGCCATCATGGACTACGTGCTTCGGGCGATGGACCTGTACGTCCAGCTGGATGAAGACCTGGAGCCGGAGTTTCTGGCCGAGCTGCAGCGCTCAGTCGAAAAGAGCCATGAAGTGGTGCAGCGCACCGGCGAGGCCGATGAAGAACGCCTCGGCATGGCTACGACGCTCACAATGGTTTGCATCCGCTGGCCCCGCGGTTATGTGGTCCACGTGGGCGACAGCCGCTGCTATATGCTGCGCGACGGGGTCCTGCATCTCCTTACCAAAGATCAGACCATGGCCCAGGCGATGGTCGACGCCGGCGCACTCTCACCGGACCAGGCCGAGCGCTCCGGCCTCAAGCACGTGCTCTACAGTGCGGTGGGTGCCACCCGGGCCGACCCGCTGACGGTTACCACCGATGTGCGCTGGGGCGACGTGATGCTGCTCTGCACTGACGGAGTCACCAAGCACGTAACGGACGACGAAATCCGGGAAGCACTTTCGCGGAACCAGTCGGCCGAGGACACCTGCAATTCGATTCTGCGATTGGCGCTGGAACGAGGCGGGTCGGACAATACGACACTGATTGTCGGACGTTTAAGAAGAGAGTAGCGTACTAGCCGTTAGCTCGACTCGTCGAAGATTCAACCCTCCGGTGCCAACACACTCGGAGGGTTGAGTCTTCAACGGAGAGCTACCGGCTCACGGCTAACGGCTAGCTTCTCTCCACCTTTACCCGACCGGGCCGGGGGGTGACCTTGAAGCGCTCCTCCCGGGCAGCCGGCTTCCAGCTCAGGGTCGTCCGGCTCTTCTTCCGAATCACTTCGATCTTGGCGGTCTCACCCGGCTCATAGGAGCGGAGGATCCGGCGGGCCTGGGCTTCCGACTTGGGCGTCCGGCCATCGATCGAAACAATCACATCGCCGGCCTTGAGAGGATTACCTGAATCCGACGGCGTCTTGAGCACCAGGATCCCTTCCTTGGCACCGAAGTACTCGCCCAGATCGGCATTCAGATCGGTGAGCTCGAGTCCCCCCTCCATCAGCATGTCGCCACTGAAGAACTTGAAGTTGTTGGGACCGGACTCGAAGCGGGGAAAGTCCATTTCCATCCGCGGCATCACCATACCGCGCATGTCCGGCTGCACCTTCCAGCGTCCGCCGCCATTGAAGCTCAGCCCACCCATCTCGGAAGCGACGACCTTGGTCTTTTTGCTCTCGCTCCCTCTGCGGTATTCGACATCGACCGTGTCGCCGTCATCCAGCTTCTGCGCCAGCGAGATCAGCTTCATGCCCGGGCCCGACTCGTCCTCATCGTCCCCCTTGATCCCACCCAGCGCGGTGCCGTTGAAACGGGTGATGATGTCACCCTTCTGGATCCCGGCCTTGTCGGCCGGGCCATCCTCGGTGACCGATTCGATCCGGGCACCGATCTTGTCTTTCTCGGCATCGGCCCGGGTGTCGACCCGCACACCGATCCGGGGCCGACCGGAAAAAGTGAAGACCCGAACCGGGCCCGAATCGTCATCCTGGGCCGCCAGGCCGGCGGGGGCAATATTGGCGAGGAACAGGGCGGTCACCAGGACCAGCCCGGCCCGGCTCCGCGTGGGGTACAGCGACATGTGGCGCTCCGTGTAAACAGGGTTCGCCGGGAATGATGCCTCGTCCGGCCTGAGCGTCGCAGATTGGGAGCCGGCTCAGGGCTGGCTGTCGGGGGCGGCGACAATCTCGATCTGGGAGAGTCCGTAGGCGTCGAGGAGGGCACGTTCCACTTCGGCTGAAACGCCCTGGGGATAACGGCTCATAAGACGGAGCCGCTCGCGATCCCCCCGCGAGATCGGGAAGTCGAAGTCGGTCTTGTAGGCCGAACCGGACCTCACCCCCAGCGGATCGACCCGTATCAGGCGACCGTCCTGCAGAATCAGGAATCCGGCCGAGTCCAGGGTTATCAGCTCGCCCTGGACCCGATGGAGGTTGCCCAGGTCCAGCACGATCTCACTGCCGGCCGCCTGACCGGAGGGCCGCCACCCGGCCACCGAACCACCCAGGCTGCAGGCGGTCAGCCCGGCCAGAGCGATAGCCGTAATCCGAACTCTCATCGGATGCCGATGATGGCCGCAGCCACCGCACCGACCGCCAGTGTCAACGCCACGAAGGAAAGTCCCGCCGTCGCGATCGCATCGCGGGTCGGACGGTATCGCTCCATGCCGACCAGACTATCGGCCGGGAGCGACTGCACCACCTCCACGAACTGGAGCTTGAGCCCGTAGCGCTGGCCGGTGCCCACCAGCTTGTCGCGCTGAATGGTCAGCCCATTGGGGTAGAGCACTGTGCTGCCGTCCACCATGTGAGCCTTGACCGGATAGCGGACCGGTAGGGAATCGCGCACCGGCGCACGCAGCTCGTCCACCTGCACTCGGCGGACGAAGCAGGCGCTGCTGAGAAGAGCCGCAAGGATCAGGAGAGAGGGACGGGTCCGCAATTGGCTGAGGGCTAAGAGCTGAGAGCTTAGAGCTATCGACTTATAAAGTGAGTTATCTGCAGGGAAAGGAAAGGGCAGCCGCTTCCGAGCCGGTAGCTCTCAGCTTTCAGCTCTCAGCCCATAGCCCATAACCCCAATCCACTCTATACTGAGGCCGTCCCCACCGGGAACATCCATTCATGCTCAATTACATCTGGGCCGGGCTCATCGTCCTGAGCCTCGTTTTCGCGCTGGTGGTCGATATCAGCGACCTCAGTCGCGATACCTACCGGAACGGTACCCCACTCCCGGTGACCGTGGCCTTCCCCGAGGGCTACAGCTCCGAGGCGCGCCGTGTGGTGGTCTCGGTGCGAGTGGATAGTGCCGGGCTCTCCAGTCACTTCGGACAGCCGGTTGCCGCGACCGGCAGTTACCCCGGTGAGCTGATCCAGGCTCAGGCCGGCCGGGAGATTCACTTCGCCAAGGATGTGGCCATCCCCGAGCCGCTGGCCACCATCCGGAGCATGACGTCGGAGCGGGACAACGATCTCCGGGGCCGATTGGAGCTCAGCCTCAGCCCGGGAGATACCGTCGCGGCCGGGACCGTCGCCTTCGCCCCGGTGCGGTTCGTGAAGCTGACGGCCATCACCAGGGCCGCGATCGACCTGACCAAGACGGCGGTGACGCTGGCGCTCGGATTGGTCGGGGTGATTTGCCTCTGGCTGGGGATGCTCCGGATTGCCGACAAGTCCGGGCTGATCTCCATCATCGTCCGGATTGCCGAGCCGGTCATGCGACCCCTCTTCCCCGAGATCCCCAGGGGTCACCCCGCGATGGGGATGATCGTCCTCAATCTTTCGGCCAATGTGCTGGGGCTGGGGAACGCCGCAACCCCGATGGGCATCAAGGCGATGGAGGAGCTGCAGAAGCTCAACCCCGGGAAGGACACCGCCACCAATTCGATGGTCATGCTGCTGGCGATCAATACCGCCAGCGTCCAGATCGTGCCGCCGGTGCTGCTGACTGCGATCATGGGGCTGCAGATCAACCAGCTCTTCTTCTCGATTCTGATCTGCACCGCCTTGAGTCTCATGGTCGCGATCGTCTCGGCCAAACTGCTCGGTAAGCTCCGGATGTACCGGGACACCGACCCCATGCTGCTCAGTACTGCACCCTCGCGGAACCCGGAACCCGGAACCCGGAACCATTCGGAGGGCTGACCATGAGCTCGCTTCGTACTCTCCTCGACATTCTCGCCGTGTTCGTGATTCCCACGATCATCATCGGCTTCCCGCTCTACGGTCTTTACCGGCGGGTCCCGGTCTACGAGGAGTTTGTTACCGGCGCCAAGGAAGGCTTCCAGACCGCGGTCAACATCATTCCCTACCTGATCGCGATTCTCTTCGCGGTGGGGATGTTCCGGGCCTCCGGGGCGATGGACTTCTTCGTCAACGGACTGCGCCCGATCCTGGCTCCGCTGGGCTGGCCGCCGGAAGTGCTCCCTATGGTGATCACCCGCCCGCTCACCGGCTCCGGCTCGGCCGGCATCATGCTGGATCTGATCAACCGCTACGGCGCCGACTCCCTCATCGTCAAGACCGCGGCGACCATGTTCGGCTCGACCGAGACAACCTTCTATGTGATCGCGGTGTACTTCGGGGCCGTGAACATCAAGAAGACCCGCCACGCGGTCCCGGCCGGGTTGATTGCCGATTTTTCGGCGATGATCTTTGCGGTCTACGTGGTCCGGTGGTTGTTCGCGTAAAGCTCTAAACTGCGTGAAAAGTGAAAAGTGAAAAGGACTTTACTTGAGGCCACTTTTCACGTTTCACTTTTCACGTTTCTACTTCTTCGCTAGTCTCTCCAAGACAGACCCCAGGTCCGGCTGCATCTCTATCACCGGCAAACAGGGATCCTCGACCAGCCGATTCATCCGCTCGACCGCGTTCTTGATGGTGTAGTTCCTGGGATCCAGTGATTCGTTGACTTCGCTCCAGAGCAGCGGCATCGACACGGTGGCCAGGGGCAGGGGCCGGACACTGTAGGGCGCCACGATGGTCTGTCCGAACCGGTTCTGCATGTAGTCGAAGTAGACCTTGGTGCCGCGCTTCTCGATGACCCGGGTGATGGTGGTGATTTTGGGAAGCCGCTTGATCACCAGCCGGGCCAGCAATTCTCCCAGTACTCGCGATTGCTCGTAGGTACACTGCCTTCCGAGGGGAAGCAGGATGTGCAGCCCGGTCTTGCCTGTGGTTTTGACGAAATTGGGCAGCCCGATGTCCTCGCAGATTTCGTGCAGTACCTGGGCCACCTGGACCACGTCGCTGAACGGCGCCTCCTTGGGATCAAGATCGAGCACACACCAGTCGGGGCGCTCCAGAGTGGCCACCCGGCTGGCCCAGAGATGCAGCGGGATCGAGCCCATGTTGGCGATGTAGAGCAGCGCATCCTCGTTCTCGACCACGAAAAACCGGATTTCCCGCTGGGTATCCTCGCTCCAGATTCCTACCGTGCGGATCCACTCCGGTGCGAAAGACGGGGCATCCTTCTGATTGAATGACTTTCCGTGGATCCCGTCA
>CAZOES010000084.1:0-19265 GCA_964578865.1 uncultured Gemmatimonadaceae bacterium | reverse complement strand
CCTGGGCCTCGCCCGGGCTTACTCCAGGCAGGAGCCGCGCGACCGCAGAGAGATAGTGGTTGTTGCGGCTGTTGTATCCGCCGGGCTGCAGATTGGCCGGGAGCCACGCGGCCACATCCTCTCCGGCCACGTCCCGGAACCCGGGACGCATGACCCCGATGACCTCGTACGCCTGACCATTCAGCGGAATGGTGCGGCCAATGATCGTGGGATCAGAGTTGGTGATCTCCCGCCAGAGACGATGACTCAGAACCACCCGGGCGATCCCCGCCCGGTCCTCGTCCGGCGCAAAGCCTCGACCCAGTGCCGGGGTAGCTCTCAGGGCGGGGAAATAGCCTGAACTCACTTCCAGAACCCGGATCCGCTGAGGCGGAGCATCCGGCAGCGTGAGGTCCCCTCCAGACTCGTTGTAGGTATAGAGAGTCCCGACCGAGGCAAACGCGCCCGACTGATCGCGCACATCGAGGAGATCGAGCGCTGTGAGGTAGCCTCGGCTGTCGGGCTTATCGCGCGATGCGGTGTAGAGCCGCACCAGCTGTTCCGGTTGATCGTAGGGAAGCGGCGCGAGTACCACGCTGTTGAGCACGCTGAAGACCGCGGTGTTAGCCCCGATGCCGAGAGCCAGAGTAAGGATGGTCACCGCCGTGAAACCCGGCTGTTGCCGGAGCGAGCGAGCCACCAGACGAATTTCGCTGGAGAGACTCTGCATAATGGGGCTCACCGGTGTGGAGTCCGACGAAGGAACAGGGCGAGCTGGGCGGCGCAGGTAGGCGGCCGGCAGCGACCCCAAGAGGCTCAGGATGGTTGCGATGGTGTGACGCGAGGTCCCGGAACCGCCGAGCCCATCGCGCTTGTCGAGATAGACGGTCAGCATCTCATCACCGAACCGCCGGCGGAACGGTTCGGGATAGAGTCGGATAACCAGGGCGACCAGTCGTTCGGAGAGTGTCATCGCCGGTCACCCAGGAGCCGGAGGGCCGCGGGCGAGGCCAGCATGGCCCTGAGCCGTTCGGCCTCGGCTCTCGCGACCCGGCGCCCCAGCGGGGTGATGGTGTAGTAGCGGCGGACCCGGCGGTCGGCGGGCTCGGAACGAGGAGGGTCGACCTCCCGGATCATCCCATCATCCAGCAGCCGGCTGATAATCCGGTAGAGCGATCCGATCTCCAGGGCCGGTTGCTCGGGGAACGACTCGGCGGCCGCCTGGACGATGCCATAGCCGTGGAGTTCCCGGCCGGCGAGGAGAGTCAGGACCTGGAAATCCAGCGGGCCGAGGGGGAGGAAGTGCTTGCGGTCGTGGGGCTTGGGAGTCATGATGGGGTCCCATATCTGTTGGCTACATATATCCGCTCATTCTTAGACTCGGGACCGGGTTAGAAGGTTGCAGTTGGGGAAGCGAAAAAGTCAGGCCGTCCCTCCCAGCGCCTGTCGGACCTTCTGCGACAGGGTCTCGGCCGAGAAGGGCTTCTGCAGCAGTACCGCTCCCTGGTCCAGCAGCCGGTGTTGCAGGACAATATCGTCGGAGTATCCCGAGGCGAACATGATCCGAAGCCCGGGCCGGATCCGGGTCGCCCGCTCGGCCAGCGCGTTTCCGCCCATGCCGGGAAGCACCACATCGGTGAACAGCAGATCCACCGGCTCTCCATCGGACAGCATCGTGATAGCCTCTTCGGCGCTGCCTACTTCTCGGACCTGGTAACCGAACGCTCGAAGCATCCGGGCCGTCACCCGTCGCACCTGCACTTCATCCTCTACCAGGAGGATCCGCTCCTTGCCGGCCGGCTGGGAGGCCGGGAGACGGTTGGGCGCGCTGATCCGCTTTGCTTCGCGGGCCACCGGCAGGTACACCCGCATGGTGGTGCCCAGGCCGATCTCACTGTAGACCCCGATGTGCCCACCAGCCTGCCTGACAATCGCGTAGCAGGTTGCCAGCCCCAGTCCGGTGCCTCGGCCCATGGGCTTGGTGGTGAAAAAGGGTTCGAACAAATGCTGTTTCACCTCCTCGCTCATCCCCACTCCCATGTCGCTCACCGCCAGCATGACATAGTCCCCCGGCACGACCTCGGCGTGGGCCGCGGCGTAAGCATCGTCCAGATGGACGTTGCTGGTTTCGATGGTCAGGGTTCCCCCATCGGGCATGGCATCCCGGGCATTCACCGCCAGGTTCACGCAGACCTGCTCGACCTGGCCCCGATCGGCCAGCATCGAGTCGAGGCCGGGAGCCAGTCGAAGCACGATCCTGATGTTTTCGCCCAGCAGACGGCCCAGCATGGCCTCCAGCCCCCGGACCAGGGCATTGAGATCGAGACTGGTGGGAGCGATGATCTCATGTCTCGAGAAGGTGAGCAGCTGACGAGTCAGCGCGGCCGCTCGCTGGGCCGAGTGGAGAATCTCCTGCAGCGAGGCCCGGTCGGCCGGCTCCAGCCGCTCGGCCTCCTCCAGCACCTGCTCGGCCTCGGCCAGCAGCACGGTCAGGATGTTGTTGAAGTCGTGGGCCACCCCGCCGGCCAGATGACCCAGCGCCTCCATTTTCTGCGATTGCTGAATCTGTTGCTCCAGCTGGCGCGACTCGGTGATATCCAGCCAGGCCCCCACCACTGTGAGTGGGACCCCGTGGTCATCCCGAGTCACCTTCTGTTCCTCCCGTACCCAGCGGTAACGACCATCGCGATGCTGTAACCGATACTCCGCCATGCCGTCGCGATAGGCATCGAGTGCCGGGCGGCCCGCCAGCCTGGACCGATCCTCCGGATGGACCCGGCCAAGCCACCAGTCCGGCAGCCGCGCTTCATCGGGAGTGTAGCCAAGAATCCGGGTGACATTCTCGCTGATCCAGTCGAGTTCCATGCTCCGTTCTCGGCGGCGCAGCTCGAAGATCACCGCTCCACTGGAAGCAATGACCTGGCGCAGTCGTTCCTGCGCCGCCTGAAGCGCCGCATCGGCCGCCCGGCTGGCGGTGACGTCGTGGGCATGGACCAGTCGAGCGGGGCGACCGGCGAAGACCAGGGAGTGCGCGCTGATCTCGACGTAAATCAGACTTCCATCCTTGCGCCGATGCTGCCAGTACTCGCCCCGGACCTTGTCGTTGCCGATGTGGGCCAGATTGTCGAGCAGGCGGGGCACCTCGTGGGCCGGCCGAAGATCGAAGATGGACATGCCGAGGAATTCAGGGCGGCTGTAGCCATAATGGGCCACCGCAGCCTGGTTCACCTCGACGATGGCCCGGGTGGCGACGTCGTAGACCCAGGAAGGATCGGGACTCGACTCGAAGAGATCGCGATAGCGGCTTTCACTGTCGAGCAGACCACGCTGGGCTGCCTGACGCTCTTCCAGCACCACGGCCGGAATCAGCGAGATCAGTGTGGTGACCAGCAGGTAGCCGTGGAGCTCGAGCGCCACCCGCAGCCGAGGCAGACCGTTGCCCACGAACGGACCGACATCGAGCGCGGCATACCAGATGGCCAAACCGGCGACGATCAGCGAGGCGGTTGACGCTCCGATGGGACCGAAGCGGAGGGCAATCCAGAACAGCACCAGGAAGACAACGTATCGGACAGGCTGCAACAACCAGTCGAGAGATGGTCCCAGCGCCAGGACCGAAACAGTCAGCAGAATCGCCAGAAGAATGGCGGCCTCTATCCATCGGCTTCTGGTCAGCGACGACCGAGGCGGTCGCATGGTGTTCCATACGACGATGATCGGGGTGAGCACCAGCATGCCCAATCCATCCCCCACCCACCAGGCCAGCCAGCCCTGGGTTACCGGAGTATGGTTGAGGGAATTGAGTAACCACCCGCCGAGAAAGGCGGTGACTCCATTGGACAGGAGCACGGCCCCGCCGACAAACCAGGCCAGACCGCGAAGTCCGGCAAACAACGACGGCGTGTTATTGCGCGATGTCAGGAGCAGGGCGGCGACAAAGCTTTCGCCAAGGTTACAGAAGGCCCCGGCGACTGCGGAGACTGGTGGGAACCCCTGGATCAGATCCGAGGCGATACTGCCGGCGACACCACCAAGCACCAGGACCGGCCACCCGCGACGCTCGGTCAGTAGCAGCAGGGCCAGCATCACCCCGCTGGGCGGCCAGAGCACAGCAATCCCCTGCACCGAGAGGGCATAGCCCAATCGAGCGCTGGCGAAATAGGCCAGCGAGGCGAGCAGCAGGCGGAGAAGCCAACCCATGGCCATGGGGATCCCCGGGTCGCTGGGGGGAGCGACCAGCCAAATAAGAATACGTCGTAGGGTACCGGTTGGTGAGACGCGGCCGGGAGGCTGGTCGGGCTGTGCCGGTCGATCTGCCTTGACCGGGAATGCCCTGGTCCGTACCATCACTTCAGGTGCGTCAGGGCGCCCGCGGGTCCGCGCAAAGGACTGAGTCCACCTCCCATGTGAATCACTGCACGGTAGTCTCCGTGCTGGCCGGTTTGCGGACCACCGGCGCTCAGCATGGAGGTCGTATGTCCGTCAGGCAGCTCCCCCCGCGTCCCAGCCTCGATCAGTTGAAGCGGCAGGCGAAAGACCTGCTCCAATCCGCCCGGCTTCGCGAAGACGGCGCCCGTACTCGTTTCCGGGTTCTTCCGGCGTACGAGTCAATCACCCAGCCTGCGCTGGACCGTGTACCGCTGGCACTCCACGACGCCCAGTCGGTGATCGCCCGGGAACACGGGTTCGACTCCTGGAAAGCGCTCAGAGAATTCGTGGAAGAGCAGACCCTCGAATTCGACGCCGCGCTCGATCAGTTCTTCACTGCAGCCACCGATGGACGCCGGGATCGCGCCGAGCGGATTCTGGCCCTGCATCCCGGTATCGCGAACGCCAACTTTCATACCGCTCTCCTCCTCGGCGATTTCGGAACGGTCAACGCCAAGTTGACCCGGGAGCCCGGGCTGGCCACCACCGCCGGGGGGCCCCGCGGCTGGGAGCCCCTTCATTATGTATGTCACACAGCCATGGCCCACGAGGATGTGAAGCGGGCCGAAGGACTCGGGCTGATCGCGGCTCGACTCCTGGCCCTTGGCGCCGACCCCAACACGCGCTTTCCCTGGCTCCATCACAACGTCCGACGTCCGGTGTTGTGGGGAGCGGCGCGAATGGCCCGGGCACTCCCGTTGGTGGAGGCCCTGCTCGATGCCGGCGCCGACCCCAATGACGGCGTCACCTTTCCCTTGTCGGCCAGTGCGGGCGACATCCCGGTGCTGGAGGAACTGTTTGCACACGGCGCGAAGGTCGATCAGCCCTGGGCCACCGATGGCTCAACATCGCTCTACGCTATTCTCGGATGGAGCCGCACTCCTGACGGTGCAGTGTGGCTGCTGGAACACGGGGCCGACCCGAATGCGGTGTTCAAGGAAAACGGCGAGACGCCGTTGCACGCGGCGGCCCGGGGATGGGATGTAACACTGGCGCAGAGGATGCTCGACCGTGGTGCCGAACTGGATAAGCGGAGAACCGATGGCCGAACCCCTTACGCCGTGGCCGAACTGAGCGGCAACCGGGCCGTAGCCGACCGGCTGCTGCAGCAGGGCGCGGCGGCTCAACTTTCCGAAGTTGACCAACTGGTGGCGGCCTGCAGTCGGGGCGACCGGAGTTCGGCGCTCACGCTGCTCAGCCGTAATCCCTCCCTCCGTGATCAGATCAACGAAGATCACTACACCGCATTCCACCAGGCCGCCGAGCGAGGAGACATTTCAGCGCTCGAGGCCATGCTGGCCTGCGGATTCGACCCGGATCGCCCCGACGCCGGTATCGGCAAGACCGCGCTCCACTCGGCCGCGATGGCGGGACAACCGGAGGCCGTGCGCATTCTGCTTGCGGGGGGAGCATCGGTCGACATCCGCGACCGCGAATTCAACGGCCAGCCGCTCATCTGGGCGGCGGAAGGGTGCCGCAATCACGACGCGAAAGGGATGGCATACGCCGAGGTAGGACAGATACTGCTCGACGCCGGATCACCGATCGACTGGAAAGCCGGCGCCGAACCGTCGGAGGAGATTGTCGAGATCGTGATGGCTTGGCAGCAGAGTTGAAGATCCAGGGTCCGGCGAGCGGAACCGGATCGTCCGGCGGTCGGGGACTATCCAGCGGACGGTCCGGTTCGCTCGCGGGAAGGAGAGTGAACCACCAATGCGTATCGCCATCAACGGCGCCGGAGTCGCCGGTCCTAGCCTGGCTTATTGGCTTCGCAAGTCGGGCCACGAAGTGCTCCTGATCGAAGAAGCAGCCCATCTGCGTACCGGCGGGTATATCATCGATTTCTGGGGGCTGGGCTACGACCTCGCCGAACGAATGGGCATCCTGCCGCGGGTCCGGGAGTTGGGATATCAGGTCAGCGAAGTGCGATTCCTGGACCGCAAGGGACAACGGGCCGGCGGGTTTGGCACCAGTGTCTTCCTGCGATCGACCAAAGGCCGCTTCACCAGTCTACGGCGTTCCGACCTCGCCGCGGCGATCTACGGCGCCCTGGATTCACAAGTCGAAACCCTGTTCGACAATACCATCACTTCGATCACCCCGACCAGCCAGGCAGTGGGGATCGAACTGGCCCGGGGAGGCAGCCGGGAAGTCGACCTTGTCATCGGAGCCGACGGGCTGCACTCCGCCATCCGCCGGCTGATCTTTGGAGCAGAGCCAGGATTGGAGGTCTCGCTGGGGTATCACGTAGCCGCCTTCGAGACCACCGGCTACCGTCCGCGGGATGAGCTGGTCTATGTCAGCTATTCGGCCGCGGGGCGGCAACTCTCCCGTTTTGCCATGCGGGACGACCGAACCCTCTTTCTCTTTATTCTTCGCGACGAGTTACTCACCGATCGGCAGCCCGCCTCGCTCGACGCCCGGAAAGCGGTGCTTCAGAAAGCGTTCGATGGCATCAGCCGAGAAGCACCGGCAATCCTGTCCGCGCTCGAGGCCACTGAGGAACTCTACTTCGACCGGGTCAGCCAGATCCGGATGCCTGAGTGGAGTCGAGGGCGGGTGGCGCTGGTGGGCGACGCGGCGGCCTGCGTCTCCCTGCTTGCCGGGGAAGGGACCGGTCTGGCCATGACCGAAGCCTACGTACTGGCGGGAGAACTGCACCGCTCCCCGGACGATGTCCCCGCCGCCCTGGGGCGTTACCAGAGACTGCTGCAGCCCTTTCTCAGAAAAAAGCAGCAATCGGCCCTGCGCTTCGCTTCGTCGTTCGCACCGAAGACCGCACTCGGCGTAAGCATCCGGAACGGAGTCACTCGACTCCTGGGGATTCCGGCCCTGGCAGAATGGTTTGTCGGGCGGGAGCTGCGGGACGATCTGGAGTTACCCGAGTATGAGTGGTGATCCCATGAGCTCTCCGCCCTCGAGAACTACACCAGCTTCCTGGTCACCGCCAGACAGCGTTCGACATCCTCGGCGACATTGAAGAGTGCCGGAGCGATCCGCACCGTACCGTTTCGGACCGTTACTTCGACCTTGGCGGAGGCGAAGGCGGTTCGAACTTCCGCGGGCGGTTTCGAACAGTAGAAGGTCACGATGGCGGAGCGATTCCCCATCGGAGTAAAGAGCCGGTGGCCCTGGCGATCCAGACCCTGTTGCAGCTGCATCGCCAGGAAATCGATGGTGTGCTGGGCGATGCGATCGACGCCGACCAGCTCCAGATAGGCCAGCCCGGCGCTCAGAGTGTAAACCTCACCGAAGGCGCGGCTGCAGTAGTCGAATCGTTTGGCGTTAGCTGGAACTTCGTAGCTGTGATCGGGCAACTCGGTGGTGTTCATCTCGCCGTAGCGGTCCAGCTGCAAGCGGTCCGCTATGGCGCTGCGCACGTAGAGCGGAGCGACCCCCCACCCGGCCAGCAACCACTTGTAGGAACCAGCACAGAGGATGTCGACACCGGCCGCGACCACATCGATCGGGAACGTGCCTATGGCCTGGATCGCATCGACGTAGAGCAGCGCGCCCGTGGCGTGCGCCAGATCGGCAAGCGGTCGCAGATCGTGTCGCCAGCCATTCCGGTGAGAGACCCAGGCGACGGAAACCAGCCGGGTCTTTCGGTCGACCAGTGGTTCGAAGTCCGCGGCGGTCACGGCGCCGTTGCGATGCCGGGCGATTCGCAGCTCGACGCCACGCAACTTCGCCAGCATACCGTAGAGCGCGAACTCGGTGTCGTAGTGCAGCTCATCGATGACCACATTGTCTCCCGCCTTCAGTCCCAGTCCGGCCGCCACCACATTCTCCCCTTCCGCGGTGGAGTAGAGCAAGCCGATCTCATCGGGCGAGGCTGCGCCGATCAGCCGGGCAAACTGGGCCCGCACTTCGTCGCACTTGTGGAGCAGTGGTCCCAGCTGGAATGAGTTCCGGGCCTTCTCTTCCAGGAACGCCTGACCAGCCGCGACTACCTGCCGCGGAATCGGCGCGATGTAGGCCGAGTTGAGGAAGGTGCGCTGCTCGACGATGGGGAAGTCGGCCCGGACGCCGAGGGGGTCGGCGGGGGTTCTTGTGGGTGGACCGGGAAATGCGGATTGTGCCGCTGAGTCGGCCAGGGGAATGGCGCTCAAGGCCGCCGCCGCGCGGATGAAGCCACGGCGATCGAGTGAAGACACGTGGTATTCCTTCATCGGGTGTGACCGGAAAGGTGGGCTTAACCTCTGGCCTGGAAAAGGGCCTGGTACCCGGGGAGCCGCCACAGCGGCGCCAGCATCAGGTCGGTGTGGTTCCACCTGGGCTCCAATCGCATTCCTTCATCGAGGGACCGGTTGAGGTACTCCATGGCTTTGTCAGAATCGCCCCGCTGGGCCCAGAGCCGGGCAAGACCATACGTCACGAATCGCCGAGCAAGGGGATGATCATTCGCCTGCAGGACGGCGGTGACCGAATCGGCAACCCGGGCATCGCCCAGTCGCCAGGCAGTCGCGGCCCGCAAGACCAGGACCCGAGGGTCGTTGGGAGACCGGGTAAGCAGCAAACGGGAAAGCGAGTCGGCCTGGGGCAGGCTGTCCATCAAGTACAGAGTGGTGGCCGCGTAGAAAGCGAGCGTATCGTCCTGGGCCTGAGCCAGTTTTGCATTCAACCAGGTCAGCACTCGTCCCAGCACTCGTCGCGAAGCTTCCGGGTGCTGATGGTATCGGAACTCCCCGGCCAGCCTGAGCAGGGGCTCCGGGTGGGGCGGCATACCGGTCGGGCGCGGCAGGGCTAACGCTCTCGACACCAGAGACTCGGCTGCGGCCGTCTGCCCGAGGCCCACCAGAGCCTGAGCCCGGTAGATCACCATGTCCCGGTTATCCGGGTGCAGGGCCAGTCCGATGTCTACCTGTTTGAGCTCCTCGCGATACTCACCCAGCTGGTGCCTTGCTTCGGCCAGCAGCATCAGCAGGCCAGTGCCCGCCCACTCGTAACGAAACTTCCCGGCCTGGTAATTCACATGCCGGCCCGATTCAATCGCCTCCCGTGGGCGGTTGAGCGCCATTGCTGTGATGGCGACAAAGAACCGAGGAAGCTCCGCTCCCGGTTCGGCCTCGACCATGGCCATCGCCGCCCGATAGGCCCGGTCCGTCTCGCCATCGAGGAAGGCACGATTCATCTCGAGGAAGGCCCGGTCACCTTTGGCCAACGACGGCCGTCTGGCAACGACCCGCGCCAGAGAGTCCGCGCTGACGAAATCGAACAGGCAGTAGCGCGCCGAGATGCCGTGTACCATGGGCTGGACATAGCTCGAATCGAGAGCGGCCGCGTGGTCCCAGTTCGACCGGGCTTGGGCGAACTTTCCGTGGGACATCGCCTCCAGCCCATCGCGAAAGGCATAGTAGGCTTCGATGTTTCCAGGCATCTCGCCCATGATCCATTTTTCCATCTCGCGGTCGACCACCGGGGCCAGCATCGCCATGGTCCGGCGCCGGAGCGAATCGATCAATCCGACCTGGTCCCGCCGGCCCACCGACACCGCGCCGCGATCGGGCAGCCGCCGGCCGGCCCGTCGATCCTCGATTCTGAGTTGAGCCCGGATCGAATCCCCATCAGCATCGTACCTCCCCGAAACCAGAAAATCGGCATCGGCGCCACGGGCCTGCTCTTCGGGTGATTTCCGTTCATCAACCCCGTCGGGACCGGAGACGACCTCCACAAATCCGGATCGGGCCAACTCGCTGGCAATAGCATCGGCGATCGCTTCCCCGAAGCGCGAACCGGCCGGGTCCCCCGCCGCCGCGGTGAACCGGGAGATCAGTACTCGCTTCCGGGTGTTCGCCGGGCGATGAGAAAGCCACGGTACCACGGCAGTCGTCAGAATAGCCATCACCCCGGCCACCAGCCCCGCCTGCCAGATGAGACCGAGCCACCGGGGCGTGGCGTTCCTTCCGTCAGCGGAAATCCGGCCGAGTTCTGCCAGCACCTGCATTGCCGAGGCGGGACGCTTGGCCGGGTCCTTCTCCAGCAGCTGGAGAATCAGCCGATCGAGCGCCGACGGGACCTCAGGCCGGCGCGACGAAGGTGGATCCGGACGCTGAACCAGCTGGGCCGCCAACAGTGCCTGTCGAGAACCCGCCTGGTCGAACGGTGCTGCCCCGGTCAGCAACCGATAGGCGATTACCCCGACCGCATAGAGGTCGGCGCGATGATCCATCGCCGGGTCGGCGGCAATCTGTTCCGGCGCCATATAGGCCGGGGTCCCGATGGCCATTCCGCCGGTGGTGGCGGTGTCCTGGGCCGGTTCCCCGGCCAGAGCTTTGGCGATGCCGAAATCCGCGATGATCGGATGACCGGCCGAGAGCAGGATGTTGTCCGGCTTGAGATCGCGATGAACAATTCCGAGCCCGTGGGCGTACCCCAGCCCCTCGAGGATCTCGCGAAGCAGCCGCAGCGTCTCGCCCAGTGGAAGCCGGGCTTCCCGTTGCAGTCGCGCTTCCAGCGACTCGCCCTCGACAAACGGCATGGTGTACCAGAGGCGGCCGGCGTCCTCCCCTGAGTCGAACACCGGTAGGATGCTGGGATGCTGCAGACCCGCCGCCAGTTCGATTTCCCTGCGGAACCGGAGTGCGGCGGCATTGCTGGCGACCTCCAGCACTTTCAGGGCGACGGTTCGCCGGTGTCGAAGGTCCCGGGCGCGATACACCAGAGCCATACCTCCCCGCCCCGCGACTCCTTCCAGCTGGTAGCGGCCCTCCAGGGCCTGGCTCAGGCTCGCCGGGTCGAGATCGGCAAACAAACGATGGAAACGTTCCGCGGCCGGCCCGGAGAAGGGGTCAGGTTCCTGACTCAAGCGCTGGTGGAGGGAAAGCAATCGGGCCAGCTCCCCGCGCAAATCGGCGTCATCACCACAGGCTCTGTCGAGGTAGACCTCGCGGTCGGAGACCGGCTGATCGAGAGCCGCGTCGAGCAGGGGCTCAAGGATGTGCCATCGCTCGAGCGAGAGCTTGTCAGGGCGGGAAGCTGAACTCATGACTCCAGGGCCCGCAGCAAAAGGACCCGGGCCTTGGCCCAGTCACGTTGAACGGTACGAGGGGTAACACCGGTCTCCTCGGCGATTTCCTGGTCCGACATGCCGCCGTAGAAGCGCAGGATCACCATGCGGGCCAGGCGTGGCGCGACCGCGCCGAGTTGGTCCAGTGCGGCGTCGATGGCGAGCAGGGTGTCGGGGGAATCATCCGAAGCCAGCGAACCTTCGTCGAGGGCAGTCCGGGTCAACCCGCCGCCGTGCCTGGTCGTCGCGCGGGACCGGGCCCGATCGACCAGGACATGGCGCATGGCCACCGACGCGATGGCCCGGAAGTGCGATGCATCACGCCAGGAACCCTGGTTCCCCGCCAGCCTCAAGTACGCCTCGTGCACCAGGGCGGTGGTATCGAGGGTTCCCCGCTGTCCCCGGGCCAGGTGCCGATGGGCGATCCGCCGGAGCTCCTGATAAGTCTGGGCAATCAATCGGTCGAGGGGCTCTCGGGCTTGTTCCATCCCAATCTCCGGTGACGACCGCCCCGGACCGGACCGACGTTCGATGTCAGTGTCCGGCCCGGTTTCTCGTGTTAGAGAACAGGAACCAGCGACTGCTTGAAGGTGGCAAGAAAACCACTGCCTCGCTAGTCAGGCAGACCGCCTGACGGGAGAACCAAACCATGTCTTCTGCCCTTGCCGGCGGGGTCAGGCGCACGCCTGCTGCCGCCGCCCGGCCAGGAACCGGCACTTGCTGGTTCATGGCCGCGATCCTGGTGGCGACCATCGCCGGATTCTGGCCGACATTTGTCCGCCGGCTGGACCAGACCGATCTGCCCCACCTGCTCCATGGGGTGTCGGCCCTGCTCTGGATTGTACTAGTGGGTGTGCAGTCCTGGCTGGCGGGGAGACGACTGCGCCAGTGGCATCGGCGGGTGGCACTGGCAGCCCTGGTGCTGCTGGTGGTCCTGGTATCCAGCGCCTTGTACATGGTCGGCGTGATGCAGCACAATCCGCAGTTGCCGCCGCCATCCAACTATTTCTTTGGGTTCATCGACCTCATGACGATGGGCTGGCTCCTGCTGCTCGTCGGGCTGGGGTTTCGCAACCGCTATCGCCCCGCCGCTCACCGCCGATACATGACGGCCACGGCCCTGCTGGGACTTCCCGCGGCCCTTACCCGCCTCTACCTCGTGGTGCTATTCCCCGGGACCGACCCACTGATCGGGTTCCACGCCAGTCTGGTCAGCGTGGAAGTCATTCTGAGCCTGCTCATTCTCCTCGACTGGCGGCAGGGACAACAACAGCCGGCCTACCCTCTTTCACTGGCCTTCTATCTCGGAGTCCAGTTTCTGATCGGACCGGTCTCGGCCAGCCCGTGGTGGCAGCGGGCGATGACCTGGTATGGGAGCTGGGCGGTGTTCAGGTGATGGTCGTCGGCGCCCTTCGGATTCTCCCGAAGGGCGAACGTTCCCGTTGGCTGGATAGTTGCCCAGCTTCTCGAGCGCTGCGGTCTGTTTGACACGTCCGTCTCGGCAGCTGTGCGAAGGATCAATCCGGCTTCTGCGACAGCCCCTGCAGGGATTGGAGTTCCGCTTTGTTGACCTGGTAGAACTTCACATTGTCAGCGTTCGCCGTCTTGGGAATCTGCTTGATGGTACCCGATTCCAGCATTTCGGCGGTGAAGCCGGCCTGGAACAGCGCCAGCATCATGACGGCCGCCTCGCGCCCGGGAATGCCTACCTTCCGGAGTGCGCCCGAGAATATGGGATCCGATTCGATCTGACGGGCCATGTCGCTGAGCGACTTGGCGCTGGAGTCATCGCTGTCTTCAGCCGCCTCTTCCGCGTCGGAAATCTCCCGTTCCAGCACCGACAGCCGATCCTGTTCGGCCCGGGTGAGAGTTTCTTTTTCCTGCAGCGCCTGGAGTTCCTTCTTCTTCGCGTCCAGACCCCGGCTGCTGGGATTGGCCTGACGCAGCTTGGCGGCCTCGAGACCGGCTTGATTCAGCTGCCGCAGTTTGGGCATGGTGAGCCGGTAGGCCTGGACTTCTTTGGCGTCAGCATCTTCGGATTGAGCGAGTGCGGCAACCGGGAGAAGCGTGACCAGTACTGCAGCGAGAGCGAGGCGGGCAGTCCAACGCATGGGGAGCTCCAGGGGGGGATGGGGCGAAGGTACGGGGGGGACGGGGGGGCGCAAGTACGCGGAGAATGAGGATCCGACGCAGTCCTCTCAGTGGCGCTGAAATCCCAGATCCGGCCTGGCGAGCGGGTCAAACTGGATCGCGACCTGGCCGGCGTGTGTGCCGTTCCGACCAAGGCTCTTAATCAGGTGAATGGGGAGGAAGACAGCATCTTCGCTATGCGTTCACCGACCAGGGCCTGCTCGCAAGGGGAACCTCCAGTCATCGGCTTTCGGTAATGGGTGAGCGTCCCCTCAATTCCGGAACTCCTCCACCGCCTTCCGCACCGCCTCCGCCACCTTCACCAGCTCCTCCACCAGCTGCTGGTCCGCCTCGAGGTACCCCTCGTACTCCGCCGCATTCCTCACCGTATGCGCCTTGGCCAGGATCCGCACCAGTGTCAGCGACAGGCCAAGAGTGTAGGGCAGCACCTGGAACACCACGTAGCGATTCTCCGAGCGATACCCCTGGCGCCGGAGTGCGGCGAGCGCCAGCGCATGGGCGGCGTTGTAGGCCAGATCGAAGCGGCTCTCCAGCGCCAGTGACCTCTTGGCCGCATCGGCCAGCCGGGCCTTGCCCGATTTCACCAATCCGTCGAACTCGTCCTGAGCGAACGCTTCCCGCTTGAGTTGCCCGGTCCCAACCAGGTTCTCCAGTTCAGGCGATGGCATCTTCGGTTCCGATCAGCCAGACCCTCGGCCCGGTCAGTACACGCGCGAGAAAAGCATTTCGCTCCTGCCGCCGCTTGCGAAACTCCTTCGGGGTGTAGATGGTCGGATTGACCGGCCGCTGGAGCACGTCCTCCGCCTTTCGGAGCGCCTCGTAAACCTCGGCGTAGTCGAGATCGTCCCCGATGATCATCAGGTCCACGTCGCTTTTGGCCGTGTCGGTGCCCCGGGCCAATGAGCCGTAGACGAACGCTGCGGCAATCCGCCTGGCAAAGGGTGCCAGGGCCGTCTGCAGCGGTCCGCTCAATCCGACCGTCTTGAGAATCAGCCCGTGGAGTTCCCCAAAGATCGGCGATTCGCTATTGGCCCGATAGTGCTTCTGATTTCCGATCCGGGTCACGCTGACTAGCCCGTTCTCGGCTAGCCGAGTCACCACCCGGTGCACCGCTCCATCGCCTGAGTCGACCAGCCGAATCAGCTCGGCACTCTGAAAGCTCCGATCCGGCTGGCCGAACAAGAGGCCCAGCACTCGAAGCTGGACCTTCGAGAACAGGGCCTCTGCCAGGGCTGAGGGACTCGGTGATATAGTTCCCATATTGGGAATGATACTTCCTAATATGGGAAGACGCCATGGTTTAACCTGGCCCTGATTGCCTCTCTGGATTTTCGGCTTATATTCGGGTCCCGTGGCCGAGCCACCGCCGAACCCGAGGTCGATATGCCGCCGGTTTTCATTGTCCCCCGCTCCCGTCCGCCCCTGAGTGCCCACCGCAGTGCTCAGCTCCAGCCGACGACCTATAACCAGCTGACCACCAACAACATACGGGTATGCCCCGAGTGTGCCGGCCAGGTGATCCGGAACTCCGGCTGTATGAACTGCCGGCAGTGCGGGTGGGGGAAGTGTGGCTAGAGGGGATAGTGGGCTAGTGGGCTAGTGGGCTAGTGGGCTAGTGGGCTAGTGGGCTAGTGGGCTAGGCGAAGGTAAATGACGATTCGGGCTCGATCGAAGCGTGACGCGTCTTTCCTATATAGAGGAAAGCCCCGAGCAGGTCTTTCGCCGCTTCGCGGCTCTGGATGAGGTGCTGACATGACAAGTGAATGGCCCTTCAGGACCGGGATGCGACCGAGCGCCCTTGGGAGCGCGCAGCGCGACCCGGCGCGAGGGAGTCCTTCCGGGCCGAGCAAGCACTTCAGTGCTTCACATGCCGAGCCGGCCGTTGAATACCTGATCAGCGAGATCAGAATCATGACCCAACTCCACAAAGCCCAGCGCTTCCAGGCCCTCCACGCTCGCCCCGGCGCGTTCCTCATCCCCAACCCATGGGACGCCGGTACCGCACGCATCCTCGAGTCGCTCGGTTTCGAAGCGCTGACTACCACCAGCGCGGGCCTGGCCTTCACCCTTGGCCGGCGGGATGGCGCGGGATTGATCTCGCGGGACGAGACCCTGGCCAATGCCAGGGCAATCGCCGACGCCACCAATCTCCCGGTCGCGGCCGATCTGGAGAATGGGTTCGGTGATGCACCGGAAGTCGCGGCCGAGACGATTCGACTGGCGGGAGAAGTGGCGGGGCTGGTGGGTGGCTCGATCGAAGATGCCACCGGCAATCCCGATCAACCGATCTACCAATTCAACCACGCGGTGGAGCGTATCGCGGCCTCGGTCGAAGCGGCCCGGGCGCTGCCCTTCCCCTTCGTGCTGGTGGGAAGAGCCGAGAACTATCTGCACGGCCGCCCCGACCTGGACGACACCATCCGCCGGCTGCAGGCCTTCGAGGCCGCGGGGGCCGACGCGCTCTACGCTCCCGGTCTTACCAGAGCCGAGGACATTCGGGCCGTATGCCAGTCGGTGAAGAAACCGGTGAACGTGGTAATGGGTCTCAAGGCCGGGTCCTTCTCCGTCGCTGAACTCGCCGCACTGGGCGTGAAACGCATCAGCGTAGGCTCAGCCCTTAGCCGGGCAGCCCTGGGCGCATTCACCAAAGCGGCGGAAGAAATGAAAGCCAAGGGTACGTTCGAGTTTGCCAAAGAGGCGATCGGGTATGCGCAGTTGAATGAGATGATGGGTTAGGCGGTCAGGCGGTCAGGCGGTCAGGCGGTCAGGCGGGGAATCTAGGACGGGGAACGAGGAACGAGGAACGTCTTTAAAGGAGCACTGCAATGGAGACGAGAGTCACAGCCATCGCCGAGATCTTCAAACTCAACACCAAGCTCTACGCCAACTGTCTGGCCGGCCTGAGCGACGCAGATGCCTGTGTCCGGCCCAGCGGCAAGGGCGGCATCAACAGTGCGGCCTTCATCGCGGCCCACCTGGTCGACTCCCGCTACTGGATGCTCAGTCTGCTGGGCAACCAGCAGGAGAGTCCGCTCAAGGGAGCCAAGGGCGGGTTCAACAACATCAACGACGTCACCAGCTATCCGTCGCTGGCCGAGATCCAGAAGGCCTGGAACGAAGTGGGCGCAACCCTCGACCGTCAGCTCAACGCCACCACCGCCGCCCAGTTGAGCGCGATCCACGATCTCGGCTTCACCATGGGCGACAACTCGCTGTTCGGGATCCTGACCTTCATGGCTCAGCACGAGAGCTATCACCTCGGCCAGCTGGGGCTGCTGCGGAAGCATGCGGGGCTGGAGGCGATGGCGTACAGCTGAAGGCGGCAAGGCGGCAAGGCGGCAAGGCGGCAAGAAACACGAGGTAGCAACAATGTCGAAAGTAACGAGCAGTAATCAGCTTCCTCTCCTGACGGCCTTGCCGCCTGACCGCCCTGCCGCCTCTCGATCGGCTCTGCCCGTCCTCGAGACCCGGGAGCACCGCGGTACCACGTTCCACGAAGTGCCGGTGAAGGCCATCCTCAATTCGCCGGCGACCACTGGCATGGGATTCTGGTCGCTCAATCCCTATGTCGGGTGTGAGTTCGGGTGCACCTACTGCTATGCGCGGGAGACCCATCGGTGGGTGATTGAGAAGGCGGGCGAGGAGCGGGCGAAAAGCGGGCCTGAAGCGGGCAGTGATTTCGGCAGCGAAGCGAAGAATGACGCGGAATCACTGACCGCCCGACCGCGACCGAGCGCCATTGGGAGTCCGAAGGACGACCCGGCGCGAGGAAGTCCTTCAGGGCCTGACCGCCTGCCCGCCTGGCTCGCCTTCGAAAAGCAGATCCTGGTCAAGACCTCCGCCGCCGCGGTGCTGACTCGCACTCTCTTCCCCGCTAAACTCGCCGGCGCGTCGCTGGTGATCGGGACCGCCACCGATCCCTATCAACCGGCCGAGCGGAAGTTCCGGCTCACTCGCAGCATTCTTGAAGCACTGCGGTCCTGGAAGGGACTCAGTCTCGGCATCATCACCAAGTCGCCCCTGGTTCTGCGCGACGCCGACCTGCTGGCGGAATTGTCCCAGCGGCACGAACTCACCGTGAATATCTCGATGTCTTCGGCCGATCCGGTGGTCCTCCGGCGGCTGGAGGCCCGCTCTCCCGCGCCCCACGCCAGACTCCGGGCGCTCAAGGGATTGACCGACATCGGCATTCACGCCGGGATCATGATGGCACCGGTGGTCCCTGGTGTGACCGACAGCCGGGAGCAGATGGCCGCATTGATGGCTGCGGGGAAGGCAGCGGGTGCGCGTTACGTGGTCGGGGCGGCGCTCCGACTCGGCCCGGTGGCGCGGGCCCGCTTCCTTCCCCACCTGGCCGCAGAGTTTCCCGAGCTGGTCGACCGCTATGCCAATCGCTTCGGTCACAGCGAAACACCGGGTCCGGATTATGTCGACGCACTTACCCGCCGGATCGTGGCGCTGCAGCGGGAGTATGGTTTCCCGGTAAATACCGGCATGAGTGGTCGCCGGCAGCTCACCGGCCGGGCTCCGCGACACGGGGCCAAGGCTTCTGATCCGCAACAGAGTTTGTTGTAACTGCTTTTTCACCGCAGAGACACAAAGACCCAGAGGTAGTAAAACAATTGGCCTTTTCTCTGTGTCTCTGCGCCTCTGCGGTGAAAGTTTTTCCCCGAGAACCAACCACCATTCAATGCAGGTACAGCGTATGCCAACCTCCACAATGCCTTCCGTCGCCACCATTGCCAACGAGCTGGTTGCACTTTGCCGCGCCGGCAAGAATCTCGAAGCCATCGACCGGCTGTACGCCTCTGATATCCTCAGCATCGAACCGGTGGGCAGTCCGGAGATGCCGGCCGAGATAAAGGGCAAGGAAGCGGTCCGCGGCAAGAACGCCTGGTGGTTCGAGAACTACGAGGTCCACCGGGCCGACGTGCAGGGCCCGTTCATCGGCGAGAAGCAGTTTGCGGTGAGTTACGACTTCGATGTGACCAATAAAGCCACCGGCCAGCGCAACGCGATGATCGAGATGGCCCTGTACACCGTGAAGGACGGGCGGATCGTGCAGGAGCAGTTCTTTTACCACATGCCTGGGGCATAGGGATGGCTGGAAAGGGGCTAAGAGCTAAGAGTTAACGTGGAGGAATTCCAGATAGGTGAATGGGATGAGTCATGGCACTATAGCTCTCAGCTTTTAGCTCTTAGCCAACACGGGCTCACCCATGCTGCGCAGCACGCAACGCACTGTACTTCACATCGACCCGCCCGCCTTCTGCACTACGGTGGAGGGGCTGGTCGCGCCCGCGTTGCGGGAGCGGCCGGTCGCGGTGGCGGCGCCGGGAGCCGACCGGGCCACCGTGCTGGCGCTGTCGCTGGAGGCACGCTTCGCCGGAATCACCCGGGGGATGCCGGTGAGCAAGGCGAAGAAGATGTGTCCCGATCTGATCATCTGCCCGCCCAATCCCCAGCTCTACGCCAAAGCCTCGCGGGCCCTGCACCAGATCCTTAATCGCTACGCCCCGATAGTCGAACCCAAGGGCTACGGTCATGCCTTTCTCGATCTCACCGGCACCAGCCGGCTCTTCGGCCCGGCCATTGACGTGGCTGCCCTGATCGACCGTGAAGCCCGGCAGCGCCTGGGATTGCCGCTCGCGGTGGGAGTGGCTCAGAACAAACTGGTAAGTGAGGCGGCGTCGGAGGT
>CAZOES010000083.1:16924-19647 GCA_964578865.1 uncultured Gemmatimonadaceae bacterium | reverse complement strand
GCCAAGGAGGGCGTGCAGGAGAACTCCCGGCGCCACGGCTACATGATGTCAATGCTGGGAATCCGGCAGATCGCGGTGCTGGTCAACAAGATGGACCTGGTGAACTACGACCAGAAGCACTTCGACGGCATCGTCAGAGAATATTCCGACTTCCTGGCCAGACTTGGGGTCCACCCTGATTGCTTCATCCCAGCCGCCGGCCGAGAAGGCGATAACATCGCGAGTCACTCAAAGGCCATGCCCTGGTATTCCGGGCCCACGGTACTGGAGGCACTCGACCGATTTGTCCCAGCCCGGCCCGCCACCGATCAGCCGTTCCGGATGCCGGTTCAGGATGTGTACAAATTCACCGCCCAGGGAGACGATCGCCGGATCGTAGCGGGGACGGTGGAGAGTGGAGTAATAAGGAATGGTGATGAAGTTGTGTTCTTTCCGTCGGGCAAAAAGAGCCGGGTCAAGGCGATCGAAGCATTCAACCGAGCACCCGAGACCGAGGCGCGCGCCGGTCAGGCCACCGGCTTTACGCTCTCGGAACAGATCTACGTCGCCCGGGGAGAGCTTGCGACCATTGCCGGACAGCCTCGGCCCGAGGTAACTACCCGGATCCGGGTGAGTCTCTTCTGGCTTGGCAAACAGCCCCTGGTCAAGAAAAAAGACTACCTGCTCAAACTCGGCTCGGCCCGGATTCCCTGCCGGCTGGAGTCGGTGACCCGGGTGATCGACGCTTCTTCGCTGGCCACCGCCGACGCCAGGGATCACATCGGCCGTCATGATGTAGCCGAGTGCGTCCTGGTTCTCAATCGGGCGCTGGCGTTTGATACCACCGAGGGGAACAGCGCCACCGCCCGGTTCGTCCTGGTAGACGACTACGAGATTCGCGGCGGCGGGATCGTTCGGGAGGCACTGGCCGACCGCCAATCGGAGATCCGGGCCAAGGTGATGCTCCGCAATCTCAAATGGGAGCCCAGCATCATCTCGCCGGAGCGGCGGGCCGAGAAGTACAGTCAGCGGGCCTCACTGCTGTTGATCACCGGCGAGCGTGAGTCAGACCGGAAGACCCTGGGCAAGGATCTCGAGGCCCGCCTCTTCGAAGACGGTCGGGTGGTCTACTACCTCGGCATGGCCAACGTGCTGTACGGGGTCGATGCCGATATCGAGCGGAAGGCCGAGAACCAGGATGAACATCTTCGGCGCCTCGGCGAAGTGGCCAACATGCTGCTGGACGCCGGCGCGATTCTCATCATCACGGCCCAGATGCTGACCCAGGAAGACCTCGAGATCGTAAAGACCACGGTCGATCCCGATCGGATCGAAGTGGTATGGGTGGGTGACAAGGTGACGACCGATATCAACTGTGATCTGATTCTGGGTGACGATGAAGCCGAAAGCGAAGGGGTCGACCGGATCAAGCGCCTGCTGCAGGACAAAGGCGTGCTCTACCGGCCCTGGTAACTGATGCGTCCCTCTCAGGTCGGTCTTGCCCGTCCGGTGCCGGTCACCGTCTGCCCCGATGCCCTGGTGCGATTGCAGCATCTCGCAGTCGCGGCCGGTTCGGCCACGATGCAGCACTATCACGCCGGGATGCCGGTCGAGCAGAAGGGCGAGAAGGGACCGGTGACCAACGCCGATCGGGCGGCCCACGCGATCATCGTCGAAGGGCTCAAGAACTGGGACCCGACCGTACCGGTGATCTCCGAGGAGGGGCACCTCCCTTCGCCGGAAGAGCGGGCCAAGTGGGATCGCTTCTGGCTGGTCGATCCGCTCGATGGCACCAAAGAGTTCATCTCCCAGAACGGCGAATTCACCGTCAACATCGCGTTGATCGAGGAAGGCGAGCCGGTACTCGGCGTGATCTACGCGCCGGCGCTCGATCTGTTGTATTACGCCGGCAAGGGACTGGGCGCCTGGAGGCGGGAGAACCGGGGCGCTCCCGAGCGGATCATCTCCAAGCCGCCGACCACCGGGCAAGCCCTCCGGGTCGCGGAGAGCCGGTCCCACCCCTCGAAAGAGCTGGAAGAGTTTCTCCGGACCATCCCGGTATCGGAGCGGGTTCCGGCCGGCAGTTCACTGAAGTTCTGCTGGGTCGCCGAAGGCAAGGCCGACATCTATCCCCGGCTCGGCCCGACCATGGAATGGGACGTGGCCGCGGGGGACTGCATCTTCCGCAACTCCGGCCTGGGCCGGCAACGGCACAGCGAACTGGTGTACAATCAGCCGGAGCTCAAGAACCAGGGCTTCGTGATCGGCATGAGCGACAGCGGAGCCTCGCTGGCAGGTCCGGGAATGGTGCTCTGGTTCACCGGGTTGAGTGGCTCGGGCAAGAGCACCATTGCGGAGCGGGTGGTGGATGAACTGACCCGCCGTGGCCGGGAGGTGGAATACCTCGATGGCGACCTGATCCGGGAGATCTTCCCCGGCACCGGCTTCACTCGTCCGGAGCGCGATGCCCATATCCGCCGAGTCGGCTGGCTGGCCAGCCGGCTGGAGGCGCACGGAGTGATCGTGGTCGCGTCACTGGTGTCGCCCTATGTCGAGTCGCGCAGCTTTGTGCGGGGATTGTGCCGGAAGTTCAACGAGATCTACGTCTCGACTCCCTTCGAGGAGTGCGCCCGTAGAGATGTGAAGGGGCTGTATGCCCGGGCCAAAGCGGGGGAGATCAAGAATTTCACCGGGCTGGACGATCCGTACGAAGCGCCGGTGGCGGCGGAGCTGGTCATGGATAC
>CAZOES010000083.1:13557-16824 GCA_964578865.1 uncultured Gemmatimonadaceae bacterium | reverse complement strand
GAAGACCGAAGCGTCCACCTCTTTCGCGAGGCCTACGCCAACTTCAAGAGCCTCTGCATGCTCTGGTCGATCGGCAAGGATAGCACGGTCCTGCTGTGGCTGGCCCGGAAGGCCTTCTTCGGCCACGTCCCCTTTCCGCTGGTCCACATCGACACCTCGTTCAAGATCCCCGAGATGATCCGCTACCGCGATCGTCTGGCGGCCGAGTGGAATCTCAACCTGATCTACGGCCAGCACGAGGAAGCGTTGCGGGAGAAGCGCACTTTCCCCGACGGGGCCGTCGACCGGATCACCTGCTGCAGCCTGCTCAAGACCGAGGCGCTCAAGAAGACGCTATCTGGCGAGTGGACCCGCTACCGGTTCAATCACGCCCGCAAAGCGTACGAGAAAGACAAGAACACCGAGCCGTACACCGGGGTCATTGTGGGAGCCCGGGCGGACGAGGAAGGCAGCCGCTCCAAAGAACGGTATTTCTCGCCCCGCAACCGGGAATCGACCTGGGATGTGGGCGACCAGCCCCCCGAATTCTGGAATCAATACAAGACCGAGTTCGCCCCGGGGACCCACGTGCGGATCCACCCGCTGCTCGACTGGACCGAGCTGAATATCTGGGAGTACATCGAACGGGAGAACATCCCCACGGTGTCGCTCTACTACAATCAGGGCGACGGGATCCGCTATCGCTCGCTGGGGTGCGGGCCCTGCACCAAGTCGGTGGAGTCCGGCTCACGCAACGTGGCCGAGATCATCGCCGAGCTCAAGACCGGCAAGTTCGCCAATATTGCGGAGCGGGCCGGGCGGGCCCAGGACAAGGATGACGGCGGTGGGCTGGAGACCCTCAGACGGGATGGATATATGTGACAACAATGGGCCCGAAAAGGCCCATTGTTGTCATCCCGAAATCGAGCGAAGCGAGATGAGGGATCCCTGTGAGTACAAAGGGCTCCCTCGCTACGCTCGGGATGAGGAGTTCAGTGCGGCCTGAGGCCGCCCTGACTCCTCACTTCGGCCACAACCACCCAAACGCCCCACCCATCATCGTTCCATAGATCAAGCCGTCGACCATCTCCTTGAACACTACCGGCCACGGCTTGCCCATCCAGATCGCCGCAGGGACCCCGCCGAGCGAGTAGACCATGAAGCCGGCGGTACCCACCACCTGGAAGACCTTCAAGTACGGCGCGCCCGGTGGCAGCATCGCCGACGCCACGTACCCGCAGAACAACGACACGATCAGGTTGAAGGCAAACCACCCGCCCAGCTGCGGACCCATGCTGGGCATTCCGGGAGCCTTGAGATACAGCACCGCAATGGGCCCGTCGGTGAACTTCTTCTGCATCTCCGGATTCTTGAACTCGCTGGGATCGGTGCAGTGAGGAATGACGAACTGACCTACCCCAGGCGACCCGGCATTGATGGCCGCCCGGACCGCGTCCTCGTTGGGCAGCTTGAGGTAGTCCTTGTTGTGCCACTTGATCACCATGTGAATGATGCTGCTGCACAGAAAGACGAGGAAACCACCCAGGATGATCGGAAGCACCAGCTGAGTAAGCGCGACCATTGGCAAAGACTCCTTGAGGGGGCGACCAGCGGGAGCGAAAGGACGGCCATAGGTCTACAGCCGGAACCGCACGGGTCAAGAGGGGCGATACCGAACCTGGATCCCCCAACGCCGCAGGATGCGGTGCACCGCAAAGGCGGGAAGACGCCAAGAGTGTCAACGACAAGTGACACTTATGGGGGTTGGGCTCGATGATCCTGGTGGGCGAGGCAACAACATTTGCGGCGTCGCGTCGTTGCGGTGAAATCCTCGCCGATTAGCCCGGCGAAGGGCTCTGCTTCCGCATCTGCAGACAGATCCAGACTCCAAACCCCATCGAGCCGAGCAGCACCAGCACCGCCAGTCCCCGCACCATCCCGGCAATCCGGGTGTCCCACGCGAGGGCATCGAACTGAGAGAGCAGATAGGCCCAGTCATGCTGGGGGTCTTCTCCAAACCCAACCAGATCCAGCTCCTGAGCGCGGGCGTCGCCGATGTATCGGGCCAGGTCCAGCATGCTGGAGCTCAGCCAGGTCCCCGCCACCGCAATCCCGAAGAAGTCGCGGTAGTAGAGCATCAGCGCTCCCGCCCCGATCGGGATCAGCAGCTGATTGATGCTCCCTCCCGCCGCGGTCATGAACTCGCCCATGAAGGCGAACAGCAGATGGCCAAATTCGTGGACTCCGAAAGTGATCCCGGCGAAGATGCCGCCAGCATCTGGATCCTTGAGATGGCCCGCGGCATCCCAGACCAGGAACGCCAGCAACGCCACTCGCCAGTGCCACCCGCGGCCCTGGGCCCACTCCCGTGCCGCGGCGAAGAAGTCAGTCATGGGTTCTTAGTCTAACCTCCTTCCTGTAGGACGGCGTCTGACAGGAAAGTCAGTCCAATTGCCTGAGAACCGGCCTGATCCCGCCGCGTTTCTCAGTCGGAGAGTCACGCAGACCACTCAATGACACGGGATCGACAATGACCACGCCGAAAGAGTACTTCGACAATCCCCGCGAAGCCGAGCTGGCCGAAAAGGTCTGGATTCTCTCGGCCAAGCTGCCGGGCAAGTACGAGCTGCACTCGACCAACGACTGGTTTGCCAACGCGAAATGGCCTTGGGTTAACACCCGGATCATCTACGCCCGCGACTGGATCACCTACTACCGCGAGGATGATGGGGTCGGCGGAATCCATTCGGTCAACTCGCAGCTGGGCGGCACCAATTTTACTGCCAAGGAAATCGGCAACGTCGAACACTTCTACGTGGCGGCCATGACCGGCAGCCTGGGAGGACCGGCGGGAGGCGTCGCGCTCAATGTGATCTCGTCGGTGGGGTGGGAGCTGCTGATTGGGCCGGTGCGGATCATTGCCGGAGGAACCAGTCTGGAAGGTCTGTGGAAGAACATCAAGCATAACGCAGGACAGGTGGCCGGCCCGGACCAGGCCGGGATGCGCTTCGGTTCGTTCTACAGCATCCGTGAAGCGGCCCAGGAGTTGTTAAAGAACGCTCCGACGATGGGGGATGAGATCATGATGCCGCCGCTCGGTACCCATCCGGTGGGGCCCAAGGACTGGCTCTCCAAGATCGCGGACATCTGGTACCACGATATGTACAAGTGGCCCATCATCTACGACTACAACCGGGACGTGATCGGCAACGACCCCAACAAGATTCGGCCGGGACAGCAGCTGGATATCCCCGACCTGGCCAACTACTCGGATGTCGAGATCGCCGA
>CAZOES010000083.1:0-13457 GCA_964578865.1 uncultured Gemmatimonadaceae bacterium | reverse complement strand
AGCCCAGGAAGCTCCCGCCCTGATGCCGATGCCAGCCCGGATCAGCATCGGTGCCGGCAAGCTCAGGCTCGACTCCAGCTTCACCATCACGGCCACCGGATTCAAAGATGAGCGGTTGAGCAAAGCCGTGCTCCGGGCACTGACCCGGGTAGAGGCACGCACGGGTCAGGCGGTACGGCGAGACTCTTCTGCCGGGCCACAGCTGAATCTTCGGATCGGCGGGGCAGGCCAGCTGGTGCAGACGCCGGACGAGGATGAGTCGTATCAACTGGAGATCACCCCGGCCGGAGGCTCACTCATCGCTCCGACCGTGGTCGGCGCGCTTCGGGGCCTGGAGACTTTCCTCCAGCTGATCAACGGCGACTCTTCCGGTTTCTACCTTCCTCAAGTCAGCATCACCGACGCGCCTCGCTTCAAATGGCGCGGGCTGAATGTCGATGCCAGCCGCCATTTCATGCCGCCCGAGATGATCCGACGGACGCTCGACGGGATGGCGATGGTCAAGCTCAACGTGCTGCACTGGCATCTCTCGGACGATCAGGGATTCCGGGTCGAGAGTCACCGCTATCCCCTGCTCCATCAGCTCGGCTCCGACGGGAACTACTACACTCAGGCCGAGATCCAGGAGATCGTCACCTACGCCCGCGACCGCGGGATTCGGGTAGTGCCCGAGTTCGACATGCCGGGGCACGCCACCAGCTGGTTCGTGGGTTATCCCCAGTACGCCAGCTGGCCAGGGCCCTACACCATCGAGCGGCGCTACGGTGTGTTCGATCCGACTTTCGATCCCACCCTCGATGCGACTTATCAGTTCATCGAAGGTTTTGTCGCCGAGATCAGCAAACTCTTCCCCGATCCCTACTGGCATATCGGGGGCGACGAAAACAACGGGCAGCAGTGGACCAGGAATCCCCGGATCGTGGCGTTCCGCCGGACCCATCAGTTGAAGGACAACGACGCGCTGCAGGCCTACTTCAACAAGAAGCTGGCGGTCATCCTCGAGAAGTACCATCGCCGCATGGTGGGCTGGGACGAGATCCTGCAGCCCGATATTCCCAGGACCGCGGTCATTCAGTCATGGCGTGGCACCGAGTATCTCGGTAAGGCCGCCAGTCAGGGCAATGCCGGTATCCTGTCGGCACCCTACTATCTCGATCATCAGGAAACCGCCGAAACCCACTACCTGGCCGATCCCCTGCCACCGGGAAACAAGCTCACCCCGGCCCAGGCGGCTTTGGTGCTCGGCGGTGAGGCCTGCATGTGGGCCGAGCATGTCTCGAGCGAAACGGTGGACTCGCGGATCTGGCCCCGGATGGCTGCGGTAGCCGAGCGATTCTGGTCGCCCGCTTCGGTGAAAGACGTGGATGATATGTATCGCCGGCTCTCGCTTATCAGCGTTTCACTGGAACGGGCCGGGCTGACCCACGAGGCTCACACCTTCCGGATGCTCCGTCTCCTCGCCGGCAAACGCGGGGTGCAGCCACTGCACGACCTGCTCAACTACAGCACCACGGTCAGTTTTGGCCAGCGAAGCCAGCTCCAGAAGACCACTCAGCTCATTCCCCTCACTCAACTGGTCGATGCCGCCCGGCCCGACCCCTGGTCCCGCTATCAGATGGTGCGGCTGGCTCGCAAGGTCACGGCCGATCCCAGGGCCGCGAAGACCGAACGGGATGAGTTGACCCGGATTTTCACCTCATGGAAGCCGCTGGAAGCTTCGGTCATGGCGCTGGGCGATTCGATGCCGCTGGCGAAGGATGGGATCCCCGCCGCCACTGCGCTGGGGAAACTGGGCGAGCTGGGCCTGGAAGCGCTGAAGTACGTCGATACTCCGGCACCGGCCGATTGGAAGACTCGGGCGAAGACTTCGCTGGATGACCTGGCTAAGCCTCAGGGTTTGCTGCGTCTGGCGGGGATCGACGCGGTGAAGCTTCTCGTCGGTCAGTAAGGTGTCGTCCCGAACGCAGTGAGGGACCTCAAACCGCAGAGTTTGAGATCCCTCGCTTCGCTCGGGACGACAATCGCCTCAGGCTTCAATGATCGGCCAGGGCGCCCTGGTCCGCCACCGCCCCCTGGTAAAGTCCGGCACCTCCATCGGCTGCCCCTTCTTCGCCACCGATTTGATACTCAGTTCCACCATGCTCGAAAGGGCCGCCGCGTCGTAGACGTCGAAGTCGAGCGGCTCACCCTTGACCAGGCATTCGATCAGCCGCAGATCCTCCAGAAAATCCATCCCGCCGTGGCCCCGATCCATCTCCTGGATCCGCTTCGACTGCCACAGCGGATGATCGAACTCTCCGTAGTACGACTCGGCATCTTCCCACTGGTGGGCCGGGCTCCGTCCTTCGATGTGCACCCGGTAGGGCCATCCCGACGCGATACCCTTGGTTCCCTGCACCATCGCCAGGCGGCTGTAGGGCCGCGGGCTCTGAGTGTTGTGGCCGAGGTAGATGGTACGGCCCTTGGCGGTCTGGATCAGGCTGAGGTTGACGTCTCCCAGAGTGAATCGCTCGCGTCGCTTGGGATCGTCGGCCGGGAGGTTCTCGGCGGCCCACAATTGGAGACCCCGCGACGGTGAGCTGAACGAGACCACCCGCTCGAAACGGTCCCCCCGGTTGATGTCCATGCAGTTGGCCACCGGCCCCAATCCGTGGGTGGGGTAAAGATTTCCGTTGTGAGCGTGAGCCCAGGCCCGGCGCCAGAGGCCCTCCCCTTCATTGGCGAACTTGAGCGCGCGCAGATCGTGGAAATAGGCTGCCTCGCCATGCAGCACTTCGCCCAGCAGACCCTTCCGTACCAGGTTGAGCGTCATCAGCTCGAAGCGGTCGTAGCAGCAATTCTCCATCATCACGCAGTGCTTCTGGTGCTTCTCGGCCGACTCGATGATGGCCCAGCAGTCCTCGATGGTCATGGCTGCCGGCACTTCGGTCGCGGCATGCTTGCCGTTGGCCATCGCCGCCAGCATCACGGGAACGTGCCATTCCCAAGGTGTGGCGGTAAAGACCAGGTCGAGATCCTGTTCGGCACAGAGCCGCTCGAAGTCGCGGGGCCCGCGAGTGTAAGGCACTGGCTCCTTGAATCCCTTCGCCACCGCCTTGGCCTGGGCCACTTTCACTTTCGACTCGACAATGTCGCACACCGCGGTGAGCTCGGCCCCGGGGATCTCGAGCAGATTCTCCACATGCGTCATCCCCTGGCCGCCAACCCCCACAAACCCGATCCGTACCTTCTCCATGGGAGGAGCCCGAAAACCACCTGGGTCCTGGAAGGGGCCCGACTCGCCCGCCTTGTCCGCCTCGCCCGTCTTGAGAGGAATCGAGGCTCCGAGTGCCAGGGCGGCCGTGGTTTTCACAAACTCCCTGCGACTGGTGTCCGAGTTCATGGCTGGAGCGTCCGGATGTGTATGGGATGGGTTCGGTGTGGCATCGCCGCAACGGGGAAATCGAGGCGACAGGGGCCTCGGCCCGGCTTGACCTAACTCTAAGGGACTACAAGGCGTCCGACGATAGCCGAGATGACGAGAGGATGCTAGAATCCCCCCCAGAGAAGGCTAGTACTAATGGGCTGTGGATCTGAGGGGGTCAGGGCGCGCACCGGGCTCGTGATGAATCCCCCGGCGCAGCCCTGAACTCTGGGTCCGCAGCCCATCGCCTTCGCGCTCGTGACCAGAAATGGAGTAGCTGTCTCCACCTTGTCCCAATGACTGTGACCGCCGCCTGCTTCCGTTGCAACGCTCCCCTCGAGTCCGGAGTCCGGTTCTGCCCGGCCTGCGGCTTGAGTGTTTCGGGCGAACACACGGCGCCGCTTCCCACCCTGCTCCAGGTTCTCCGTCAGGCGACCCTGGGCGAGTACGAGATCGTGCAGGAGATCGGGCAGGGCGGAATGGCCACCGTCTACATGGCCCACGAGATCGCGCTCGACCGCAAGGTCGCGCTCAAAGTGATGTCGCCCCAGTTCGTGCATGGGGCCGAGATGATCGCCCGGTTCAAGCGGGAGGCCCGCACCGCCGCCGGTCTGACCCATCCGCACATCATTCCGATTTACGCGGTTCGCGAGTCGCAGCAGCTGTTGTTCTTTGTGATGAAGTACATCCACGGCCGGGCCCTGGATCAAATCCTTCAGGATGTGGGGGCCCTGCCCTTCCCGATGGTTCGTTCGATTCTGGGCGACATTGGTTCGGCACTGGACTACGCTCACCGGCAGGGTGTGGTCCATCGGGATGTGAAGCCGGGAAACATCATGATCGACGAAGAGGGTTTCGCGGTCATCACCGACTTCGGCATTGCCCGTGCCCTCGAAGGCGAGTCGCTCACCCGCAGCGGCACCACGGTGGGCACGCCCAGTTATCTGAGCCCCGAAGCCTGCTCCGGTGAGCCGGTTGGCACCGCCGCCGATCAGTACGCCCTCGGCGTGGTCGGCTATGAGATGATCACCGGGCAGCTTCCCTTCAGCGCCGATTCGAGCCTCGGCATGATGTACGCTCAGGTTCACACTCAGCCACGCTCGTCGGAACAGTTCCGCCCCGACTGCCCGCCCGATCTGCGGGATGCGGTCATGCGGATGCTGCAGAAGAATCCCAACGATCGCTTCCCTACGATGAGGGAAGCAGCCCAGGCTGCCAGTGGAATGCGGATCAGCGGCGGCCAGGCGATGGGCGACGAAGGGGTAAGGAGTCACATCGGTCTGCTGGCTGCTCCTCGCCCCAGCCGCCCAGTGGGGGACTCTCGCCGCACTCCTTCGAGTCCGGCACCGCTGCCTCGAGTGCTTCCGGGACCCTTCCCGCGCAAGCGGCCCAAACGGGTGCAGATCTCCCAGGTGTTTGTCGGTCTTCTGCTCGCTGGCTTGGGCGCCAGTCTCGCCTACATCGCACTGCAGGCGAGAAACGAAGGGTTGGCAGTGGCCGACACGACCACCCACGCCCCGCAGCCGGCACCCGTCGAGCCGGCTCCGACCCAGAGTGTGGAACAGCTTCGGGCCGACAGCGTCCTGCTGGTGGCCAAGGGAGCGGCCCAGAACTCTCGCCAGCGCGCCGTCGCCTCGGGGGCGGTCCCGGCCGCTCTGGCGGCCGGCGATTCCCTGATGACCCAGGCCGAGTCGCTCTCCGCCGGCGGGCGCAAAACCGATGCGACCGCCCTGATCTATCAGGCCACCACGCTCTTCACGGCGGCGGAACGCAAGGCTCCGCTGGCCAACAACACGCCGACCTCCCCCAACGGGGCTCCCACTCGCCCGGTAGCCTCGTCGCCCAACGATTCCGGCCCCGGACGCACCGAGACCTATGCACCGCCGCCGCTCCCCGACTCGGTGCAGATCGTGAACTTCTATACCGATCTCGAGCGGGCGGTGGAGTCGAAACAGCTGGGCGAGGTGAAACGGTTGCTCCCCAATCTCTCGGATAACGACGAACGGGCCTGGCGCGGTCTGTTCGAAGACAAGGATGCCGCCCGGATCCAGGCGACGTTCAGGGTGCTGATGGTCAACCGGCGGGACGGCCTCACCGCCTTTGCCCGGGTCTTTCAGGAAATCCGCACCGCCAGGGACACCGGCCCCTTCACCCTCAAGCGCAGAAGCACCGACTACTGCGAGCTCACTCTCGGCCCCCAGGGCTGGCGCCAGATCAACTCGGAGAAGGTGAAACAGTGAACCACTGTCCCCCATTCCATCTCGCGTTTCCGGTCGACGATCTCAGCAAGGCGCGGGAATTTTACGGCGGACTGTTGGGTTGTCCCGAGGGCAGAAGCTCCGAGTCGTGGATCGATTTCGACTTTCACGGCCACCAGATCGTGGCCCACCTTTCCCCCGATGAAGTCCGTCGTGCCGCGGCCAATCAGGTGGATGGCAAAGATGTCCCGGTGCGTCACTTCGGCGTGATACTCGGCTGGGATGACTGGCATTCGCTGGCCGATCGTCTCCGCAAGGCTGGAGTAAAGTTCATCATCGAACCGGGGATTCGCTTTGCCGGCCAGATAGGCGAGCAGGCCACCATGTTCTTCCTCGACCCGTCCGGGAATGCGCTGGAGTTCAAGACGTTCAGGGATATGGGAAGGATCTTTGCCAAATGAGCTGAGAGCTATTAGCTAAGAGCTAAGGCGCTTTAGCTCTTAGCTTTCAGCTATCAGCCCTTCGGCAGCCTGCCTCGATGTCCTTCCTTACAGAACTCCACGCCGCCCTGCTCCAGGCCACCATCACACTCGGCCTGGCAGTCCTCTGCGCCATCCTCTATCGCCGCTACGATAAGCCCTACTTCTTCTGGTGGGCGGTGGCCTGGGGTCTCTACCTGGGCCGCATGGTGGCGATCTTCACCTACCTCGCGACCCGACATCCCTTCTGGCTCTTCGCGCACCAGGTCGCGACCGGCTGGACCGCACTCGCGCTCCTGTGGGGCGCCTTGGTGTTTTCGCGCGGGGCCAGGTTCCGGAGGGTCTATCTCCTGGCGGTGCTCTTCCCGCTGTTCTGGTCCGCCTTTGCGATTTATCAGTTTCAGGAGCGGGATCAGTTCCTCTTCGCCGCGCTGCCGGCGGTAGCGTTCCTGAGTGGGGCCACGTTGTGGACCTCGGGCGTGTTCTTCCGATTCAGGAGACAGACCGGATCATCGGCCGCTTTGCTCCTCGCCTGCGCCTTCCTCCTCTGGGGATTCCATCATCTCGACTACCCGGTGCTCCGGGCCCAGGGCGCCTGGAATCCCTGGGGTTACTACCTCGACATCCTCTTCCTGCTCTCGGTTGGGGTAGGGATCGTGCTGCTGGTGCTGGAAGATTTCGAACGAGGACTGGGAGCCCTCGCGGCGCTCTCGGGTGATCTGCAGCGGGGCGAAGCAACCCTCGATGCCCCCACTGCGCTGCTCTCCCGCGCGCTGGTATTGCCCGGGGTACGTGGCAGCGCACTCTACGACCGGCGTACCGGTCAGTTCTTCCGCGGGGTAGGTGACTGCGAATCCTGGCGCGACCGCGCTCCCACTCCTGAGATCGCGCCGCTTATTCAGGAAGCTGTCGAGCATAATCGGCCGGTTTCAGCCAGCGCCCTGCCCCGCTTTGCATTCGTGGCGGTGCTCCCGGTCCAGCGGGTAAAGGCAGTCGAAGGTGCGCTGGTACTGGTGGGAAGCGCCCGTGATCCTTTCACCGCTCTCGACGTCTCCTTCCTTCACGCCCTGGGGCAACAGGTAGGGGCGGCGCTGGAGAACGCCGAGTTGGACCGGAGACTCCGCCGCCGCACCGAGGACCTCGAACGACTCTCCTCCCAGATGGTTCAGCAGCAGGAAGAGGAACGGCGACGTATTTCCCTGGAACTGCACGACGAAACCGCCCAGGTCTTTTCGGCTGTGAAGCTTCAGCTGGGAATCGTCCGGGAAGAAGTGGCCCCGCCGCAGGCCCAACGGCTGGGACGGGTGCTGGATCTGGTCGACGAGGGGATGATGAGCATTCGCAGCGTGACCATGGCATTGCGGCCCTCGCTGCTGGACGATCTGGGTCTCCTGCCGGCCATTCGAGCCCTGGTCAGCGACTTCGAAGGCCGCACCGGCATCACCACCGCCTTCGAAGGAGCCCCCACAGTCCCGGATCTCAGCGAGGACGCCGAGCTGGCCCTGTTCCGCGGAGTGCAGGAGGGATTGTCCAATGTGGCCCGTCATGCCGATGCTTCCAACGTCACCATCCGGGTTAGTCACGACCCAGCCGGCGTGGCGGTGAGTCTGATCGACGACGGACAAGGTCTCAAGAGCAGCGACGGCTCGGTGGAGCTGGAGGAGCGGACCGGCCTGGCCGGGATGCGGGAACGTTTTGCGGCGCAGGGAGGGCGGGTAACTTTGGAGTCGACATCGCTGGGCGGCCTCAAGCTCACGCTCTGGCTCCCGGCGACCAACAGGGATCAGCGATGAACGACGTACGAGTCCGGGTAATGCTGGTGGACGACCACGCGCTGGTGCGCGAGGGGATTCGCCATGTCTTGGCGGCCACTCCCGGCATCGATGTCGTAGCCGAAGCGGGTGACGCCACCGAAGCGCTGCGACTGGCCCGGGACACCCGGCCCGATGTGATCGTACAGGACCTCTCTCTGCCCGGCACCAGCGGCCTCGAGCTCACCACCCGCATCAAAGCCCTGCTGCCTTCAATAAAAGTCCTGATTCTCAGTGTGCACGATCACCAGGAATACGTACTCGGCGCGGTCCGGGCCGGGGCTCAGGGATATCTAAGGAAAGACACCTCGCCTGCCGAGCTGCGCGCCGCCCTGCAGGCAGTAGCTCGGGGCGAGTCCTATTTCAGCCCGCCGGTGGCCCGGCATCTCACTGCCGCCGTCCGCGGCGAGGGCGACTCCGAAGATCCCGCCGGCCGTCTCGCTCGCCTTACCCCGCGCGAACGAGAGGTCCTGGCCGGCATCGCCGCGGGAGAAACCAGCCGGGCTATCGCGGGCCGGCTGGGACTCTCTCCTCGTACCGTGGAGACTTATCGGGAAAGCCTCGCCCGCAAGCTGGATATCAAGACGGTCGCTGCACTCACACGATTTGCTTTGGAAGCGGGGTTGGTCAGAACTACCTGAGTGGGCTGGTGGGCAAGTGGGCTAGGACAATCGCGGCAGCCCACTAGCCCACTAGCCTACTTGCCCACTCACTGCACCGAGTATCCCTTTCCGGTAAGGCAGGCGACCATCGCCTTCTTGAACGTCACCACCTGCTGGTTCGACTGACTCTGGACCTGCGCCTTCGCCTGCTGTTCCGCTTTCGCCTCGGCTTCCTTTCTCGCCCGCAGTCCTCGTAACCCGCCCGCCGCTGCACCCACCTTGGCACCGGTGCCGGCATCGCCTGCTGCCGCGCCGATCAGTGCTCCGCCCGCGACTCCGCCAACAGCGCCCTTCATTGCGGCCCCCTGGGTCGCATTGTCGGCCTTGGCCTTGGCGGCGGCCGCCGCCGAATCGGAATTAGGTGTACCGGCCAGCGGATCGATCTGGGTCTGGGACCAGCTGTAACAGGCCTGTTCATCGGCGGCTTGCTGCTCCGGGGTCTGGCCCTTCGCCGGAAAGACAACCAAACCGAGCTTCTGCTTCGCCTGCGCCGTGGCGGTTGCCAGCTGCTGGGCACTCGCCGTCTGGGTGATCGCCGCGCCCATCGACAGCGCAAGCATGATGGAAATCTTCCTCACGATCCTGGTCTCCTCTAGTTGGGTGCCGCGTTCAGTGGTCAACTTCGACGCGGATAAACTCGGCATTTCGAGGAGTTCGGGATATCGGTGCGTGGACGGCGCCTTATCAATCGATCGGTTGATGAGTCAATGCACCGCTGGCTCCTGGAAGTGCCCCTGCGGTGAAAACCTGCAATACCTGATCCCACTAGCCCCCTAGCCCCCTAGCCCACTAGCCCACTAGCCCACTAGCCCACTAGCCCACTTGCCCACTTGCCCACTTGCCCACTTGCACTATTTCACTTCAGCTCGAATCGCCGCATACACCCTCCGCCCCAGAATCCCCAGATAATTTTCCGGTTGCCGATCCAGGATGTTGTCCACCCCGATGGCCAGGCGCATTCCCGGAATCGGGGCCAGTTCGGCCTGCGCGTCCATGCTCACCAAGGATCCCTGCCGCTCCGGTGAGCCGGTAATCGGAGCCGACGAGATGTAGCGGCTCGTGAAATCGATGGTACCACCCGACCAGATGTTCAACAGCCGGGTCATCCGAAGCCGCGCGGTGTGCTGAGCCCGGCGATCCAGTGGCTCATCGGTAGTGAGGTTCCTCGCATTGAGATAGTCGTATCCCGCCAGCCAGACCCAGTTACCCCACGCGGTTCTCAGCGAAAGCTCCACCCCCTCGGTGCGAGCCCGATCGATGTTGGTGGGGGTGTAGATCTGAGCCGAACCGGTAGTGCCCGCGGTGTCGAAGTCGATCAGGTTGCGGACTTCATTGCGATAGACATCGGCCTGAGCCAGAACCCCGGTGGTGGGGGCCCAGCTCATTCCGGTCGAGACACTCCAGGACGACTCGGGACGGAGATTGGGGTTGCCTCTGATGACGTAACCGGCCCCAACATTATTGAAAGTCCAGGTCTGCTCCTTGAGACTGGGACCCCGAAATCCCCGCGCCACCGAGGCCCGGAACCGCAGCGACTGGGAAGCCTCGAAGACTGCCCCGGTGCTGGGTGTGAAGGCGGTGCCCCACTTCGAATTCCAGGTGATTCTGCCGCCCCCCTGCAACCGAAAACGCCCCACGCTCATCGCGTCCTGGGCGTAGCCGTCCAGTTGCTCATCATTCCCATCGCCCCCGGCAATCTTCCCTGGTGCCTCGACCCGGCGGAGCCCGCCCTCCACTCCGGCGTCGATCTGATGACGACCGATACCGCGGGACATCCCCAACACCATCCGGAAGGTGCGCTCCTTCTGATCCAGGCTGTCGGTCCCGGCTGTCGGAGTCAGGCCGTCGGCCTCCCGGTAGCGATAGTCGATCCGCTGCGCCACCAGCCGCCCGCGGACGCTACCCCACGGCCGGCTCACCAGCGCTTCGGCGAATCCGCCACCACTCCAGGTATCGACGAACCCATTGCGAATCGCAGTCACCGGCCAGCGTTGCCGAGTCCGCTCGTAGTTCCCGTCAACCCGGACACTCCAGTCGGAGGAGACCCGGCTGCGGAAGGTCGAGCGGAGATCCCACACCCGTTCGAGTGCGGTATTCGAAGTATCCTGCCCGGCAACTCGATCGTCCTCCCGCAAACCACCGGTGATCCGGAAAGCGACCGGCCCGCCCGATTGGAGGCCCAGGGAGCCCTCTCGCCGGCCATCGCCGGCAACCAGGCCGTTGGCCGAGACGCGAAGCGGTCCTTCCGGCGCCGCGGTAACAACGTTGATGACCCCACCCAGCGCGTCCGATCCATGCTCCACCGATGTGGGACCGCGGATCACCTCGATACGATCGACTCCGAGGGTGGAGGTCCGGCTCAGATCGCGAATTTCGAGACCGGTTCCCGACACCGGCTCCCCATCCACCAGAAGCAGAACCCGGGAGTCGCCCAGACCGCGGATGCTCAGCGTGGTCCCCGCCGGGCGAACCGGTGACTGCTGCACTCCGGAGAGGTCTCCCACCGCTCGGTCGACTGAGGGGGCGGCAGAAGCGTCCAGCTCCCGGCGGTCGATGGTAGTGACCGGTGCCGGGGTATCGCCGGCCCGCTGAACTCGCCGGCCGGCGGTGGTCACCAGTTCAGGCAGGACCACGGGAGAAGCAACCAGTGCGATGGTGATGGCCGAGTCTTCCGGCAGCGACACCACCCGGACCACCGGCTTGAAGCCGATGGCCGCGACCGTCAGCGTGTCGCTTCCCGGCCGGGCGGTCAGCCGAACACCGCCCTCGGCATCGGTCAGCAGGCTGCCCGGATAGCCCGACAGCTTCACGCGGGCAGTGACGACCGGCTGGCGATCCGCCGCTCCAATGACCCGTACCCGCAACACTGCCTGCTGGCCCCGGAGAATTCCCGGAGCCAACAGGAGGAGAACAGCAAGGCAGATCTTTCTCGCCACGAGTCGCTTTATTATCTCGAACTCATCTGGCCGCCTGGCCGCCTGGCCGCTCATTTGATCTTGGCGTACCGAATGACCGGGTACCCGCTCTGGCCGCTGTCGTCGTAGTAGCCGATCAACTGGATCTTGTAGACGCTGGTGCCCACCCTGATCAGGTAGATGTTGAAGGTGGGGGTCAGCCGGTTATCGCCCGCGAGGTTATAGAGGAAGGGCGCGTGGGGGTCGGAGAACGAGTTGGGAATCGGCCCCGAGATAAGCGAGAGGAAAAGACCGTATTCGGGCGCATTGTTCGCCGCGGTAATCGCCGCGAAGTCTTCCGAGGCATCCAGCGGAAACGTGCCCGCGCCGCAGGTGGCATTCACCAGGACCTGGAAATCGGCGGTGGCCTTGAGGTCCCAGCCGCATCCGGTGGTATCCACCGCTGCATCGGTCGAGAAATTGGCACCGGCGGTGGCGGTACCAGCCTTCACTGCAATGGAGTCGACAGGACCGAGTGCCCCCCCGGCGGGCTGCAGCCGGTACTCGAACACCACCGAGTCGAGCGCAGTATTGCTGGCTACGATTCGCTTGACCCGGAACACCGCGTACTCTGCACTCGCCGAGCGGCGAAGCTTCCAGGCCGCGGCGGGATTGGCCACCAGTCCGTTGGCCACCGGATCGAAACGGAACCAGGAGGAGAAATCCGGGCCCAAACCCTCTTCGGCGAAGTCACCATCCCCGGGAATGGCGGACTCACCCACCGCGGTAAAGGCCGCCAGCTGATTCTCCGGCGTCATCGCCAGGAAGGCCGCGGTGTCGGCCCCGGCGTTATTGGCCAGATTGTACCCCAGCACGTTCTTGGTCCCGGCCACCCCGCTATTGAGCTTGATGCTGAAGCGCCGCAAGCCCAGATCCCACGCGGTGCTGGTGCTGGGATCGGTAACGGTCACCACCCCGTTATCAGCCAGACTGAAATAGGTGAATGTGGTGGACGAGCTGGCGTTGACCTGAATTTCGCCGGGAGTGTTGTTGCGGGGGCCGTTGGAGTCGCTCTCGCAGGCGGAAAGCATCAGCCCAGCCATCAGGGCCGCACTGCTTAGACGAAGGAACCGAGACATTTCGATCGATCCGGGGTAGGTGATTGGTCGCGCGAAGAGTTGTCGCGCGGCCAATCTGCGAGTACCCAGATCGGCAATCAATTTCGGAGAGCTACGTTTGTTTGGGCGTAGTTCTACTGATTAGTACTCCGCCGGAGGGAGCAGGTCAGTAACTATACCGAGGTTCCTGCGGCCCTCGGCGCCAGGGCTCGGGCGGCCTGTTCCAGCAGCTCTTGAATGGTGAAAGGTTTTTGCAGCAGGTAGGCCCCCAGTGATTCGATTCCCCGCTGTTTAAGGGCGTCAGAGGTGTAGGCGGAGACGAACAAAACTGCCATGCCGGGATGGCTATTCCTGAGCTGCTCTGCCAGCTCGACACCGGAAAGGCCAGGCATCACGATGTCACTCACCAGCAGATCGGGAACGCTGCCACTCTGCTGCATCGCCTCGAGTGCTTCTTCAGCGCTGCCGCCACAAATCACCCGGCAACCGGACTGCTCCAGGCTTCGTTTCAGGAATCGGAGCACGCCCGGTTCATCCTCGGCCACCAGCACAGTCATTCCGGCGAGACTGGTATCGGTCGTTTCCGGGGCAGGCCCGTCTGCCAGCGGCAGGAAAATCCCCACCCGGGTTCCCCGGTCCGGCACGCTGCGCACGTTGATTTCGCCCCCGCTCTGACGCACGATCCCGTAGGCGCTCGCCAGGGCCAATCCCGAGCCCTGTCCGAAACGCTTGGTAGAGAAGAACGGCTCGAAGAGCCGCCCCCTGGTCGCTTCGTCCATGCCCCGGCCGGAGTCCTCGATCTCCAGCACCATCGCGGGACCCATCACCTGGGTCACCCCGTAGCCGGTTCGCAGTTCGTCGTCGGCAACCTTGGTACGAACCCACAGCGTTC
>CAZOES010000082.1:3688-20543 GCA_964578865.1 uncultured Gemmatimonadaceae bacterium | reverse complement strand
GTTTGCGGAGGGCGTCGGATGCGGTGTACTGGTGCACGATGGCGAGGGCGCGATCGCGAGTCCAGGGGGTTGAACTGGTCATGGGGGAAGATATGTAGGGCCATTAGCCAATAGCCATTAGCCATTGGCTTCACGTCGCTAAGCGACCTTCCTCGCCAGGGGCAAGAAAGGTCGCTTGACTACCTTCGCTAACGGCTAACGGCTAACGGCTAGTTCGGACAGGTAATCGCCCCGCAGATTGGAACCGGCAGGGTGGTGCCGTACTTGGCATTGAGCGCCGAGGCCAGTGAATCAGCCAGGACCCGGTGCGCTGCTGTAGTGGGGTGGAAGCCGTCGAGCGAAATGAAAGGCCCGAAGGTGATCGACCCGCCGGTGGAAACCGCCGAGGTGTTGGGGAACGGCGGGATGGCACCGGCCAGCCGGGCGGCGATCAGAATTGCGTTCATGTCCACCACCGCATAACCCCGCGCCGTTGCTTCCGTGATAATCGCCGTGTTGAAGCCCACCACGGCGTTGCGCATCTGGGCGTACTCGGCCGGCAGTACTACATCAGCGTCGACCGAGCAGTCGATGACCTGGCCGGGAGCGCCCTGCGCCGCGGCGAATACCCGGGGAAGACCAACAACCCAGGGAACCAGAGTGCTGTCACCCTTGGCGCCGGGGACCGCGGCGGCAGGGGCGCAATTGTTGTTAACTGTCAGGCCCGGCGGCAACTGCTGGGGAACGCCGGGGCAGAGACCGGTGCGGAGGCACCAGTAAGTCGATCCGTTGGACGCGTAAGGGATGACAGTGACATCGGGCACGGTAAAGATCGCCACATCGGCGCCGGTGACGTCCAGACTGTCCAGCAAATTGGTGAGGTTGGTCTGGAAGGTTGCCAGCGAGGTGATCTCGGCAGGGTCACCGGGGTTGGTGGCGAGCAGGGCGCCCAGTACGTCGTTAGGGCCAATCTCGAGCGAGATCAGGGTGGGGCGCTTCTGCTGCATCGCCTGGATCTCGGTGCGGCCGCCCAGGAAGAAGGCGGAGAGCTGCTCGTAGATGCTGACCGGGGTGGCAAAATTGCTGAACATGTCCTGAATGCCCGCCCCGGGCACCGCCACATTGTTGATGTCGCCGGTGTTGCTTACCCGTCCGAAGCAGATCGACCGGTAAGTGGCATCGGGAATGCCGCCTACGTGAGTCTTCAGGGCGTTGTTGAGGTAGGGGGACGGACAGCCCGGCATGTTCAGGTGCGGGATAGTGAAATCGGCACCCGCGGCGGCGGCCAGCAGCACCGGGAAAGCGCGCTGCTGGGTGCTGTCATTGATGCCGCCGGACTGGAAGCCGGCCGAGATGCTGTTGCCCATCGACACGTAGCGCTGGAATGCCGGCCCGCCGCTGGGGACCGGAGGTGTCGGAGGAGGATTGGTTGAGTCGTCGCTATAGCAGCCGGCGAACAGTGGAACCGCCAGCAGGAGAGCGACCGCGTTTATGCGCTTCATGGCCGTGTGTCTCCCGGTTAGAACGAGTAGGTGAACGTCGCACCGAACAGGTGCGCGTTGAATTTGAAGAGGCCGTTGGTCACCGCGGGGTCGGACACGATTCGACCCCGGCGCTCCTGCTGCTTGATGTACTGATAGGCCACCGCCACCTGCAGCTTCTTGCCCAGCTGGGTTCCGAAACCGCCGGTGAACTCGGCCCGGGGACCTTCGGGCAGATTGGGTGTCACCGTCTGATCGGGTGAGGCCGAGCCGTGATTGATGTAACCGGCCCGCAGCGTGGTGCTGGGGCTGATCAGGTATTCGCCACCCAGACGGAAAGCCCAGGTGCGATCATCGTCCTGGGGCAGGCTGATCCGCCCGGCCTGGTCCAGGTCGAGGTTCAAGGTGTCGAACACCGTCCAGTTGGTAGTGACCACATCGACCAGGGCCCGGAACTTCGAAGTCACATCGAGCGCTGCGCCGAATGAGAGCTGCTCCGGGAGCCGGAGCACGGTCTTGGCGCCCTGGGTCCCCAGCGGTGCGCCGGATGCGAACTGTGCGGCCAGCTGTTGATCGAGGGGCAATCCACCCAGCAGGATGTTGGTGTTGATCTGGCTGAACTTTGCCGTGGCATCGTCGACCTCGACCCGTTGGCGGCTGAGGTAGCGGACCCCCAGGGACAGCCGGTCCACCGGACGGACGATCACGCCGAGGTGATAACCCGCACTGTGCCCGCTGCCACTGAGATCGGCATCGGCGAAGTCGGTGCCGCTGAGAACGCCGACATCGGCGAAGGTCTGAACGTTGGCGGGGAACAGTCCCGGAGGTACCTGCTGTTCGGAAAGATCGAGATGCTGCTTCAACTGCAGATGGGAAAAGTTGTAGTTGAAGCCGGCCCCGAAATCGATTCGGGGGTGAAGCCGGATTGCCAGCGTCGGCTGAATATTGATGTTGCGGATGACGCTCTTGTATCCCCGGAATCGGGCCTGCGAAGTCTCCTTCCAGTTAGTCTCCAGGCCGTAGGGAGCGAAGAGACCGATACCGGCGGAGAGCTTATCGCTGAGCCCGTACGCGAAATAGAAATGGGGAACCGGGATCAGCTTGCTCTCGAGATCGTCCTTCGGTCCGAGGTCGTTGGTAAAGCCACCGGTGGCTACGATGCCGGTGACACCGCCGGAGATCAGTCCGTGGCCCTTCCCGAGGCCGGCCAGACCCGCAGGGTTGTAGAACATGGCCGAGCCATCGGCGCAGGGGCTGGCGGTCGCCGCCCCGCCTCGGGCCATGGCGCAGGTTCCGTGTTCATTGACGCTGTACCCTTGTGCTGTCAGAGAGACTGGGACGCCGAACAGGGCCGCCAGTCCCCCGACGGCCAACCAGACATGGTACCGCCGCATAGAGGAAACTCCGATGAGGAAGGATGCGATGTGCGGTAAGTGCCGGAATGTTGTGCAGTGACTGTCGAAGATTACGGATCGGCCACAACTTTGTCAAAGCGAGGCATGATGCAAGTATGAAGAAGGCACGGACTTCAGTGGAGCGTGGTACCTCCTTCGGTTCCCGACGGAGCGCCCGGCATCAATCCCACGCTCAGGGGCACCCGATACTCCTCTTCGCCATCGAGGGAGATTTGAAAGGCATAGGCCCCGGCCTTGGGCAGGGGCAGATCGAATACCAGCACTGCGCCGGCCTCCACGTCCACCACGCCCGCGGGGGGCTCCCCGAAATGCACCGAGCCCTCTCCTTCGACCAGCTTGTTTCCTTCGTCGTCGACAAACCGGATCCGCATCCGGTGCTCGCCGATTTCGGTGCGCCGTCCCCGGAGCCGAAGCACCAGGTGGGCCCGGGGGTGCACCGCGGGGAAGTGAGGTACCCACACGTGCTGAAACAGCCCCAGCACGGAGAGTTTTCCCTGCTGGTCGATCAGGGCATAGTCAGCCAGAACCGCGAAGTCGAGTAACAGGTCAGTTCACCCGGATCGAAACGATCTCATCATTCTTGCGAATGGCATTCACCACATCCTGCCCCGAGGTTACCTGCCCGAAGACGGTGTGCTTCCCGTCCAGATGCGGCTGAGGCGAGTGGGTGATGAAGAACTGGCTGCCTCCGGTGTCCTTACCGGCGTGGGCCATGGACAACGTGCCGGTGGTGTGCTTGTGGGTGTTGAGATGGGTCTCGCACTTGATCTTGTAGCCCGGGCCGCCGGTACCGACCCGGGGATCGTTAGGATCCTTCGACAGCGGGTCGCCACCCTGAATCATGAAGTTGCTGATGACCCGGTGAAACCGGGTTCCGTCATAGAACTTGGAGTTGGCCAGCTTCTCGAAGTTGGCCACCGTCCCGGGGGTTTCGCTGTCGTACAGCTCGGCGACAATGGTGCCCCGGCTGGTCTCGATGGTTGCGGTCTTCATGGGTAAGGGGGAAAGGGAGAAAAAGGTCGAGTACGCTTGCCGGGAGGATAAGCCCCCCCGGCAAGAAGCTCAATCAGACCGGCGGGACACTCCGTAATTCGGTCAACCGTTGCTTCCACTGCTCCAGCGTCTCCGCTGGTGCCTTACAAGTCGCGCCGATGCAGGCAAAGGCCCTGGTTCGTTCCGAGCTGCCCGCCATCGCCACGACTGCCGCAGGCAGACCGCTACTGTTAGCCGGACTGACCCGTTGAACTACCCGCCGAGCCGCGAATTGCTGGAGGGCCAGCCGGTGCATCGACTCCCCATCGGTGCCGGGCGTCTTCTCGGAGGTCACCAGATGGGTGGCCGGGTTGATCGCCCAGTCCACTGCCAGAAGGAAGGTTGCACCGAAGACGCCCAGTTCGGGCGCTACCCCAGCGAAGACTTTCACCAGGGCATCACGTCGCTCGGCCCAGCGGGGAGCCTGGGTCAACTCGGCCAGACGGGCAGCGCACAGGGCCGCCACTCCATTGGGTGACGGGGTCGGGGTGTCCTGCACCGGCCGGGCTCGAGTCGGCAGCAACCCTTCTCCGCTCTCTCCACTGGTATCGAAGAGACCGCCGTTCTCCCGATCCAGATACTCCGACCAGACCCGGTCAAGCAACCTTTCACTCCACTCCAGCCACTCACTTCTGCCGGTTGCCTCATAGGCTTCGATCGCGGCCTGGGCCACCTGGACCTGATCGTCCAGCAGGCCGGTCATTCCACCAGGGCTATGAGTCAGTGCGCTGGGATCGGGGTGTTCGGCTCGTATCCGCTTGAGCGTGAGTAACCCGTGCTCGACCGCCCACGGCTCGTCGAGCACTGAGCCGGCCCGGATCAGCGCCGCCGCCAGCATTCCATTCCAGTTGGTATAACGGGTTCGATCGATGAAAGGGACCGTTCGCCTGGCCCGCGCGGCGCGAAGCCCCGATTGGCCCTCTTGAAGCAGCTGAGTCGTCTCACCCAGACTCAGCTGCATGCGGAGCGAGATCGCTTCCAGCGATTCACCCACAAAGAGAACGTTCTTGGCGGGGTGATGCTGCATCTCACCGGCGGTGCCGATGTCGTAGTACGCCGCGGTGACTTCCAGGGCCCGGGGATCCCCAATCGCGGCGGTGGCTTCTTCCACAGTCCAGGTGAAGTAGTCACCATCGTCTTCCAGTCCGACGTCGGCATCCTGACTGGCACCGTAGCCACCTTGGGGATCGGCCAGGACCTCCCGGATCCATTGAATGATGCCCCGCGCGACCGTGGCCCATCGCTCGTTGCCGAAGGCGGCGTAACCCTCGGCATAGGCCTTGAGGAGTTCGGCGTTGTCGTACGACATCTTCTCGAAGTGAGGCACCACCCAGCGGGCGTCCACGCTGTACCGATGGAATCCGCCGGCCAGCTGGTCATGGATCCCGCCCAGGGCCATGCCATCGAGGGTTCGCTCGATCATCTCGGCCAGTTCGAGTTCGCCGTCGAACCAGCGAGTGAGCAGGAACTGAATGGCGGCGGGATGGGGGAACTTGGGCTGAGTGCCGAAGCCGCCGTTCTGGAAATCGAAGAGCCGCCCGATCCGTTCGGTGCCTGATTTGAGAATTCCGGGTCCCACTTCCCCGGGGGCCGCTTCATCCAGCTGGTCGATCAGGATCCGCTTGATGGCCCCGGCCTGCTGCTCCACCCGGTTCCGCTGATTGCGATAGACGTTGAGGACCTGTTCCAGTACCGAGTGAAATCCCGGCCGGCCGTATTTCCCATCGGGAGGGAAGTAGGTCCCGCCGTAGAACACCTGGCCGTCGGGAAGCAGGAATGCGGTGAGCGGCCAGCCGCCCTGACCGGTCATCGATTGCACCGCCCGCTGATAGCGGGCGTCGACGTCGGGGCGTTCGTCCCGATCGACCTTGATGCACACGAAGTTCTGATTGAGATACTGGGCCAGCCGGGGATCCTCGTAGGACTCGCCATCCATCACATGGCACCAGTGACACCAGACTGCCCCGATATCCAGCAGAATCGGGCGATCGTCACGGGCTGCCGCGGCGAATGGTTCGGGACCCCAGGCGAACCAATGGATTGGCTGGTGAGATGCGGAACGGAGGTAGGCGCTCTGGGCTTCGCCGAGTCGGTTGCTCATGAGGGGAAGGTAGGTCGATTGGGGCGATCCCGCATCAAAGTGTCAGCCGATTGCGCTCTAACGGTGAAGAGTGTTCGGAAGCGGTTTGAAGCGTCCCCCCTGGTGAACTTTGCCCGGCGATGGTCGTATCGCGGCTGAAGCCGCGCGACAATTCCCAATCGAGATGAGGCCTCATGTTTGCCCGCTCACTCAGGTTGAGCCTTCCCTTGTTCTTCCCGGTTCTGCTGGCAGCCCAGCAGTCCCCGCCTCCCGCGTGTGACGGTGCCGAGTCGCGCCAGTTCGATTTCTGGAGCGGCAAATGGGATGTCTACTCGGGAACTCAGCTGGTGGGGCACAACGACATCACGGTGGAGCAGGGAGGCTGCATGCTTCAGGAACACTGGTCGGGCCTCAAGGGCGGCACCGGCCAGAGTGTGAGCTACTTCGATCCGGGCGAAAAGCTGTGGTACCAGACCTGGACCGATGGGAGCGCCACCTTCCGCCGCTTTCGTGGGCGGTATGAAAACTCGGCCATGCGGCTCACCGCTGAATCGAAGAGCCCCACCGGGAAGCAACGGCAGCATCGGATGGCGTTCTTCAATAACCCGGACGGCACCGTTCGGCAGCTGGCCGAAACTTCGGAGGACGGGGGGAAACAGTGGAAGACAGTAGTCGACCTGGTTTATCGTCGCCCCACCCTCTCATCTCAGGTAACCGCGCCAACCGGTGGCTGCTCCGCGGCCGAGTACCGTCAGTTCGATTTCTGGCTCGGGAGCTGGGACGTCACGACCGGAGGAAATCAGGCCGGCACCAATGTGATCACCCTGGAAGAGCAGGGTTGCCTGATCCACGAACACTGGACCGGTGCCAAGGGGGGCACCGGGCAGAGTCTCAACTTCTACGATTCCAGCACCAGACAATGGAACCAGGTCTGGGTCGACAACTCGGCCACTTCACTGCGGCTCTCGGGGGAATACGCCAATAACCAGATGCGGCTGACCGGAGTGGCGCCCGGACCCGACGGCAGACCGCAGCAGCAGCGGATCACCTGGTTCAAGAATGCCGATGGCACCGTGCGGCAGGTGTGGGAGACCTCGTCGGACGGGCAGAGTTGGCAGGTGGCGTTTGATGGGGTGTACCGGAAGAAGTAAGGTCGTGGGTCGGGGGTCGGGTGAATCCAAAGGCCACGATCATAGACCCGCGGCCTCTTGCTTTATATGCATGACTCACATATACTATCTATATGAGCGATGCCCGCGCGGTGAATCTGCTGGGGGCCCTGGTGATCACCCTTCATGATGAGATGGAATCCGCCACCACCGATGCGGCGGACCACTCTGCCGCCGGTCCGGCGGCTCTGGCCACCATGCTGGGAGAACCGGGGCTTTCCATTGAATCGTTGCGCCACATCCTCGGCCTGTCCCACAGTGGCACGGTCCGGCTGCTGGACGGGCTGGAGCGGGAGGGAAGCGTGGAGCGGAAAGCGGGCAAGGACGCCCGGTCGGTAGCGCTGCACCTCACCGCGACTGGGAAGCGACAGGCCCGGGCGGTTCTGGAAGCGCGCAGGAAGTCGCTGGAGCCGGCCCTCGACGTCCTCACTTCCGCCGAGCGGGCCCAACTGCTCCGGCTGACCGAGAAGATCCTCGCCGGTCTGACCCAGGACAAACTGCATGCCGATCACATCTGCCGGCTGTGCGACCTCGCGGCGTGCCCCGACGATACCTGTCCGGTCAACTGCGCGGCAATGGCAGCTGAGGGCTGATAGCTAAGAGCTGAGGGCTATGGTCCCTTTATTCAGCCCTCAGCCCTCAGCCCTTAGCCCTCAGCCCTCAGCCCTTAGACCTTAGCCCTTAGCTCTTAGCTCTTAGCTCTTAGCCGGAACACGGAACTCGAACCGATGACGGGGGTTTCATATGTATGCCGCATACTTGCAACTACTGAACGCCATCCTCCGCGACGATCCCGCCATCCGGGCCCGGGATAGCCAGGAACGCTTCGAGTTCGATCTGGCAGGGAAGCCGTCGGCTGCCAGCTCCCAGCCAGCCGAGTCATATTCCAGCCCGTGGAGCAACCCATCGTCATCATCGGCGCCGGTGCCGCCGGGCTCATGGCTGCGATTTTCGCCGCCGGGGAAGCCCGCCGGGTTCTAGTTCTCGAACGCACCCGGGACGGGGGACGGAAGATTCTGATCAGCGGTGGGGGCCGCTGCAATGTTCTACCTTCCGAACTTGAGCCCGATCGTTTCGTAAGCGATTCGTCCCGCCATCTGGTCCGCCGGTTTTTGACCGCCTGGCCGCTGGAGCAGCAGCGCGAGTTTTTCGAGCGGGAGCTGAGGCTTCCACTGGTGCTCGAACCGGAGACCGGGAAGCTCTTTCCCGCGAGCAACCGGGCCAGAGACGTACGGGACGGCCTGATCGAATGCGCCCGCCGAGCCGGTGTGGAATTCCGGTTCGAGCAAGTGGTGGAGGATGTAGCACCGGGTAAGAGTGGCTGGGTCGTCTCACTCGGCGGGAATCAGGTCCATGCGTCCGCGGTCATTTTCGCAACCGGCGGCCTCTCAGTTCCCAACACCGGAAGTGATGGAATCGGCCTGGCCATCGCCCGGCGGCTGGGCCATCAGATTCACCCGACCTATCCCGCACTCACTCCGCTTACCGCCGATCCAGCGATCCACGCCGAGCTGTCCGGACTCTCTCTCAGGGTGACCATCGCCGCGAAGGAGAACGGGAAACGCAAAACCACCACCGGTGGGTTTCTGTTCACTCATCGCGGTTACAGCGGACCAACCGTTCTCGACTTCTCCCACATCGCGATTCGCTCTCGGAGTAGTGCCCGGGAAGAGCTGCTGGTCCAGTGGGGTGAGCTGGGAGAAGCGGAGTGGGAGATCCGCCTGCAGGAACGGGGACTCAGGACGGTACTATCGGTTGTTCGAGAACAGTTACCGGCCCGCCTGGCCGAGCGGCTGTTGGCCGAGTCCGGCATCGAGCCGTCGAAGCAGCTGGCCCAGCTGAACCGAACCGAACGGAAGGGATTGATCGATCGGCTGGTGCGTTACCCGCTTCCATGGACCGGCGACGAGGGGTACAAGAAGGCCGAGGTTACCGGGGGCGGCGTCGCTCTGAGTGAAATGTACCCCGCCACACTCGAGAGCCGCCGGCATCCGGGGCTCTACTTCTGCGGCGAAATTCTCGATGCCTTCGGCCCCATTGGGGGTCACAACTTTTGCTGGGCCTGGTCCACCGGGCGGAGCGCCGGCCTGGGGGCCGGACAAGCAAAAGGGGTGAGCCCGAGTGCTCACCCCGATACTGCCTGATACGAAGGAGTGCTTACTTCAGCCCGAAGCTGATACCCACGGTGATCGGGATGAAGTTGGTGTTGGAGTCGCTGGTGTTGACCGTGATATAACGGCCTTCCACGAAAATGTGCGAATCAGAACCAGCTCGGAACTTGAGGCCTGCGCCGCCACCGAAGGCGATCTTGGTCTCGGAGCCCGACACGGTAATGCCACCGGCGGTCGCTTCGCCCTTCGCGTTGATGAAGCCGATGCTGCCAATCACGTATGGCGTGACACCGGCGCTCTTGAAGTGGTAGAGGATATTGCCGAACCCGCCCGCCAGCTTGCTCTTGCCGTCAGCACCATCGAAGCTGTTCTGCCCGTAGTAGAAGTCGCCCCTGACGCCGAGTCCGGAGGGCATGTCGTAGCCGACGTTGGCCAGGCCATGCCAGCCGGTCTTGGCGACGTCGCCGAAATCACCCAAGGGGATAGTCACACCACCACCGACTCCGACGCTCACCTGGGCGTGGGCACTTGCCGTGGCCAGCATCATCACGGCACCAGCTGCGATTGCGACGGAAACGATCCGCTTCATAACACACTCCCTGAGAAGTTCTGCCCTTATTAGCAGCGGGCCACCATGGCCCGCCCCGGGCGGCCCAATAATAACCAGACCCGCCCTGGTTTCCGGACCCTGAGTGTCTCGTTTTCGGTCACAATCCCCCGAATGAAATCCCGGCCGTCAAAGGGGCGAATTGAGGCTTGGCCCCGTCGCTATAAACGTTCAGGTAGCGGGCCTCAACGAAGAAGGCCAACCCCTTGCCCCCGAAGGTGAATCCGCCGCCTCCGGAGATCGCAGGGCTGGTATCGGAGTTCTTGGGGAAGCCACCGGCCTCGGTCTCGGTGTGGACGTAACCGCCGCCTCCGAAGAGGTAGAACCGGTTGGGCGACCGCTTGGCCCCGAACTGGAACTGGAGGCTGGCCAGACCACCCATCCATGACTGGTGCCCGCTGAAGGAGCTCAGACCGCTGCGGCCATAGAACCCGTCGAGCCGAAGCCCCAGTGAAGTTGAAGCTGACGGGAAGAAGGTGAGGTTGGCGTTGCCTAACCAGCCCTTGTCGACGGCGTCGGAGTAGCTGCGAAGGGGAACCGAGACCCCGGCACCGAGGCCGAGTCGGATGTCACCCTGGGCCTGAAGGGCCCGGGTGCTGACGCAGGCGGCAATAGCAGCCAGCGCCAGTGTGAGGCGGGTGCGCATGTGGAGATCCGGAAAGGGATACTGCAGAATGGCGGTCCGGCTCCGACGGGGGCGGTAACCGGGGTCACACGGGCTGGGGGCTATCTGACCAGCTGCACCAGCTGTTTCAGCGAGTCGACGGGAGCCTGGGTCACCAGGGAAATCCGGTATCCCTCGTGATCCACCCAGGTGGCCACCGAGACACCGTTGGGCGCGGTGCCGAAGGCGGTCTGGCCGTTCTCGAGGGTGGGATCGTCGATCGGATGGAAGCCCGCGCTGTCGGCGGGAATGAGCTGCTGATCGAGCAGGATCCGTCCGCCCTCCGGAGTGCGATAGACCACCCGCACCACCGCAAGACCGGAAAGGGCGCCGGGCACGGCGGCGGCCGGGCCCACTTCGATGTGATCCGGCTCGAGACCCTTCATCAGCCGCAACGTACCACCGAGACGACGGGCCGCCTCGGCCTGCTGAACATTGCGGAAGCTGGGCGAGACGGGCGCCGGGGCTGGCGGATCGGCTCGGGTATCGAGAGTCGCAGCCGGTGTAGAGCGGGGTTCCGGCTTGTAGGGCTTGGCCCGGACCGGAGGCTCGGCCGCGGTGCTTTCATCGGTGGTATCGTCCACGATCGCTGCGGGCTGCTTGAGCGACGGCCGCTGGGGCACTCGCACCAGGCTTTCACCCGGCTGGGCCAACGGAATTGGTACTCCAGCCCCGGAACCTTTCTCGGGGCGGAGAGGCCGAGGACTGCGAGATGAAGCGATTGCCTCGAAGCCGTCGTTGGAAGACCGCAGCCGGTTGGCGCCGTAGCCAACCACCAGCGCCATGATCAGGGCGACTACCCACAGCACATTGGCGAAGTTGAGCTTGGGCAGCGCCGGTCTCCAGCGCGGCTCATCAACTGGAACTACTACCAATCCACCGGCAGTGAGTCTGGTGGCGTTGTCGGCGTGAGTCAGTTCAGGGTAGGCGTGATCGATCTCGGCGTAGTTGTCACGCCACTCTTCCAGCCGACGAGCGCAGGCCCGGCACTCCGACACATGGACCCGGATGCGTTCGACATCCGAGACCAGGGCGGAGCCGGAGACCAGCTTTTCCAGCGTGCGCTCGTTCAGGTGGAACATTCACACTCCTATTGTCAGGCAGCCTGGCCGTTCACGCCGGTAGCAAGGGGCGTAGGCTACTGCAAGGTGCCTCACGCCGATAGACCGGGAATGGTACCCAGTCTGCAATTCCCGTCTCTACTGGACCCGGCGGGCCAGGGACCGCAAGGAATCAGCCGGAAGAAACCCCGTAAGTCCAAGCCGGAAACCGGTTTGGTGAATCCACCTCAGGCCCTTCTGGCCGGCCGGATAGTTCACGACCAAAGTGTCGCCCGGGAGCAACGTTGTGGCCGTTTTTCCCAGCTTGTCCTGCTCATTTTCACCCGGCCGGGGACGCTGCTGATCGAGCCAAAGTTCCCGGCCCGGGGGATCATTGTACACCACTCGGACGATCTCCAGTCCGCTATCAGCACCACTCACCAAAATACCCGGGCCCACCAGTACCCTGACGGGGGTCATACCGTCCACCAGACGTATAGACCCACCCAGGATTCTCACGGCCGCCTCCATGGGGGTGGGCTGAAAAGCGGTTACCTCTCGAAACTGGGCACCGGCGCCGGCGGCAGCCGGGGCAAACGCACCTTGACCGCTCAGTTCCTTGCGAGCGCGCTCAGCAGTGGTCACCTGCGGTTGACGGGGCGGTGCAGCCGGTTGGGCAGGAGCCGGTTTGCTGGCCAGACGGCCTTCCTCGCCTGGGGCCGGCGCTGGAGCCGGGACCGCGATCGCGTCGTTGCTCCTGGCATCCTCGGCGTCCTTCCCGGTCTGGTTGGTCAGCGCACGGAGCCCATCTGTTGGGGCGGCAGACTCTGCTTCCTTGGCCACCGCGGAGGCGGCCGCTTTCGGCTTGGTGTCGCCCTCTCGTTTGGCCGATGCGAGGGCTTCGTCGCGACGGGCCGGTTCCACCGGTGCCTGCAGCACGATTTTCTGATCGGCGGGGCCATTGGCAGCGACCCGGCGATTCATCGCGCCAGTCTTTTCTTCTAATTCCTGTTTGGCGGGCTGCGAATCAAACAGGGAGGGTGCCGGTGCCGCGTCAGCCACGGGTGTGGATGCCGGCTGAGCATAGCGTTCCTGAAAATCGGCAGCCCGAGCCAGGTATCCCAAGCCAACGGCGAGACATACGCTGGCGGCCCAGGCAACACTCCTCCAGCGGAACAGAGGCGGCTTCGGGCGAGGTGCAACTGCCGCGGGCCGGGTGCTGGCGGGCAACTCGACCGCAGCGATCAGCTCGTCGGCTCCGGCCATCAATGCTCTCGCCTCAGCGAACTCGCGGCGGCACTCGGCGCAGCTTTCGAGATGAGCCTCGACTGTCTTGCGTTCAGCTTCGTCCAGCTCACCGTCGAGCAGGGCGTGCAGCTGTCCTTCATCAAGATGCGACATTCCGGTCCTTCTCCTCCGCCCGATAGGCCTCAACCAGTTTGCGCCGTGCGCGCGCGATGGTGGTGCCGATGGCACCCTTGGCGAGGCCGGTCGTTGCGGCGATCTCGTCGTAGTCAAACCCCTCGGCCTTGAGCAACAGCACCTCCCGATCGATATCCCGCAGTTCGCTCAAAGCCTTCTTTACCCGTGCCGATTTCTCGGCCCGCTCCAGTTCGTCATCCGGGGCCGGGGCTGCGCTGGGCGATTCCGCCTTGAGCAGCTGGAGCCGCCGTCCCTGCCGAACTGCCCGACGGCCGTCGTCCCGCACCAGGTTCAACGCCACGGCAAACAACCAGGGCCGAGGGTTGTCGGGTGGAGTAGCCAGGGCACGAGTGAATACCTCCTGGGCAATGTCCTCCGCACGATCACGGTCCCCGGTGCGGCGATAGAGCATCCGCAACAGGGATTGGTGATACTGGGCGAACAGTTCTTCGATCGGCGTTCCAGCCATGCGCCGCTTCGATTCTCCTTGAAAGCGTTGCTAACTCAGCCGCAGAGTACCCGCATCGCGACGATCGGCGCGGTGAATTTTCCGCTGATGGTGCGCCCGTCGGGGAGATGCAAATTGTACTTACCCTCCAGTGATTCATCCTTCGGGTCCAGGTCCACCCACCCGGCATCGGCTGATACACAAGCATCCTCGGCGGTACACCAGGTCGCGCTGAGGCTGCCGGATTCCATGCCCTTGAGCTCGGATCGACCCTGATTATCCGACATGCCACGGTAGACCGAGATATGGAGATAAGGCACCGATCTCGGCTCACCAATCGGGGTATCGCTCAACTCGATGGCAGTGGCGGCGCCATCCCAGGGTGCACAGTCGGCATGAGCCTGGGCGTAGCGCCACTCTTGTTCGGGCAGCCCACCGGCCTCCGCGGTACAGCCGCAGAGGCCGAGGGCGATCAACAGCGTGGTCCGCATCAGGAAATTCCCCGGAACTGGCGAACGAAGTCCTTCAGTTCGGTGTCGCTCAACTTTTCCTTTCCTCCGGCGGCGACCTTGAGGCTCGCCTTCTTGCCGGCAACGAGCACCGGGCTGTCCACCTGCAGGCTTGCGGTCAGCTCGGGGATGGCACGCACCACAGCGAAGTAGGCCGGGCTGAACGGAGCAACTGTGAGTACCCGGAGGCTATCGGCGTGGGCGATGTCCGTCCAGACGTCCTTGTCGCGGCGGAAGACCCGCCCACCGACCCGCTTGAGTTCGCTGTCGGACTCACGCAGGGCCTCGAACTTATCAGCGGCGATTGAGTCGGCCGATGCCAGGGTGGACGCGCTGGAGAGCCGTCCACTTTCCTTGGCCCGTTCGAAAGCGACCTTGCCGGTCTGGGCCACGGGCGACGGTGCGGGCAGCGACATCGGCTGACTGGATAAGCCGGCGCCATTGGCGGCCATATCCCGGCGGCGATCCTCCATCCGCACGGCCACCTGATTGGGCTCCTGTACCAGGTAGGAGGTGTATTCGGTCAGGATACCGTAGCGGAGACCCAGCTCCCGCACTTCGCGGATAAGGTTCTCGTTGGCCCCTTCAATGCGGATCTGGCGGGTGAGATCGCCGATCCGGCGGGAGGCCCAGAGCTTGGGAATGAATTCGTTGGCGGAACTCACCCCCCGGAAATCGGCGCTCGCCGTGAAGCGCTCGCGCCGGCCGTTGCGCTCGCCCTCGATAATGACCTGGCCGTTGCCGGTGCCGTGGTACCGTCCGAAGACCACCAGCTCTTCCCCATAAAAGAGATCAGGCAGGTTGCCGGGCGAAAGGTCGCGGAACTCCACCGGACTCTGGACCACCCGCAGATTAACCAGCGCAGGACGGCGCAGCTTGCCGACCAGATTACCTACTGCCACTTCCACGTTGGCGTCGGGGGCGACGTACTCGGCAGCGCCTCGTCCCTCTTTGGCCAGGCGGTCGAGCAGGTAGGTATTCACGTCGTGGCCAACCCCGACGGTGAAGACCCGGGCCCGGCCGATCCGGCCAGCGGCCTGTGCCGCGATACGATCAGGGTCCTGTTCCCCGACCGAGGGAACGCCGTCGGTCAGGAAGATCACCAGCTGCAGCCGCTCCTCGGAGACCGAGGTGCCCAGCACTGCATCGAGGGCGCCGCTGATGTTGGTGCCGCCATCGGCCTGGAGGGCATCAACGAATTCGCGGGCCTCCCGCAGATTCGCGCCAGTGGCTGGAGTAAAGCCGTCCCGGAAATTCCGGACTCCGGAACTGAAGGCGATGAGACGGAAGCGATCCTCCGGCCGCAGGGTGCCGAGTGCTTGCCGAAGCGCGGCCCTGGCCTGATCCAGCTTTTGACCCGACATCGAGCCGGACACGTCGACCACCATGGACAGATCGCGGGGAACCACCGGTCCTTCTTCCCGCTGAGGCGGCGCGACCAGCAGCATCACGTAGCCGTCTTCGCCACCGGGCGAATGAGTCAGCACCGAAGTGCCAACCAGGCCACGACGAAGCGGCAGGAGCAGCTCGATATCGCCACCGTTCCGGGTATCCACGCTGAGCTCGAGCCGGCCGTTGTTTCGGCTGCTATTGAGCTGGTGAGTGGGCGAGTACGGCGTGCCGTACGCTTCTTCGTCGGGAAGCGAGAGCCGCCAGGTGCCGCTCTCACTGCCACGCTTGCCCATCGCGTAGCGGAGCCGCAGGGCATCGCCGGCGCGGTCGAGCAACTGGGTATAGCGTAGAACCACCTTGCGGGTCTCACCGGGCTGAATCGGGAAGACCTGAGCCCGCACCAAGCCATGGCCGGCGAGGGTGAGGAGGGCAGGATCTTTCTGTCGACGGACGATTTCCTCGTAGATGCCGCGGGCCTGCTCGGCGTTCATCATCTCGCCGCGAAGCTCCTGGTCACCCATCCAGAGGGAGAAGTTCTGAAACACCGCTTCACCGGGAAGGGGATAGAGATAGCTTCCTTCGGCCAGACCGCCGCCGGCGTTGCGGAAGCGCTCTTCGACTTCGACCCGAGCGACCCGGCCATCGATGGTGGTGCGGACATCGGAGCTGACCCGCACAATGTTGGGATTGTTCGGCAGGGGGATGCGGGGACGTTCGATCTCGATCCACCCCTGCGCAGCAGCCGGCGCGGCACCCAGGGCCAGCGCAACCAACGGGAGTAACAGACGACGCATGAGATTCCTCGGTCTACGGGACAGCCGGGGGATGCGTCTGGTCACTCGATTTGCACGACCTCGGTATCTGTAGGCTTTGCTTGGGGTTGGACTCGCTTTAGTGGATGGCCCGTCGGGTGGCAAGCGTTGCTGTGTGGTAAGATTGCCCAGCTCTGCATGTCTACGAATTTTGGGAGCAAGACGATGCCTGAAGTAAGCGTGACTCGGACGTACCTGGAGATGTCGTCGCCCAGCGAGCTTAAGGCTGAAGGCTCAGCTGGGCCGGAGGTAAGGCTCGAACCGATCAAGGACATCCCGTGGCACTTCTATCGGTACCTCTATGTCGAGGTAGGGCGGGAGTATCACTGGAAGGATCGGCTGCCCTGGACCGAGGCGCAGTTTCGCGAGTGGCTCGCTGGACCCAGCGTGGTATGGCTGTTGACCGTTTCCGGCGCACCGGCCGGGTTCTTCGAACTGCGCGGTCATGAGGATGGTTCGCGCGAGATCGCCTATTTCGGATTGATGCCCGAGTTTCTGGGCCAGGGGCTGGGGAAGTATCTGCTGACCCGCTCGGTGCAGGAGGCCTGGGCCATGAAGCCGACCCGGGTCTGGCTCCACACCTGCACCCTGGATCATCCCGGCGCGTTACCCAACTATCTCAAACGGGGATTCCGGAAGACGGGGGAGGAGGTGTATACGACAGTTATTGGATAGGTTGTCGTGGGTCGTGGGT
>CAZOES010000082.1:0-3588 GCA_964578865.1 uncultured Gemmatimonadaceae bacterium | reverse complement strand
GCGGTCCTTGGTCGATTCTGCGCCAGCCTGAAGGGGAGTTCCCAGGGGGATCGCTCCGCGATCGAGCCTAACCAGCGTTGGGCTTCCGCTTCTCGGCCCAGTCTCCGAAGCAGGGTGGAGCGGCGCCAGCGTTCGAAAGCCCCACCGTAGAACGGGGAAGCCACCGCGTACTGAAACCAGATGTCGCCTGACGACCCCGTCAGCTCGATCAGCGCCTCTTGGTACTCACCGCGCAAGACCAGCAGCTCCGTTCGCACCGATCGCTCAAGTCGCTCCACCAGCACCGCCGCCGACTCATCTTCCGGCACCTCCAGCTCAGCCAGCGTCTCCTCAGCCTCGGCAGCTCCGGCCGCGTCGTTGAGTCGCGCTGAGAGCAGTGCCAACAAGTATGCCCTGAGGTGGGGGTGAAGCTGACTATGGAATGCGAGAGGCAACCCTGCGTTGGGCCGATGTGCGCCGGGATCCCACTGCTGAAGCGCGACCCTGGTGTCCTCAACCCAGCCTTGAGGCCAGGCGACAAAGGGCAGCGCGGCGAGCAGGCCCCGGATCTCAAGTGACCAGTTGAAGTCCAGCTGCCGGGCCAGTCGCAGTTGAGAATCACCGGTGGTGAGATCGTTCCGGGCTACCGCAATGCTGGCCAGGACCAGATGACCAAAGGCCTGCAATTCGGCCGAGCGGAAGAGTTCTACCAGCTCCCGGCCCAGCCGTTCGGCCTCGGCCAGGTCCTTCCCGTAGAGCGAGAGATCGGAGAACGCCATGGCGATGGCGAGCGCTGGGGCTTCCCGCAGCCGGGCCAACACTTCGCGGTATTCCTCGGCGCGACCAAGGACCGAGGCCCGCAGTGCCCGCACGCCCAGAGTGTGGGCACTCTCGGGGCTCTGCTCGGCGATGCGAGTGACCAGGACATCGAGCCGGCTCCAGTCGCGGTCAAGCGCGGCGAGCCGGGTCAGCTTCACCAGCGTGCTTACATGGTTTCCGTCGAGTGCCAGCGCCCGTTCCAGTGCGCTTCTGGCTTCCCTGATGCTGTGCCCCCGGTAGGGATTGCCGTGGAACAGCAGATCGCCGAGCAGGAACCATGCTTCGAAATCGTCGGGATGGTTCGCAACGACCGCGGCATAGCGCCGTTCTGCCTCATCGCTTCGTCCATGTAACCAGGCGTCCTGGGCTTCCACCAGCAGGCGTTCCCGCTCGGACAGGCCGGCGATCCGTTCGACCGCGAGCCGGGATGCCGCGCGGGCCGGTTCGATCAGCGCGCTCGCGGCCGCAGCCGAAGCAGTGCGGTAGTGAGCTAACGCGAAATCCGGATCGATCTCGGTGGTACGCGAGTAGGCGTCGAGGGCGGGAAGAAACTGTCCCATGCGGAAATGCTCTTCTGCATCCAGCCAGGTTCGCAAAGCGGCCAGCGACGGCGTGGTTCGGCTGGCCAGCTGGGTAAACCGGGGGATTACCAGGACCAGAGACTCGGGCTGAGACGCTGGGTCTGCGGGCCTCTGACGGATCTGTTGGGCCAGGGCCTGAAGCTCAGTCGAGGGAACTGCATCGAAGTCCAGCCGGAGCCGGCGAGCATACTCATCGAAGACGATCAGCCCACCGCCCCGATCACCACTCCGCTGCAGCAACGTCATCAGACGCCGGACACTCTCCTCGTCATCCGGCGCAAAGCCCGCGGCTCGGCGGCCCCACTCGACTGCCTCGGCCGGCGGAGTGGCCGGGTCTTCCGCCAAACTCCAGGCCGCTCGTACGGCTCGTTGCTTGAGCCGCCTTCGGGTCCGATCCAGCCATTCCTCCGCCTCCGGTGCGCCGGCTATGTAGAAGCCTTCGAGCAGGTGCCCCCGGTAGAGCTCCAGCGCCGCCGTAAGCCTGTTCTCTCCCAGGGCCCGCTCGAATTCGCTGGCGTCACACCAGAGGGATCCGGGAGCGATCCGCAGTTCTTCGTCGCCTCTTCCTTCGATGACTGCTTCGCCTACTGCCTGGCGCAGAAAGAACAGCGCCCGGCGCAGTGCGGCCCGTGCGTGAGACTGATCCAACTCGGGCCAGAACAGCCCGAGCAGCACATCCCGGCGGGTCCATCGATCGCCCACTTCGATCGCCAGCCAGCCCAGCAGGGCGAGCCGTTTGGGCTGTTTGAGCACAGCCCGCAGCTCGGTACCGGCGCTGTGGCGCAAGCCGAGGGTTCCGAGGGTGCGCAGCTCGAGCATTGGCGGGTCGCAGCTGGAGAGGGTGGGTCGCGGTGCCGGGGTTTCGGCTGGGTCACGGGAGCGGGCTAGGGTCCGAACGTATCCACGCCGAGAGAGACCGGCAATCCGCCGCTCACGCGCTCGAGATCGAGGTGACTGATCGATGCGGCCGAATCTGACTGCGTTGCTCTTGACGGCCGGATTGGCCCTTCCGGCTCAGGCCCAGGACCGACCCAGGCCTCCGGTCTGCGTTCCAGCGGATTCCACTCGAAGTGACAGTCTGGAGGGATTCGGTCTTGGCGTCACACTGGATCGCTACGTAATCCAGGACTATGGAGGAGCTACGGCGTTCTCGCTCCGGGGCTTGCGTATTTCACCAGGACGGTGGGGCAGTGAGTTCGGCGTTGGACTTCTTCCGGTAGCGGGGACTTCCGCGCTGGGCATCGTGACCGATCTGGGCACCACCTACCAGTCTCCATCGGCCGGGGGTGTGTTTCTGCTGAAATTCGGTGCGACCGGCTTGTTCGGCGGCGGCAACGGGTTGTTCGGCATGTACGGAGGAGCCGGGGTGGCCGGAAAGATCGGGAAAGGAATGATTCTGCGGGTCGATATCACCCGACGATTTTTCCTGGCGGAGGGTGGGCTGCCTCAGGTCTGGCTGTTCAGCTTTGGCTTCGCCGCGGTGACGCCTGTGAGGCGGTAATTTTCGCCGAGGGGCAGATAGTGGCCAGCACGCAGAGACCGCACTGGGGCCGCCGGGCAATGCAGATCTTGCGGCCGTGCAGAATCAACAAATGGGAAACCAGGGTCCAATCGTGCTGAGGAATCAGCTGCATCAGATCCTGTTCGATCTTTACCGCATCAGTGTGTCGGGTGAGACCAAGCAGGCCGGAGAGCCGAGTGACGTGGGTATCGACAGTCACGCCCTCGTTGATGCCGAAGGCATTGCCAAGGACCACATTGGCGGTCTTGCGTCCCACCCCGGGAAGGGCATGGAGTTGGGCCATCGACCGGGGGATTTCTCCGCCGTGGTCGGCCACCACCGCCTGCGCCATGGCGATCAAGTTCTTCGCCTTGTTCCGGAAGAAGCCGGTCGACTGGATGATCTTCTCGACCTCAGGCTGACGGGCCTGGGCGAGCGATCCTGCATTGGGGTACTTCGCGAACAGTACCGGCGTCACCATGTTCACCCGGGCATCGGTGCACTGCGCCGAGAGAATGGTCGCGACGATCAGTTGGTAGGCGTTGGTATGGTCGAGGGCGCAGCGGGCATCGGGATATTCGCGCTTGAGCCTGGCCAGAATCTCCCGGGCACGCGCCGGAGTTTCCGAAGCAGGGAATCTGGTTTTCTTCGCCTTGCCCGCCTTGCCCGCCTTGCCCGCCTTGCCCGCCTTGCCCGCCTTGCCCGCCT
>CAZOES010000081.1:5518-21022 GCA_964578865.1 uncultured Gemmatimonadaceae bacterium | reverse complement strand
TGAACGGGTCGTGAGTCGTGCGTCGTGGGCCGTAAACTGCTCTCGACTCACGACCCAAGACCCACGACCTCTTGACGTACTCAGCAACAAATCGTAGTATGCTGACCGGCGGACGGATTTAGGGCCACTTGCTACCGCCCGGGGGAAACCCCAAAACAAAGAGCTAAAGAGCCGTGGGAGTAACCCCCGCGCTCGTGGCCGCGGGGGTTTTGTGCTTTTAGCACTTGCCACGCGACCCGAGGTAACGTTTCGGAGCTTATGAAGCGCTGCCCCTTGATGTGTCGCTGTATTAGCAAGTGCACCCCTCGCGGGGTGGACTGTGCCAGCGCACGTCCCGGTCGGCGCGATATGTGATCTAAACAACGCCACAGAGACCGAAAGACGAAGCCAAGGCCCGGTTCACCTGACGTGAACCGGGCCTTTTTTGCGCTTTATCGACTAAGGCCTCCTACAAAACCGTCGACCAGAGGAGCCACACCATGTCGTACCATCCGGATACCCTTGCCATCCACGCTGGCCAGGTGACTGACCCCGCCACCAACGCCCGGGCCGTCCCGATCTACGCCACCACCAGCTACGTCTTCAACAACACCCAGCACGCCGCCAATCTCTTTGGGCTCAAGGAATTCGGGAACATCTACACCCGGATCATGAACCCGACCTCGGATGTGTTCGAGAAGCGGATTGCCGAGCTGGAAGGAGGGGCGGCCGCCCTGGCCGTCGCCAGCGGTCAGGCGGCCGAGACCCTCACAGTGCTCAACCTGGCCCGGGCGGGAGACAACCTGGTCTCGTCCCAGACGCTGTACGGCGGCACCTACAACCTTTTCGCCTATACCCTGCCCAAATGGGGGATCACCACAAGGTTCGTCGACATCCACAACCTCGAGGCGGTGAAGGCGGCGATCGACGACGGGACTCGGCTGCTTTATGTCGAGACCATCGGCAACCCACGGCTGGATGTTCCCGACTTCGAAGCCCTGGCAGACATCGCCCATGAGGCAGGCATTCCACTGGTAGTCGACAACACCTTCGGGGCCGCCACCCTGGCCCGCCCCATCAAGCACGGCGCAGACATCGTAGTCCACTCTGCCACCAAGTGGATCGGCGGCCACGGAACCGCGATCGGCGGCGTGGTGGTGGACGCCGGCAAGTTCGATTGGGCCAGCCCCAAGGCCAAGGCGCGCTTCCCCGAATTCAGCAGCCCCGACCCGTCCTACCATGGTCTGGTGTACACCGAGGCGTTCGGGAATCTCTCGTTCATCCTCAAGCTTCGGGTCCAGCTGCTCCGCGATCTCGGTCCGGCGCTTTCGCCCTTCAACGCATTCCTCTTCCTCCAGGGCCTCGAGACCCTGCCGCTCCGTATCAAGCGCCACTCCGACAACGCTCTGGCACTGGCTCGCTGGCTGCAGCAGGACTCCCGGGTTGAATGGGTCTCCTACCCTGGCCTGGAAACCCACTCGGAGCATCGCAACGCCAAGCGCTATCTGGAGGGTGGCTTCGGCGGGGTTCTGACTTTTGGGGTGAAGGGCGGCCATGCGGCGGCCAAGGGGCTGATCGACCGGGTGAAGCTCTATTCTCTGCTGGCCAACGTGGGCGACGCCAAGTCGCTCATCATCCACCCGGCCTCGACTACCCACGAGCAGCTAACCCCTGAGCAGCAGCGGGCCACCGGTGTGGTCCCCGAGCTGGTCCGGATCTCCGCTGGCCTGGAGGATGTGCGCGATCTGATCGCCGACCTGGACCAGGCCCTGGGCGGCAGCGCTGCGTCCACCGACTCCACCCGGGCCACCGCCGGTGCTGCCCGATGAGTGATCGACCGGTAGTGTTCAAACTGGGGGGCGACGCACTCGCCTCCCCCCAGCGTATCGTTGCCCAAGCCGAGCGGCTGGCCCGACAGGCTGCCGCCGGCCCGGTTGTAGCCGTCGCCAGCGCTCGACGGGGCGTCACCGACCATCTTCTCGGCCTCTCCCGGGAGATAGCGGCGACGGTGAAGCGAGACGCCCCTCGAGTGGCCGCCCGGAAGCGGGCGGCCCAGGCCGAAGCGGATCGTGCCGTGTCCAGCGGCGAAGTCGTCTCGGCTTCTCTCCTGGCGCTGGCACTCAATCAGCTTGGCGTCGCAGCGGTTTCGCTGGATGCTCGTGAAGCCGGCGTAGTCAGCAAAGGCCCCTTTGGCGATGCCCGGATCAGTGGCGTGGTGCCCCGGAAAATCGAACGAATTCTCGCCCACGGCGCGATTCCCATTATCACCGGTTTTCAGGGCTGGCAGCGGGGCCGTGTGGCTACCTTGGGACGGGGCGGGACCGATACCTCGGCCGTGGCCCTGACCGTCGCGCTGCAGGGCCGGCGCACCGTCTTTGTAAAGGAAGCCCACGGGCTTCGCACTGCCGATCCCAAGCTGGTTCCCGACGCGGAGCGGATCGACCAGGCACCTCACCGCTTTCTTTCTGCTCTGACTTCGGCGGGGGCCAAAGTCATTCAGGCCGAGGCGGCTCACCTGGCCGAGAGTGAGGGGCTACGGCTGGAGTTCTGGTCGTTGGATGAGGATCTGGCCGACAGCGTGGTTCACCCCGAAGCGAACCCATCCGGAGTCCGCGCGGTAGCGACTTACGTCGATGCCCAGGAGGGCCGGGTGACGGTACTCGCAGCCCAGAATTCCGATCTCAAACACGAGGCCGATGGGCTCCGGGCGGCGCTTCACGCCGCCGGGATTACCGAGCGGGAGATCCAGCCGGCCGCCAATGGACTCCGGTTCGTGGTTCCGGCGTCTCTGGTGAATGACGCGACTCGCGCCCTCCACACGGCGTTCGTCAGCTGTAGACCTACCAACGCCCTCCGGGCCTCCTGACGGTGGCTACTATCGCGCCCCCTGCCCTCGACACCTTCTCCGGCGATTTCCTGCTGGGAGATTTCCGGACCGAGCGTGGTGGGCTGATTCGCAATGCCACCCTGCGCTACCAGGTAGTCGGTAACCTGAGCAGTCGTCCTCGAGCCGGGTGGAAGCTCCTGATTCACGCCCTGACCGGGAATGCACGGGCCCAGGACTGGTGGGGCCCGATGATCGGGCCGGGACTTCCCATCGATCCCAGTACCGGGCCGATTCTCTCGGCCAATCTGCTGGGCAGCTGTTACGGATCCTCCGGTCCGGCCGACGTCGCTGATGGATCGTTCCCGGAATTGACCGCTGGCGACCTGGCCCGGGCCCATGTTCCGTTGCTGCAGCATCTCGGGGTCGAGCACCTGGCACTGGTCAGCGGCGGCTCGCTGGGCGGTATGGTCACGCTGCAGTGGGGATTGATCACTCCGGTTCCGGTTGACCGCCTGGTGGTGTTTTGCGCTCCCGAGCGCACCAGCGCCCAAGCCATCGGTTGGAACGCCGCACAGCGGATGGCCATCGAGGCCGATCCGGCCTGGCAGGATGGCCGCTACCAGCCGGGCCGGGGACCTTCGGCCGGCCTCGCCGCCGCGCGGGCGATCGCCATGATCACTTATCGCTCGGTGATCGAGTTCGATGAGCGCTTTGGACGGGACCAGACCCGGACCCCCGGCCGGTTCGATGTCGATCACTACCTGCGCCGCCACGGCGACAAGCTGGTCGACCGCTTCGATGCCCGGAGTTATGTGAGCCTGATGGGCTCAATGGACTCGCACGATGTGGGATCGGCGGAGGAGGCTGGGAAGCACACGGCGATGATGGTAAAAGAGGTGGTCGGGGTGGGGATCAACACCGACATCCTGTACTACCCCTGGGAGGTGCGTCGCTGGGTCGAGGCCTATTCGCGCGGTGGTGCCAATGCGAGATACGAGGAGATCACCACTCCTTATGGGCACGACGCATTCTTGATTGAATTTGAACAGGCGGGAAGGATACTGGCCGTAAGCCGCTAGCTCCATCGATGCAAAACGACCCTCCCGGATCTTTCCGGAGAGGGTCGTTTCTTTCGGAGTTGCTGACGGCTAACGGCCTACGACAAGAAGCTCTCCAAAGCTCGCGCCCGGCTTACATGACGAAGCCGGGTAAGGGCCTTTTCCTTGATCTGCCGCACCCGCTCCCGGGTAATCCCCAACTGGCTCCCGATCTCCTCCAGCGTCATCGGTTCCGGGCCGTCCAGCCCGAAATAGAGCCGCAGGATCTTGGCCTCCCGCTCCTTGAGCGTCGATAGCACCTCTTCGATAGACTCGGTCAGCGCCTTCTCGAAGGTGTCGCTGTCGGGACCGGCGTTCTGGGTGTCGGGGAGGTAGTCGAGGAGCTTGTTGTCTTCGCCGGGAGTGAGCGGGGCGTCGAGCGAGAGGTGGTTCTGACTGATGGAGAGAGTCTTCTGGACTTCCTCCATCGAGATATCCATTCCCTCGGCGATCTCGGCGGGGGTCGGTTCCCGACCCAGCTCCTGCAGCAGCATCGATGAGCGCTTGCCGATCCGGTGCAGCGTACCGGCCCGGTTGAGCGGGACTCGAACGATCCTGCTCTGCTCCGCCAGGGCCTGCAGAATCGCCTGGCGGATCCACCAGACCGCGTAGGAGATGAACTTGATCCCCTTGGTCTCGTCGAACTTATGGGCCGCGCGAATCAGCCCCAGGTTTCCCTCGTTGATCAGATCACTGAGAGAAACACCCTGGTTCTGATATTTCTTGGCAACCGAGACCACAAAGCGGAGGTTGCTGCGGACCAGCTTGTCCAGCGCCTCCGGGTCTTTCGCCCGAATGCGCTTGGCCAATTCTACTTCTTCGGCCTGGTTGATCAGCGGGTACTTGCTGATCTCACGCAGGTACTGGTCAAGCGAGCCCTCGTCAAATCCAGAGGAGCCACGCTTACCGGTCCCGACACGCATTGGACGCATTAAGTAATTGCCTCACCGCAGGCAGGTAGGAGCATCTTCCAGAACCTTAGCCGGGACCAAAAACCGGCGCAAGCGGGGGAACCCATCGGCAGTTCCCTCTCCCCTCTCACCTCTCCCGGTAGTTGTCGATCTGGGCCTTCTGCAGCCGCCCGGAATAGTCGACGTACCCTACCTTGGTCTCGGAATAGAACTCGTAAACCTGCCAGCCGCCTTCACGATGGCCATTGCCAGTCTGTTTCACCCCGCCAAAGGGAAGATGGGCCTCTGCCCCGATAGTGGGAGCGTTGATGTACGTGATGCCATTGTCGAGATCTTGCATCGCCTTGAAGGCAGCCGCCACGTCCCGGGTGTAGAGCGAGCTGGAAAGCCCGTAGCGTACCCCGTTATTGACCCGGATTGCCTCGTCTAACGATTCGACCCGCACCACACTCAGTACCGGCCCGAAGATTTCTTCCTGCTCCAGCCGGTCTCCCGGCCTCACCCCGGCGAAAATGGTCGGCTCGAAGAACCATCCCCTGGCGAGCGCACCCGCTTTGGGCCGCCTGCCCCCGATTACCAGCCTGGCTCCAGTCTTGCGGCCAATCTCGACGTAGCGTTCAACTTTGTCCCTCGCAGCTTCATGAATCAGCGGTCCCACCTCCACACCAGCCTTACGTCCGTCGCCCAGTTTGAGTTGGCGGGCCCGATCGGCCAGGCGGGTCAGGAACTTGTCATGGATCTTCCGATGCAGCAGCAGCCGGCTGGTGGCGGTACAGCGCTGCCCGGTGGTTCCAAAGGCGCCCCACAATACCCCGTCCAGGGCGAGGTTCAGGTCGGCGTCGTCCATGACGATGAGCGCGTTCTTGCCACCCATCTCGAGCGAGAGCCGCTGGTGGGTTCGACCGGCAATCTCGCCGATGGCTGAGCCGGTCTCGGTCGACCCGGTGAAAGACAGGACTCGAACGTCTGGATGCTCTACTAACGACTTTCCTGCCCCCCCGCCGCCATGAACCAGATTGATGACCCCGGGCGGGAACCCCGCCTCGAGCGCCAGTTCCACCAGCCGGTGGGATGTATGAGGTACATCTTCTGAAGGCTTAAGTACAACCGTATTTCCGCAGGCCAGTGCAGGAAACATCTTCCAGGTTGGGATCGCCAGCGGGAAGTTGAAAGGCGTTATCAACCCGCAGACTCCGATCGGCCGGCGCCAGCTCATTGCCCACTTCTCACGCAACTCCGATGGGACCGTGTGGCCAAACAGCCGGCGACCCTCGCTGGCCGCGTAGTAGGCGGTATCGATTCCTTCCTGGACATCACCCCGCGTTTCAGCCAGCACCTTGCCCATTTCCCGGGTCATGCTGTCGGCCAGCGACTCCTTGTTAGCGGCGAGCAGATCACCCAGTCGCTTTAACAGGTCACCTCGCGCCGGTGCGGGAACCAGTCTCCAGCGGGCGAACGCCTTGCTGGCCGCCTTGACCGCACGGTCAATGTCGGCTGAGCCGGAATCGGGGAACCGGCCGATCAGGTCCGTGGTATCTGCCGGGTTGCGATTCTCGAGATAGCGGCCGGTGGAAGGCGCGAACCAGTCGCCGCCAATCAGATTCTTGAACGTGGGTGCCATGAGTCTCGGTGGGAGAGAACTACGGGGCGGGCGATTCGACTCCGCTTACGGTACAGCTCCACGTGCGTACGTGCTTGGCGTATCCGCTACGGGGCAGGATCTCCCGGGCACCCAGGATCAGGCCCCACAGAAGAACCATGAGCGACAGGGTGTGGGCCAGGCCCATCCGCCTGCGCCAGGAGCTGATCGAACTCCACAGCCCCGCGATTACCACCACGCCGATGGCGCCGAGATAGACGATCAGGTTGAGCCCGCAAGCGCTGGCGTATGGCCACTGGGTGATTCCGACCGCCAGTGCCAGACCCAGTCCCACCCGCAGCCAGGTAGTGAATGCAGCCATCTTCCCGCCGGACGGTGCCGAGATCTGCCGCGACTCAGGCGCAGGCGCCGACCCACCGCTCCGCGCCGGAGCCTGGCTCTGGGCCGGCATCTTGGCGATGACCTTGTCGATATCGGCCAGCTCTTTGTCCCAGTCGCGCGGCTCGCTCATGGCGTGTCCCTGGAAAGACCGTACCGTTCGATCTTCTTGTACAGATTCGAACGCGGCATCTTGAGCGCCCGGGCAGTCTCCGAGACGTTCCAGTCATGCTCCCGCAGCTTGGCCGCGAGGAAGCTGCGTTCGGCGTCATGCTTGAACGCTTCGAAGGTCCCTTCCGGCGCCGAAGCACCTTCCACCACATCTGGCGTGGCTCCTTCGCCCAGCAGCCGGCTCACATCGGCCCCAGTGACACTTTTTCCTGGGGCAAGAATGAGCAGCCGCTCGACCGCGTTGCGAAGCTCCCGCACGTTCCCCGGCCAGCTGCGGTCGCAGAGCCGCTCCAGCGCGCCCGGTTCGAAGGGCTTGGCCCCGACGCCGGTGCTGCCCGAGAGTTGCTTCACAAAATGATCGACCAGTGGAACAATGTCTTCCTTTCGGTCCCGGAGAGGCGGAACCTGAATCGGCACCACGTTCAAGCGATAGAACAGGTCCTCGCGAAAGCGCCCCGCCCCGATTTCTTCTTCCAGCGATTTGTTGGTCGCGGCAATCACCCGGACATCGACTTCGATGGGTTTGGCCCCTCCGATCCGGGTGATCACGCCCTCCTGCAGGGCCCGCAGCACCTTGGCCTGGGCCGAAGGAGACATGTCTCCGATCTCGTCGAGGAACAGGGTGCCCTCGTCGGCCAGCTCGAACTTCCCGGCCCGGTCGGTCACCGCACCGGTGAACGAGCCTTTCATGTGGCCAAAGAGTTCGCTCTCGATCAACTCGGAGGGAATCGCGGCGCAATTGACTTCCACGAAGGTCTTGGTCCTCCGGGGTGACGACTCGTGAATAGCCCGGGCCACCAGCTCCTTGCCGCTGCCGTTCTCACCGGTGATCAGCACCCTGGCGTTGGTCGGGGCCACCCGGGCGATCACCTCACGCACCTCCTTGAGAGCGGGGCCGCCGCCGATCATGGCGAAACGGGACTCGCTCTCTTTGCGGAGCCGCTGATTCTCGCCCGCCAGCTGCACCCGCTCGAGGGCGTTCCGCACCGTCACCAGCAGCCGATCGGTGTCGAGCGGCTTTTCCAGGAAGTCGAACGCACCACGGCGGGTTGCTTCCACCGCGGTGGCGATGGTTCCATGCCCGGAGATCATTACGACCACCGCGCCGGGATCGATTTCCCGCAACCGGGTCAGGGTCTCCAGACCGTCGAGCCCGGCCATCTTCACGTCGAGGAATACCAGGTGGGGTCGCAGCTCCGGATACACCGTCAGCGCCTCGCCCCCCGATCCAGCGACCCGGACATCCAGACCCTCATATTCAAGGACCTGTTTGAGCGCATCGCGGATCCCCGGTTCATCATCCACCACCAGCAGGCGATGGTTCATCGCGCTTCCTCGCGAAAGAGGGCTACTCCGCTCGACCGTACCCGGAGACCCGAGATTCCCCGCGGTAACTCCAACCGTACCGCTCCGTCCTTGGCGCCGTCCAGCGCCCGACCAATCAGCTGCGCGCTGGTCTCTGCCGGGAGGGTAAAGCCTCGCAGATTGAGCGAGTCCACCCGCCATTCGGCGAAACCCGGCCGAGTCACAGCTACCCGCCCGCCGGCAACGATCAGCTCCCAGGGATTCAGTGCACCGGCCAGAGGACCGAGCTGGTCCTTGGGAATAGCCGAGGTCTCCAGTTTGGCTGTCAGCGTCACCCGGTCATCTCCCAGAACGACGGTAACCGAGTCCAGGTGTCGCCGGGCGTCGCCGGGCAGCCCATCCAGCAGAATCGACGCCGTCTCCGCGGCCGTTAGCACAATCGAATCGGCCTGCCAACCGTGCAGGCTGTCGACCTTGTCGCGGGCCCGCGCCAGCGAGGCCTGATTCGCCACGCCGGGGTTCCCCCCGGCTGGTGCTTCGGTGCCCTGGCCAGGCTTCTTCACCAGACCGGCCAGCTGGTGACGGAACAGCCACGCCCCGCTCACCAGCGCCGCCAGTGCCAGGATACCCAGAAATCGGAACGGCAGAGTCCACAGCTTCATCGCTGGCCCAGAGGAAAGGTAGCCCGAGGCTCGTAGCGGGAGCCACCGGCGCCGGTCAGGCTCTCGAACAGAACCACCTGGGCCGAGGTGAAGCTGACGGGATCCAGCACAGTGGCCGAGAGGCTCTCGATCGCCGCCGCCGGGATCCGCTGGTTCTCCCCCACCCGCCCCAAAGTCACATGGGGCCGGTAGGGGCGACCCTCGACCGGAAAGCCCAGTCCAGCGAACCCCTGTTCCACCCGGTGTACCAGCAGCTCAAGAGCCGCTTCACTTTCGAGACCGGCCCAGAGTACCCGGGCCCTGGCCAAGGTGGGAAACCCACCGAGCTCGGTGAGGGTGAACGGAAGGTGGGGAGTGCCGGATGTGGCTTGAGCCAGCGCCGTGATGATAGCGTCGACCCGGCCGTTCTCGACCGATCCCAGGAACTTGAGAGTCAGATGAAGGCCTTCACCGCGGACCCACTTCACCGGCCAGTTGGTGGTCCGCCAGCGCGCCAGCAGTTGGTGCAGCACTGAATCGACCGGTGGGCCCACCGGAATGGCTGCGAAGAGCCGCATCAGGCTCCCAGCACCGGGAGTTCGGTCAGCAAGCCGCCGCGACGATAGCCCCGCCGATCCAGTTCCACCCGCTCGAAGCCGATGGAGAGAAGATGGGACACGATCTCGCTCCAACCAGCTTCCACCCTACTCATCATCCCGGGAGAAACTTCGATGGATGCGTGGTCTCCCCGGTGCCGCACCCGAAGATCACCGCTGATCCCCAAGCCCCGAAGAAAGGACTCGGCCGACTCGACCTGATTCAGCCGTCCCGGCGTCACCTCCAGCCCGTAGCTGATCCGGCTCGAAAGACAGGGTGAAGCCGGCCCATCCCAGGTTGGTATGCCCAGTCCCCGCGCTGCCTCGCGCACCATGGTCTTGGTCCAACCTAACTCGGCCAGCGGCGAGCCGATGGTCCGCTCGGAGGCGGCCTGAAGACCGGGCCGATGTTCCCCCAGATCGTCGGCGTTGGTGCCGTCAATGACGGTGTCGAATGTCCGTTCTGCGGCCACTTGGCTCAGTCGGGCCCACAGCTCCCGCTTGCAGAAATAGCAGCGATTGATCGGATTGGCGCGATAAGAGGGATCGTTCAACTCGTCGGTGGCCAGTTCCAGCAGCGGGAGATCGAACTGGGCGACCAGCTCCAGCGCGGTGCGATACTGCGCCTCGGGGTATGAGGCGCTCTTCCCGATCACAGCGAGAAAGCGCTCCTTCCCCAGCACTTTCCGGCCCACCACAGCGAGCAGTGCCGAATCAACCCCACCCGAATAACCCAGCAGCACTCGGCCCAGCGAGGTGAGATGTGACTCCAGCACGGCCAGATCGCTCATGGCGGTAACGTAAGGTGTGGCCGGTATGACTTCCACCCGGCGCCGGGGTTCGCCAGACTTGTTCCCATGTCAGAACGGCCGGTAGTCTCAATCAGGCCTGGAGTGGCCATCCCGCTGGCGGAGCTCTCGTTCCGCGCCAGTCGCTCGGGTGGGCCGGGAGGCCAGCATGTGAACACCTCGTCCACCAGAATCGAACTCTGGTGGGACGCCGCGGGTTCACCCAGCCTGAGCGCCGAACAGCGGAGCCTGATGCTGGAGCGAATGGGTAATCGATTGACCGAGGACGGCCTGCTGCGACTGGTGGCCGGCACAACCCGAAGTCAGGCCCAGAACAAGGAAGAGACGATCGAACGCTTCCGTCAGCTCCTCGCCCGCGCCCTGGTACCGGTCAAGCAGCGGAAGCCTACCAAGCCCGGCCGAGCCGCGAAAGAACGGCGCCTGAACGAGAAACGGGCCAACAGCGAACGGAAAGCCCGCCGCCGTCGCCCCCGGGGAGACGATTGAAGTGAGAGTGGTTCCGGTCTCTCTCGAAACTCCCGATCCCTCGGTACTGGCACAGGCGGTCGAACTGCTTCGCGCCGGTGAGCTGGTGGCCTTCCCGACCGAAACGGTGTACGGACTTGGGGCCAACGCGCTCGACGCCAGCGCAGTCGGCCGGATCTACGGCGCCAAAGGACGACCGGCCTACAATCCCCTCATCGTTCACGTTGCCGATGTCGGCTCGGCCCAACGACTGGTCACGAGCTGGCCTGAACTTGCCACTCGGCTGGCGGAACGATGGTGGCCCGGGCCTCTGACATTGGTCCTTCCCAAAACCGATCGTATTCCCGAGCTGGTCACCGCCGGCTTGCCGACGGTGGCGCTGCGAGTGCCCTCTCATCCCGTGGCCCTCGCACTCCTGCGCGCGGCCGACCTTCCGCTCGCCGCACCCAGCGCCAATCGTTCAGGTGAGGTCTCGCCCACCACCGCTGCCCATGTGGCACGAAGCCTCGGCTCTCGGGTTCCTCTGATTCTGGATGGAGGGCCTACTACGGTCGGCATTGAATCGACCGTGGTGGACCTCTCCGGCCCGGTTCCGGTTCTCCTCCGGCCGGGAATGATCGGCCGGGAAGAACTGGCCCGGATCGTAGGGCCGATCGTTCAGCCACAGTCATCTGCCGGTCCCGAGGAGGCCAGGCCATCACCGGGAATGCTGGACCGGCATTATGCGCCTCGGGCTCGGCTCCGGTTTTTCGAATCGGGATCCGCTCGAGAGATCCTCCAGGAAATCGAATCGGTGCGGACGTCCCGCGGCCTGGTGGGAGCCCTGACTCGGAGATTGGTGCTCGAAGGGGTGGATCTGGTGGAGCAGCTGCCCAAGGGGCCGGCAGGGTACGCCCGGGAGCTCTATGGTGCACTTCACCGGATGGATGAGGCCGGAGCGACGCTTATCTTGGTGGAGCGGCCCCCCGACGACCCCGAGTGGGATGCGGTACGGGATCGGCTGGAGCGGGCCGCCCGACCCGGACCTGACCAGGACCATGACTGACCAGACCAAGCCGGGCGCTGACGCCCCGGCCTCGGGCTTCATGCGCTTTCTTGCATCGAGCCGCTATCTGATCTTCATCGCGGTGATCTGCACTCTCATCGGTGCCACGACCCTGCTGGCCTACGGCGCGGTCGAGACCTTCGCGGTGATCCGCAGTATCTTCGATCCCTCAGCCGATACCCCCAAAGCCAAGGGCCTGATCCTGGCTTTCATTGAGCTGACGGACCTCTTTCTCCTCGCCACCGTTCTCTACGTGATTGCGATCGGGCTCTTCGAACTGTTTGTGGATGACCGGCTCGATCTCCCCAACTGGCTCGAGATCCACGATCTCAACGATCTCAAGGAGAAGCTGATCGGAGTGTTGATCGTGGTGATGGCGGTGCTGTTCCTTGGTCAGGTGGTGATCTGGGATGGCCAACGGGATCTGCTGCGGTATGGAGGGGGAATCGCGCTGGTGATTGCGGCGCTCACCTGGTTCGTGAGCCAGAAGCCGAAGAAGGCCGGCTAACGGGTCTCAGGGCCGTTCGCCGGGCCCCTGGCTACCACCCAGCCGGCTGGGTGAGCCGGGCCGGGGATCGTCCTGGCGAATTGGCGGACGCCGTGGGGCGACGAACTCAGGTGGGATTGCGGCCAGGCCGGGCCGGCAGGCGGTCCCACCCTCTTCCATCCACCGCCAGACTTCGCCCTTCCGTTCCAGCTTTCCATGCAACCGGAAATCGACTTTTCTCAGGCCGATTGGGGTCTGGACCTCGCTGCTTCCTTTGATCGCGAACGGGACCCGGTCACCGTCCGGGTTCATTCCTTCCGGCATCAGGGCCAGCATCACGGTGAACTGGCTGGTATCCCGCAGGGCCAGGTGAATCGGACGATCTCGCTCTCCTTCGCCCACCACTCGACCGCCGAGATCGAGACTGGTTGCGAAGCCATCGCCGGTAATCTCGAAGTCATTCCGATTACAGCCGACCAGCACCAGTTCCAGGGAATCGCGGGCGCCGGCGACGGTGGAATCCTGGGGATGCAATGCGACCGCTCGCAACGCAAAGGACGGGTCGTCATAAATCCACTGCCCCACGGCAGAGCAGCCGTAGAGCAGGAATAGCCCAAGCGCCGACAGGACCCGAGAACGCTGCATTTTTTGTTGGCGGTTTTGGAAGGAAGGACTGTGTAAAGTACGACTACTCGGCTCAGTATGAAAGTTGTTTCGAATTCTCGGCCCTAACCCCGTACTTGGCACAAACCGGGCTCAAACCTAAGCGGTTTCGATTTGAATCGTCTAACCAGCGACCCGCTGCCGCTCCTTCCCTCGATCCAGGGTCCGATACTGGATTGCCTCTGCAACGTGTGAAACGTCAACTTGGTCGGCCGCCGCGAGGTCCGCGATGGTTCGGGCGACCTTCAGGACCCGGTGGTAGGCCCGGGCCGACAGGGCTAGCCGCCCCATAGCCACTTTGAGCAGGTCTTCAGCTGCACCGGCAAGGCGGCAGTGCCGGCGGATGTCCCGGGGCGCCATGTGGGCATTGGCGAACAATCCTGGTTGAGCCGCGAACCGTTGCCGTTGCCGCTCCCGGGCCAATTCCACCCGGCCGCGGATAACCCGGCTGGGTTCTTCACTCGGTTCACCTACCAGATCGTTGGCCTGGACTGCGGGAACCCGCAGCTGAAGATCAATACGGTCCAGCAGCGGACCGGAGACCCGGGCCAGATAACGGTCGATCAGCCCCGGTTCGCAGCGACACTGCCGGGTAGAGTCGCCATCGTGACCGCAGGGACAGGGGTTCATCGCCGCGGCCAACGTGAACCTGGCGGGATAGGTCAGACTGATGGCGGCCCGGCTGAGAGTGACCACACCGTCTTCCAGGGGCTGACGCAACACCTCCAGTACGTTGCGCCGAAACTCGGGCAGCTCGTCGAGGAACAGCACCCCTCCATGCGCCAGGCTTACCTCGCCGGGCCGCGGCGTGCTGCCACCACCGATCAGCCCGGCATCGCTGATGGTGTGGTGGGGGGCCCGAAAGGGCCGTGAGGTCAGCAGCGAACGGCCCGGTGGAAGCAGGCCGGCAACGCTGTGGACCCGGGTGGTCTCGAGCGCTTCTTCCAGAACCAGTGACGGAAGAATGGTCGGAAGCCGGCGAGCCAGCATGGTTTTCCCTGCACCGGGTGGACCAATCAACAACACGTTGTGTCCACCGGCGGCCGCGATCTCGAGTGCCCGCTTCGCCATCGGCTGACCCCGAACCTCGGCAAAGTCCACCTGGTCGGTCGCCGGTTCGTTCAGCAGGGCCGAGACATTGGCGGTGGCTCGGGGAAGCGGTCTCTCTCCCACCAGGTGCCGGGCCACTTCATCGAGAGTCGCTGCGCCGAGTACCTCGAGTTCGGATACCACCGCCGCCTCGGCTGCATTGCCGGCTGGGAGAATCAGCCGGGACAGCCCGGCATTGCGGGCCGCCAGAGCGATCGAAATAGCACCTCGGACCGGACGTAACGCCCCTTCCAGTCCCAGCTCCCCCAACAGGACGGTACCCTCCAGTCCGCCAGCCGGAAGTTGATCGCTGGCAACCAGCACCGCGATCGCGATCGGAAGATCGAATCCGGTTCCATCCTTGCGGATGTCCGCCGGCGCCAGGTTGACCGTGATGCGTTTAAGCGGCGATTCGAACCCTGCGTTGACGATCGCGGCGTGCACCCGCTCTCGCCCCTCTTTTACCGCCCCCTGCGGCAGACCGACAGTTTGAAAAGTCGGAAGCCCATTGGCGAGGTCGGCTTCGACGTCCACCAGATAGGCGTCGATTCCGAGCACGGCGGCCGAACGAACATGAGCAGGCATTGGCGTCTCCGAACAAGTCACCAACAATCGCCTTCGGAGCCGCCTCTACCCTACCCGAAATCCATCGATCCGCCCCCAGGAAAACGCATCGGCCGAATTCAGGACTCGAGGCTGGTCAACCACTGCTCGAGTTCACGTGCGCGGGGAGCCAGTTGGATCCGCGACGCATTGCGATTCAGCCGCCACAGGTACCCATAAGAGACCACCACCACGACCGCGCAGAGGACTCTCGGGATCCACTGCTGGAAAGCTCCGGCCAGGAACAGGATCACTCCAACGCCGAGGGGAGCCAGGTACCACCAGAGGACACTCTCCAGCAATCGCTGCTGAGCCTTCACTCGAGTGAGTTCCTGCGCCAACGCGAGAGCCAGCGGTTGGGTCGGGTCGGTCGACAGTGGCTCCCGTGCCAGCCGCAGCCGCACCGGGATGAGCAGGCACCCGAAGGCGACGACTGCCGCGCCCAATTGGGAGAGCTGATTGTTGGCGAACACCGCCAGTGCACCGAACACCGGGAACATTGCTATTGCGACCCCGATCTCGATCCGGTCCCGGATTCTGATGGCCCGCTCCAGTTCGGCCGCCTGGCTCCGCACCTGTCCCAGCGACTCGCTGGCGGGCCTGGCGTGGGGGTTCTTTACCTGAGCCCAAACCTCTTTGGCGTTGTCGAATTCCATTTTCAGGCCTCCACGTAGCGCTCGATAAACCGCTGTTTCAGGCGATGCAGCCGGACCGCGGCTGCACTTCGGCTCAATCCAGTCACCTTTCCGATCTCGTCATGGCTGAGACCCTCAGCGTAGAGAAGCATCACCGAGCGATCGATCGGTTCGAGGCCCAGAATGAACTCCTCCAGAATCCG
>CAZOES010000081.1:0-5418 GCA_964578865.1 uncultured Gemmatimonadaceae bacterium | reverse complement strand
TCCGCCAGATCTGCAGCAGGATATCCTGGTAGAGATCCTCGGTCTCGCCCGATGGGCCGGCATAGCCCCTGGCAATGCGCCAGAGCGCAGCCCCGTGGCCGGCGACCACCTCCTGGAACCGTTGCTCCCGATCCATACGCTCCTTTGGCTGGCCCACCGGTGCGGGGTGCTCCTCTTACTTAGTCGCATCCCACCGGCTGGAATTACCGAGCGTCTTTCAAAGTCGGAAATCCGGCACCCAAGACTCAACGAGAAGAAGTACTCCGTGAATGCGTATGCTGACTGGGGACAGAAAGGTCACATGACTACAGCGACATTGATCACGCAGGAGCCGGCATGTTCAAGAAAACTTCGATCAACGGGATAGTATTCCCTACCAGTGCGCGACCAGCAGGCGCCATTCTGGGAGATTTCGACATTGATGGTGCCATCCTCAAACCCGATCACACGACCTGGCTCGATAAGCACATCGTCGACCCTGCGATGGCTCGCAAGGGGACCGCGGGAAGCTGGCAAATCGACCTGATCGGCCACACCAGCCGCAGCGGCAGCGACAACCACAATCTCCAGCTCTCCAATCGACGGGTTCAGGCAGTACAGTCCTACCTGATGCCTCGCCTCGCCGGTATCCCGGTGCACGTTTTTCCAGCTGCCGAGGGTGAATCCCGGCCGGTCGACTGGAGCCAGTATGAGAATGAACTGGATCGCTCGGTCGAAGTTCGCGCGGCGTTCAACTCCGTTTCCCCCAAACGCCGCACCATTCCACGTTTGATTCCCAAGACCCACATCTGGAAGCCCCGGGAGAATCGAAAGGTCCGCGACTTCACCTTCACAGTGCTGAAGGCCAACCTCTCGATCTTCGGAGTCGAGTTCAAGGCCGGGTTCATCGGGATTACCAACGGCACCGCTGGGTCCAAGCTGCTGATTCGAATCGATGAAACCGGTACCCCCGATTTCGCCCTCTACAACTTCGAGGCCACCGGACCGGGCAGCATTCTGGCGGGGAAGCCCTCACTCAAGGCGGCCAAGCCGGGGTTGGGGGTCAATACCTTCTCGAGCAGCTACACCGGGGGCGAGACTCGTCCCTTCGCGATGGACTTCGACCTCGATGCCCAGGATTTCGGGGGTCCCGGACTCTTTCAGTTCGACGCCGCCGGAAATACCATCGCTTTCGGACCGACTGAGGGGTTCTTCTCGGGACGGAAGAAAATCCGAGGGCTGGATCTGGGACGGGACAGCTCGACCAACCTGCTCAAGTACGGAGAAGGAACGACCGCAGGGAAACTCGAGCTGGTGACCAGCACGCCCGAGTGGGCTCGTTGATGGTGAAAAACACGAACGCCGGACCAGTTGGTCCGGCGTCGCGCGATGCCCGGTGCGTCGATGTCCCTAGTTGGGCCAGCCGTCGGGCCGGGTATCCAGAATCAGAATGATTGGCGCGGTGAGGTCGCCCGCGAATACGCTGGTTTCCAGCGGCTGAGTCCGGTCCAGATCATCCCGGCTAGACCCAATGCAGCAGGTAAAACCGATCCGGAGCACCGGCTGGTCCAGCAACGCCACCGGTATCACTCGGGGGGGGCCATAGCTGAGGCCTTCCCGAATGGTGGCAGGCACCCGGCCGGACAAATAGACCGGCAGCTCTACAAGCGACTGTAGCATGCGGTAGGTGAGGACTGTGGATTCACCGCCACTGGTAGCAATCCCGAAAACTGGGGCCCCAAAACGGCCGGTCCGAGGAAAGATGGCGACCCCGTAATGGAAGGGGCCTCCGTTATCCCTAGCCACCGCAAGGGTTTCCCTGAGAAGGTCGTGGACTGCGATCAGATCCTGGGGGATAGGCTCTGGATTCATGACGGAAAGTCCTTGGAACAGCTAGACATGGCCATGTTGTACGATTTCTGGTCAAATGCAGAAGTCGGGCCGAGTGCCAGCTGCCATCCCTGACTTGCTGGTAATGCCGTTAACCGGGTCAGTGTTCCCTGCCCGGGCCCACGATGTGGCCCGGCTCTTCTCAACGCAACCTGCGTGCTCACCAGGTCACGGTGACCGTGGTTCCCTGACCCTCCTCACTCTTCACGTCAACCGATGCGCCCCAGCCTTCGACCAGCCGCCGAACGATAGCGAGCCCCAAACCGGAGCCACTCGTAGTGGTAGAAAATCGCGGTTCAAAGATTCTTGGCAATAGTTCTTTGGGAATTCCTCGTCCGTCGTCTTCCAGCGCAACTGATTTCGACTCGATTCTAATCGTAATCGTGCGGGCCTCGGCGTTGCGCGCATTCTCGAGCAGGTTTCCCAAGACCTCTTTCACTTCATCCTTGCGAGCCGGATGGCGGGAAAACTCCATCCCTGCGATATCCACGGCTACGCCATCCGCCGTGAGACGGTACAATCCCACCACCTCACGGGCCACCGCAGCCACATCGACATCTTCCAGCGGAGCCTGCTGGTTTCCCGGTAGACCGAAACGGCTGAACGCCCGGGCAATCGTGTCCAGCCGATCGATTTCGGAGAGAATCCGGCTGGAGGTTTCCTCCAGGATCTGATCAAACTGGTCAGGCCGGTCCTTGCGCACTCGATTGAGGTGCTGCACTCCCAGGCGAATCGGAGTGAGCGGATTCTTGATCTCGTGGGCTACCTGTCTCGCCATTTCACCCCAGGCAAGCACCCGGGCCGCCTGGCTGACATCCGTGAGATCATCCACCGCCAGCACCAGGCCACCCGGCTCGCTCAATCGCGCCAGCTGAAGCCGGTAGAGCCGGCCCTCAACATCCACCTCGGCCGATGCTTCGCTGTGCCGTCCGCGAAGGAACCCGCTCACCGCCTCCACCAACGGAGACCAGACCGGGGCGAGAGTCTCCGCCAAAGCGGTGCTCTCGTCAAGAGTGGCCCCGAGCAGCTGACGGGCCTGTGGGTTGGCCAGCAGCACTCGACCGCGGTCGTCCAGCGCGACCACCCCAGTCGCCACATTGGTGAGGACTGCCGCCGTCCGACGGCGAGCGTTCTCCAGAGCCTCCTGACTGGCCCGGATATCCGTGGCCATATGCTCGAACGCGGAGAACACCCGCTCGAACTCGGTCGCCGGCGGCCGCACCGCAGGCAGCGGAGCACCCTGCCCCACCGCACCGGCGAGCCGCTGCAGGTCGGTTACCGGCCGTGACAGCGCCCGCGCAACCAGCTGAGCTCCCAGCATCGCGGCGCCGAATCCCGCGAGCGTGGCCAATAGCAGACCAAAAGCGAGATCCCGCTGATCCTGAGTGCGGCGCCAATCGCTGGCGAGCTGCGGCGTCGCCAGGATCCCGATGCCTCCCGGCGGGCCGGCCTGGGCCACCCGGTATCCCACTCGCACCGGCGCGACATAGGTCGTTGCCTGCCGAGTCAGTTCCAGCTCGTCGCCAGTGGTGAGCCGTTGGAAAACTCGAGAGTCGATGAGCGGCTCCACCAACGAGAGGTCTTCCAGGATCGGCGCGCTGGCCGCCACCAGCCTGCCACCGCTATAGAGCACCAGATCGGCATCGAGGCGATTGGAGAGATCGCTCACTCCCTGGGAGAGGACATCGGCCGGTTCCTGGAGCAGACCCCCGGCCGTCAACACCGCATCGCGGAGGGTCGAGGTGATCAGCAGGTCGCGGGTTCGATCGGCTTCGTCGCCCAGACGTCCCAGACCCCAGGCGGTGAATCCCACCGCTGGCAGCACAAAGAAAAGTGCCAGGGTGAGCGCCAGGCGCACCTGGAACGATCGCGTCAGGCGGCTGAAGCGAACCATCCGGACTCCGCCGAACTTGAGCGTGGCAATGATCCAGAGCAGGGCCAGGATCGCCCCATCGAGCGCGACCAGCAGGGCTCCCCGGACGAGCAGCAGCGGTAAGGGGCGAATCTGCACAATCGCGTGGACATGCCGCGCACCGTCGGGGAAATCGATCAGCCGCTCGGAACGAGCCTGGGTGCCGACCCGGGCCCAGCGGGTCGCGGGAGACTCTGCCAGACCCGACGTGAATGGTGGCGAGAGTGAGATCTCATACAGCGGTGGGCCCTCGGCCGGCGCACGAAGCAGGCGGGCCACCCGTGCGGGGGCGAAGACTCGGCTCCGGGGTCCCACCGCGGCCGTGAGGATCGTCCCGCTGGGCAGGCGTTGCAGCAGGACGTAGTACCGTCCCGGCACCCGCAGCAGCCTGACTACCGCACGAGCGGATGTGGTATCGAACGAGCGAACCAGCGCGGCCAGCAGCGGGGTTGGCAGATCGAGGGAATCAAGCGCGAGATCGGCGCGCCGGAGGCCATCGCGTTCCCACAGCGCCATTCGCACCGGAAACTCCTGACCGGCGAGATAGGAACTGCGCCACGCGACAAACATTCCGGCCGGCGCGGTGGGTTCGGGTCCCGCTTCGATCTGATCGGCGAAGCGTTCCAGATACGGCTCCGCCAGGGGATCCTCCACGTCGCCCAACCGACCCAGGTCGGCCTGCGCCACGGTGATTCGGCCGTTCAGCTCGGCGCCCCAGGTCACCAGCGCAGCCGCGCTGCCGGCAACAATGGCCGTGCCAGCCACCAGTGCCCACCTGGGCGCGGGCCGGGCTGCCAGGAACAGCGCCGGAGTCCAGAGGAAGGTGTACCACTCGGGCCAGCCCACTCGGGGAGCCCATATCTGAATCCCGACGATCGCCGCGGCCAGCGCGATGGCCGCACCGAGCAGAACCCAGCCTCCGCCGCTGGTCGGCTCCTCCGGCCCTCGGAACAAGGCCGCGGCCAGTACGATCAGGGCTGAGGTGGCGATCGCCAGAGTAACCTGCCAGGTCACCCAGAGATCGGGAGGAACCCCGTTGATCGGCGGGATGATCCCCCGCCCCAACTCGCTGACCAGGTAGGGTGCGCCAACCAGCAGCACCGAGCCCAGCGCGATCCGAAGCTTCTTGTTAGGAAGGACCTTGCCTCGGAGCCACGCGGCGAAGATCAGTACCAGTGAACTGGTCAGCAGCAGATGCCCTGGCGAGGCGGAGAGTTTCCCCAGCGCGGCCCGCCGGAAGCTGGCGGGCGAGAAGAGATCATCCAATCCTATGGCCTGCCCCAGCGGCGCTCGGCCGGCGCACCAGAGCAATCCGAACAGCAGAAGCCACCGCTCAACCGGGTTCTGGCTGCAAAGCAACCCTACCGCGAGCAGCAGCAGGATCGCGGTGCCGACCCAGACTTCCACTTCATGGGCGACATCCCGCTCGGCCGTTTCCTGTTCCGGCGGCAGCGGCTGCACACTGAACAAGAGGCGGTCACCCTGGGGGCTGGGGACCACATAGTCGAAGATGTCGGCGCCCTTGGGAGCATCACCGGGGGGAAAGATCCGAAGCTGTACCCCGGCAGCGTCTCCAAACCGTGCCGCCAGACTCCGATCGGCCCGCGGCACCGCCGAGTCGGCCCAGACCAGGACCG
>CAZOES010000080.1:3088-21060 GCA_964578865.1 uncultured Gemmatimonadaceae bacterium | reverse complement strand
TTCTTCTGGGAACGCACCGATCCCACGACGGGGCTTACCCCCGACCGCTGGCCGACGCCAAGCTTCTCCAGCATCGCGGCGGTGGGCTTTGCGCTCACGGCCTATCCCATCGGGGTCGATCGGGGATACATCAGCCGAGGCGATGCCGCCAATCGCACCCTGACAACGCTCCGCTGGTTCTGGCAGGCGCCCCAGGGCCCTGCCCCGACCGGGATGACGGGATACCAGGGATTCTTCTACCACTTCCTAGAGATGCCGGGCGGGGCCCGCTTCAAGGATGTGGAGCTGTCCACGGTAGACACCGGCCTGCTGCTCATGGGAGTGTTGTTCTGCCGGGAGTATTACGACGGGAATGACCCGACCGAGGTGGCGATCCGGGCCACCGCTGATTCGCTCTACCGCCGGGTGGACTGGGTCTGGGCTCAGCGCACGCCGCCAGGCGTGAACATGGGATGGAAGCCCGAGCTCTCGAACGGAGGGTACCTCGAGCTCGACTGGATGGGCTACAACGAGGCGATGCTGGTCTACCTGCTCGCCCTGGGTTCACCCACTCACGCGGTGGATTCGACCGCCTGGGCCAAATGGGCCGCCACCTATCAATGGGGCACGTTCAAGGGCCAGGCTCACCTGGGCTTCGCCCCGCTCTTCGGGCACCACTACTCGCATGTGTGGGTCGACTTCCGCGGCATCCAGGACGATTTCATGCGCTCCCATGGAATCGACTACTTCGAGAACAGCCGCCGAGCCACCCTCTCGCAGCGGCAATACGCCATCGACAATCCTGACCAGTGGGCCGGCTACGGCGAGAATGTCTGGGGTCTCTCGGCCAGTGACGGGCCGGCCGATGTGACGCTCGACTATCGGGGCTCGCCCCGCCGGTTCTTCACCTACGCCGCCCGGGGCGCCTCCTTCAACGAGATCCGGGATGACGGCACCATCGCTCCCACCGCCGCCGCCGGATCGATCGCCTTTGCACCCGAGATCGTGATTCCGGCGCTGGTGGAGATGCGGGAGCGTTACGGCGACGATCTGTTCGGGCAGTACGGATTTCTCGATGCCTTCAATCCCTCGTTCGATTTTCCCGGCTCGGTGAAGGAAGGCCGAGTGGTGCCGGGCAAGGGATGGTTCGACGTGGATTATCTGGGCATCGATCAGGGTCCCATCGTCGCCATGATCGCGAATTACCGCTCCGATTTCGTGTGGAAGTACATGCGGAAGAGTCCCTACCTCATCCAGGGGCTGCGGCGGGCCGGCTTCAAGGGAGGCTGGCTGGACCAGGCTCGGTGACATTGAGCTGGCGGGCCTCGCTCCTGGCCGTGGTGCTGCTGAGCTGTGGCGGCGGTGATACCGGCGGCGACACCCTGCGCTTCTGGGCCTTTGGCCGGGAAGGCGAGGTGGTGCAGGAGCTGGTCCGGGGGTTCGAGCGGGAAAATCCCGGCATCACGGTGCGGGTTCAACAGATCCCCTGGACCGCGGCTCATGAGAAGCTGCTGACCGCGCACGTGGGGCATGCCACTCCCGATATCGCCCAGCTGGGCAACACCTGGATCCCCGAAATGGTGACGCTGGGAGCGCTGGAACCGCTGCAGCAGTTGCAGCGCGGCTCCAGTGTCAGCGAGGCGAGCAACTATCCGGGGATCTGGGCCACCAATGTGATCGACAGTACGCTGTACGGGATTCCCTGGTACGTCGACACCAGGGTGCTGTTTTACCGCAAGGATCTTCTGGCCAAGGCCGGCTACCGCACCATGCCGGACAATTGGGACGATTGGCTTGAAGCCATGCGGGCGATTCGGAAGAACGGCGGAGTCGGCAAGTACGCCATTTTCCTTCCCATGAACGAGTGGCCCCCGCAAGCGATACTCGGCTTGCAGCAGGGCTCGCCTCTCATCAGCGATTCGGGTTACGGGACCTTCCGCCAGCCGGCTTTCAGCCGGGCCTTCGATTTCCTGCTGGAGTTGTATCGCGACAGCCTGGCTCCCCCGGTGCGAGGGAACGAGATCGCCAATCTCTATCAGGAGTTCGGTCGCGGGACCTTCGCGATGTACATCACCGGGCCCTGGAATATCGGCGAGTTCCGCCGGCGCCTCCCGCCCGAATTGCAGAACTCCTGGGGCACCGCACCGCTTCCCGGCCCTACCGGACCGGCGTCGGGCGTTTCGCTCGCCGGGGGAGCCAGCCTGGTGATCTTCAAGAACTCGAGACACAAAGCGGCGGCCTGGAAGCTGATCGAATACCTCTCCCGCCCTGACCAGCAGCTCCGGTTCTACCAGCTCACCGGGGATCTTCCGGCCCGCAAGGAAGCCTGGAACGATCCCTTGTTAGCGGGCGACAGCGCGGCCCAGGCATTCCGGATTCAGCTGACCCGGGCGGTTCCTACCCCGATGGTTCCGGAGTGGGAATTCGTCACCACCAAGATCATGGATCAGACCGAGGCGGCGACCCGGGGCGGCACCACCGCTTCGGCGGCCCTCGCCACGCTTGACGCTCAGGTAGACCGGCTGCTCGAACGGCGCCGCTTTCTGCTGGCCCGCCACCGAGGCGGAGAATGAGTTCGGTCGCCGCGCGGGCTGAGGCCAGAGCCGGCTGGGCCTTCGTCACGCCGGGGCTGCTCCTGATCGGGGTCTTTTTCGGGATCCCGGTGATCGCCGCGTTCCTGCTGTCGTTCACCGATTTCGACATCTATTCGATCGGCGAGCCGGCCAGCACCCGATTCGTCGGTCTCAAGAATTACCTCGAGCTGTTCGGCAATCCGCTGTTCTGGACCGCCCTCAAGAACACCATGTACTTCGTGCTGGTGGGCGGGCCACTCTCGGTGATGACCTCTCTGGCCGCCGCGCTCCTGGTCAACGGCAAGCTGGTGAAGTTCCGCCCCTTTTTCCGGGGCGCCTTCTTCTCGCCCTGGGTCACTACTCTCGTTGCGGTGGCGCTGGTCTTCCGGTTCCTCTACCACCCGCAGTACGGTCCGATCAACGCCTTTCTCGGCGTCTTCGGCCTCGGACCGATCGACTGGCTGGGCAGCACCACCTGGGCCATGCCGGCAATCATCCTGCTCTCGGTCTGGAAGAACTTCGGCTACAACATGCTGATCTTCCTGGCCGGCCTGCAGAGCATCCCGGAAGAGTTGTACGAGGCAGCTCAGCTGGATGGCGCCACCGGCTGGCAGCGATTCTATCACGTCACCCTGCCGATGCTGGGACCCACGTTTGTGTTCGTCGGTGTGGTCACCATGATCGCGGCCTTTCAGATCTTCAGCGAACCTTACGTGATGACCCAGGGTGGGCCGCTCAAGAGCACCACCACCCTGGTGCTGTTCATGTACGAGGAGGGATTCCGCTGGTGGCGACTGGGGATCTCCGCCGCCATCGCGATGGTGCTGTTCCTCCTGACGCTGGCCGGTACCCTGATCCAGCTCCGGCTCCGCAAGGATCCGACATGAGCAAATCGGTCCGGGCCGTTCTGCTCCACACCGTGCTCCTGGTGGCCGCGCTGGTGGCCATGGCCCCGCTTCTATGGATGGTGTCGGCCTCGCTGATGCACAGTGGAGAGGCCAACACTTCCCCGCCGCCATTGCTGCCCAGCAGTCCTACCCTGGAGCACTACCGGGCGCTGTTCACTTCGCTGAGCCTGGGCCGCTATCTGCTCAACAGCCTGATCATCGCGGTCGGGGGGACCCTGGCCGGGGTGTTCATCATGGCCATGGCGGGATACGCCTTTGCCAAGCTCCGCTTCCCCGGTCGCCAGCCGGTGTTTCGCGGGCTGCTGGCGATGATGGTGATCCCGGGCCAGGTGGCGATGCTGCCGATGTTCCTGATTCTCCGCGAGATGGGCCTGATCAACACGTTGTTCGGCGCCATGATCCCGGTGCTGGCTCCGATCTACGGGATCTTCCTGGTCCGCCAATACGCCCAGAGCATTCCCGACGATCTGATCGACGCGGCCCGGATCGACGGCGCCGGTGAGTTTCTGATCTTCCGCAAGGTGGTGCTGCCCACCATCGCGCCGGTACTGGCGACGCTCGGCGTCTTTACCTTCCTGAGTTCGTGGAATGATTTCATGTGGCCGCTCATCGTACTCAGCGACGATGCGCGCTACACCCTCCCGGTGGCCCTGGCCAATCTGGCCGGCGAGCATGTACTGGACGTCGAGCTTATGATGGGCGGTGCAGTGGTCACCATTCTGCCGGTGTTCGTCGCCTTCCTGTTCCTCCAGCGCTACTACATCCAGGGGATCATGACCGGGAGCGTGAAGGGATGATCCTTCACAGCCTCTTTCTGATCGTCTCACTGGCAACCCAGCGGGACAGCTCCGGGCCCCGGCTGCTGGATGGTTTCGAGCAGCTGGGCGGCTGGAGCGCCCACCCGGCCGATGGTGTGAAAGCAACCCTGTACACCGATCGGGGACACACCGGGCTCGGCATGCGGATGGACTTCGATTTTCAGGGTGGCGGGGGTTACGCCATCGCCCGCCGCAGTCTCTCGCTCACGCTGCCCGGGAACTACGCCATCTCGTTCTGGCTACGGGGACCATCGCCGGTCAACACGCTGGAATTCAAGCTGGCCGACAGCACCGGAGAGAACGTCTGGTGGTACACCGAGCGGGATCGGTCATTTCCCGCCGGCTGGCAGCGGGTCACCATTCGCCGGCGGCAGATCGCCTTTGCGTGGGGACCGTTGGGTGGAGGCGAGCTGAAGCAGGCGGCCTCGATTGAGCTGGTTATTACCGCCGGAAGGGGTGGAGGCAAGGGTAGTGTCTGGTTTGACGATCTGGTCCTCACGCCGCTCCCCGATCTGGGGACCTACGATCAGGTGCCGGTGGCGACCGCGACGGCTGCGGCGGCTTCTTTTCGGGAAGAGAACGCGGTTGACGGCGACAGCAACACCGTTTGGCGAACACCGCCGATACCCAAGGCCGAACTCACCATCGACTTCCAACGGGCCCGCGAATTCGGCGGTCTCACCCTGCGGTGGCAACCAGGCAGCGGGGCCCGCGACTACAACATCCAGCTTTCCGATGATGGCAAAGCCTGGGAGATGGCGCGGCGGGTTCGGGGGAGCAACGGCGGCCGGGATGACATTCGGATGGCGGATCGGGAAAGCCGGTATGTCCGGCTGCAACTGCTACGTCCGGAGGGGAAAAGCGGCTATGGGCTGGCCGAGGTTGTGGTCCAGCCGCTCAGCTACGGAGCGTCGCTGAATGCGTTCTGGGAGGCGATTGCTGCCAGCGAACCGGCCGGAACCTATCCGCGCTATCTGAGTGGACGGAGAGCCTACTGGACGGTGGTCGGCCTGGATAGCGCCAAAGAGGAAGCGCTGTTCAACGAAGATGGAGCCCTGGAGGCAGGTAAAGGTGATTTCTCGGTCGAACCGTTCATCGGTGAAGACCAGAAGCTCTACAGCTGGAACGATGCCTCGACCAAACCTTCCCTGGCCGAGGGTGATCTGCCGATCCCCTCGGTGACCTGGAATGTGGCCGGTCTTCAGCTGACTATCACGGCGTTCGCCATCGGCCCGACGTCCAGCTCATCGGTGGTCGCGCGCTATCGGGTGAAGAATCTGGCCGACTCGGTTCGCACTCCGACGATCTATCTCGCGGTCCGGCCCTTTCAGGTCAATCCGCCTTGGCAATTTCTCAACACGATTGGTGGGGCGGCTCGAATCGAATCGCTGCAGTGGACCGGAACGGCATTGCGAGTGAACGACCATCGCGTGGTGATCCCATTCACCCGTCCCTCCCGGATTGGAGTGACCACCTTCGACGGTGGCGAAGTAGTGTCGCACTTGCGGGGAGGAAGGGTCCCCGCAGCGCAGAAGGTCGATGACCCCTTCGGCGCAGCATCCGGGGTTCTGGCCTGGCCGATGCGTCTCCCGCCCGGAGAGACCGCGGAGGTCGCCATCGAGATCCCCCTGACCGATCTGCGGCCCAATCTGGCGCCGGCTTCCCTCGATCTGCTGGCTCAAGCCGAGTCGGAAGTCATCGGAGCCTGGCAGGAGACTCTCAACCGGGCTTCGATATCGCTCCCGTCGTCGGCCGATCACCTCACCCGCACCATCAAGAGCACACTCGGCTACATCATGATCAACCGGGACGGGCCGGCGATTCAGCCTGGTTCCCGGTCCTATGAGCGCTCCTGGATCAGGGACGGTTCACTGACCTCAGCCGCCCTGCTGCGATTCGGTCACCCGGAAATGGTCAAGCAGTTCATCGAGTGGTACGCGCGGTACCAGTACCCCGACGGGAAAGTCCCCTGCTGCGTCGACCGCCGGGGCGCCGATCCGGTTCCCGAGCACGACAGCCATGGCGAGTTCATCTACCTGGTAATGGAGTACTGGCGCCATACCGGCGATACCACGCTGCTCGCCTCCATGTGGCCCAAGGTTGAGCTGGCGGCAAACTACATCGACATGCTGAGGCAGACCCGCCGTACGGCGGATTACCAGGAGCCGGACAAAAAGGTCTTCTACGGGCTGCTCCCGCCTTCGATCAGCCATGAAGGCTATTCGGCCAAGCCGATGCACTCGTACTGGGATGATTTTTTCGCGCTCCGGGGGCTCAAGGATGCGGCTACCATGGCGGAGATTCTCAATCATCCGGCGGTGGCGCAGCGCATCGCAGCGATACGGGATGAGTTCAAGAGCGATCTGCTGGTTTCAATCGATCGGGTGATGCAGGAGAAGAAGATTGACTTCCTTCCCGGCTCGGCCGATCTGGGCGATTTCGACGCCACCTCGACCACCATCGCACTGACCCCGGTGGGCGAGCAGCAGAGCCTTCCCGATTCAGCGCTTAGAAGGACCTTCGAGCGCTACTGGCAGAACATCCTGGCTCGACGCGCCCAGGGCTCCAGCTGGGACGCGTATACGCCATACGAGCTGCGTGCGGTCGGTTCGCTGCTCCGGATCTTCGGCAAGACTCGCGCGCTGGAACTGATGAATCAGTTCCTGGAAGACCAGGAACCGGTCGAGTGGAACCAGTGGCCCGAAGTGGTCTGGCAGGATCGCCACGCGCCGAAGTTCATCGGCGACTCGCCGCATACCTGGGTCGGCTCCGACTTCCTCCGCTCCGCCGCCGATCTCTTCGTCTACGAGAACGAGGCCGACAGCTCGCTGGTGCTGGCCTCGGGGGTCGACGAGAACTGGCTCGCCGCGCCGGGGGTGGCAGTGAAGAACCTCAGCACCTGGTGGGGGCCGCTCTCCTATTCCCTGAAACGCGACGGCAACCGGGTGATCGGGAGAATCGAGGGTGGAGTTCGAGTGCCGGCTGGAGGGATACGCTTCGCCGCTCCCTCGCCTGATTCGCTGAAGCGGGCCACGATCGACGGCACCGTCTCCCCCGTCGCACACGGCAATCTGACAATTCGGCGGTTGCCGGCCGACATCGTCTTCGAATACTGATCGACCGGAGGATGCCCTGACTGAGGGACCTTTCGCCCAGTTGCTTTCCAACGGCCGCTACCACGTCATCGTTACCGGCGCGGGGGCTGGGCGCTCGATGCTGGGTGACACCGCGCTCACCCGCTGGGCGTGTGATCGCACTCGTGATGCTGACGGGCTGTTCATCTATCTCCGGGACCTCGGTAACGGGCGAGTATGGTCCGCCGGCCTGCAGCCGGTTCCGGCCGAGCCCGACAGCTGGCGCAGCCGATCGGGGCCGGGACGAGTGGAGCTGGTCCGCATTGACGAAGAGATCGAAACCCGGCTGGACTGTTGCGTTTCCCCCGAAGTGGACGCCGAGTATCGGCTGTTGACTCTGATCAACCGGGGCAGAGAGACGCTGCAGATCGAAGTCACCAGCTATGTGGAAGTCGCCCTCAATAGCCCGGCGTCCGACGCGGCCCATCCGGCCTTCTCCAAGCTTTTCATCCAGACCGAGTATCTCGGGCAGGACCAGGCCCTGCTGGCTCGGCGCCGTCCTCGAAGCCCGGATGAGCATCCCGCGATGCTGGGACACGCCCTCGCGGTGGTAGGGAATCCCAATGCCGCTGCGCCGGAAATCGAGACCGATCGAGCCCGCTTCATTGGCCGGGGGAGAAGCCCGGCCGATCCGGCGGCATTGTCTCAACCGGAGAAGCTGTCCGGGACTATCGGCAGCGTGCTGGATCCCTGTCTCTCTATTCGGCGGGTGATCACCCTCGGGCCCGGCGGGGTGGCTCGGCTCGTCGCGGCTCTGGCAGCCCACCAGGAGCGCTCTCGGGTCATCGAGGCGCTCTCCCGCCGTGCGGTCACCTCGGCACCGGCCATCTTTTCGGCGGCCCGGCAGGCCGATAACAATCGACTGGCCGCTGCCGGCGTTACTGCCGCAGAACGAAAGCGTTTACCCTGGCTCACCGGAGCATTGGCCTATGGTGCACCGCGATCGAGGCTGAACGCGCCGTTGCCGGCGGTAAGCAAGGTGCTGCCAACTGATCTCAAGTCGCTGGGGTTGAGCGGCCACCTGCCACTGCTGGTCGCCACTGTGGCGGCGAAGGGAGAGAGCGCGGCCGCATCCACCCTGGCGCGAGCGGCTCGCTACTGGCGGTCGAGCGGTTTGGGCGTGGATCTCCTGGTGCTTCGCAGTGGCGCCCCCGGTGGGACTGATCTCCCCAAGGACCAGGACGATGAGGGGCTCGGCGCGACTCGAGTACTGAATGGAGAAACAGTCAGCGACGAACTTCGTTACCTGGCCGAAAAGACCGCCCGGCTGGCTGTGAGGGGATCGCTTCCGGCAGAGATGGATCCGGCACCCGGCGACGACCCGGTGGTGGCGCTGGCCCATCCTCCCATCCAATCCGGCTCAGCTGGTTCACTGCCGACCAACGAGAAGCTCTCGCACTTCAACGGGAATGGGGGGTTCTCGCCCGATGGAACCGAGTATGTGATTCGGCTTCCGCTCGAGGGAGACCGGCTGAAGCGTCCGCCACTGGCGTGGACCAACGTTCTGGCCAATGAAGAGCTGGGCTGCCTGACTAGCGACTCCGGTGCCGGCTACACCTGGAGCGCCAACAGCCGGGAGAATCGGCTGACGCCATGGTCTAACGATCCAATCAGCGATCCGGCCGGTGAAGCACTGTACCTCAGAGACGAGGACCGCCGGACCTTCTGGTCTCCCACCGCCGGTCCGGCCCGGCCCGGGGGGGACTACGAGGTTCGCCACGGGTTCGGCTACACCCTCACTCGGCATCGGAGCCAGGAGCTCGATCAGGAAGTGCTGACCTTCGTCCCCCGGCGCGACGGGGTGAAGCTGGTCCGCCTCAAGCTGACCAACCACTCGAAGGCGCGCCGCCGGCTTTCGCTGTTCGGGTACGCCGAATGGGTGCTGGGTGTGGTCCCCTCGGATGTGCGGCGCTACGTCGTCACGGCCCGAGACGCATCGACCGGGGCGATCCTGGCGGTGAACCCCTTCAACCTGGAATTCTCCCACCGGGTCGGATTCGCCGCGATGCTCGCCCCGGCGGGATCCCGTCAGCTCGAATGGACCGGGGATCGGGCCGGATTCCTCGGGATCCGCGGCAGTCCAGCCGATCCCGCAGCAGTGCGGGAGATTCGCCCGCTGGATGGCCGGGTTGGCGAGGGACTGGATCCCTGCGTCGCCTTCCGGGCTCCGGTCGAGTTGACTCCCGGCGCCACTGCCGAATGGGTATTCCTGCTGGGCCAGGCCGCCGGCCGGGACGAAGCAGTCGCATTGGTGAAGCGCTATCAGGAAGCGGGATCGGTCGATCGGGCCCTGAGTCAGGTACGCGAATTCTGGAAGGAGACCCTGGGCCGGGTGCAGGTGGAGACCCCCTCGCCCGCCATCGATCTCATGATCAACGGCTGGCTGGCCTATCAGAACCTCGCCTGCCGAGTCTGGGCCCGCTCCGCGTTCTACCAATCAGGTGGCGCCTTCGGATTTCGGGATCAGCTGCAGGACAGCTCGGCCCTGATCTACCTGGATCCGGAGTTGACTCGGCGGCAAATCATTCTGCACGCAGGGCACCAGTTTTCCGAAGGGGACGTGCTGCACTGGTGGCACCCGCCGCTTTCCAAAGGCATCCGCACCCGTTTCTCCGACGATCTGCTCTGGCTGCCGTACATCACCGCTGGGTACATCCGGCATACCGGTGATTACACCGTGCTCGATGCCTCGGCACCATTCGTGGCAGCCCGCCCCCTGAGTGATGGAGAGGATGAGATCTTCCTTCATCCATCCACTCGCGGATCGGCCGATGTGTACACCCACTGCTGCCGGGCGCTCGACCGATCGCTGACCAGCGGCCGGCATGGCATTCCCCTGATGGGAACCGGTGACTGGAACGACGGAATGAACCGGGTGGGGCGGGAAGGAAAGGGGGAGAGTGTCTGGTTGGGCTTTTTCCTCTACCACATCATCGATCTCTTCCTCCCTCTCTGTGAGCGCAAGGGAGACACCGTTCGGGCCAACACGTACCGCACCTATCAGGGGAAACTGCTGGCGGCACTCAATGGCGAGGGATGGGACGGCAAGTGGTATCGCAGAGCGTGGTACGACAATGGGGTCGCCATAGGATCATCGGCCAGCGACGAGTGCAAAATCGACGCGATCGCGCAGGCCTGGGCGATTCTGTCTCACGCGGCGCCGCCTGACAAAGCCGGCCAGGCACTGAACTCGCTGGAAGAACACCTGGTCTCCGAGAGCGACGGGATCATCCGGCTGTTGACCCCGGCGTTCGACAAGACCCCCCAGGATCCCGGCTACATCAAAGGGTATCTCCCCGGAGTCCGTGAGAATGGAGGGCAATACACTCACGGTGCTCTATGGGCAGTTCGGGCCCTGGCGGAGGCGGGACGCAACGAACGGGCTACGAAACTCCTGGAGATGCTGAGCCCGGTGTCTCACGGGAGCACGGCCGAGCAAGTCGATGTCTATCGGGTCGAGCCCTATGTGATCGCGGCCGACGTGTACGGCGTAGCGCCGCACCTTGGCCGGGGCGGCTGGACCTGGTACACCGGTTCGGCGGGATGGATGTATCGGGTAGGACTCGAGTCGATCCTGGGACTAACCGTACATCAGGGCGAGCGACTCGAACTCAAGCCCTGCATTCCGGCCGGTTGGCCCGGCTTCACCCTGCGCTACCGGGTGCCAGGAACGGAAACCAGTTATCGGATTGTGGTGCGGCAGACACCGGGTGTTCCAACCGTGGCTAATCTGGACAACGCCCCAGTGCCGGTCATTCAGGGCGCGATCCACATCCCGCTTTCACCCGATGGAAGACGGCATGAAGTGAAGATCGATCTGGGTCCCGACGTGGGAACCCATTACCGATCCAACGCGGCCCCGGCCGAACGGATGACCTCGGTATAGAATCTGGCGCTGGCTTTGGGAGTGCGCACCTGGGTGGAAAAATCGACGTGGACCAGGCCGAATCGCTTGCTGAAGCCTGCGCTCCACTCGAGGTTGTCCAGCAGCGACCAGGCGAAGTACCCCCGCAGATCGACACCTTGCTGCATGGCCAGCCAGGCGGCCCGCAAGTGCTCGCGGTAGTACTGAACCCGGAGCGGGTCATCCACTGCGCCGGAGAACTGAGGCGGATCGGCGAAGGCGGCACCGTTCTCGGTAATGAAGAGCGGAATGGCCGGATACTCCCGCTTGAGCCAGAGCAGGACGTCGGTTAGCGCCTGGGGATAGACCTCCCAGTCCATCTCGGTGTAGCGGTGCTGTGGCTGACGGACTCGCCCAGCACCAACCGGCCAGGCCCTGGGATCGTGATTGACGACGGCGCGAGTGTAGTAATTGATGCCGAGCCAGTCGAGCGGCTGCTGAATCAGCTTGAAATCGCCGGCGGGAAATGCAGGCCATGCGTCGCCGTAGATCTGGGCCAGTTCGGCGGGATAGCGACCCAGAAAAACTGGATCGAGATACTGGCGGTTCATGTAGGCATCGGCCCGCCGAGTGGCAGCGAGATCTTCGGGGGATTGCGAGGCGGGATACTTTGGTTCGAGGTTGACCACCAAGCCTGGTCGTTTACCGCCGGCGGCCCGAATGGCTTGAATGCCGGCGCCATGGGCCCGCAGCAGGTTGTGGCTGGCGATTGGAGTTTCGTAAGGACTGCGGTGGCCCGGCGCCAGGGCGCCGTGCAGATAACCGCCATCGGTGACGACCCAGGGTTCATTGAGTGTGGCCCACATGGCCACCCGGTCACCCAGCCTTTTCACGACGATCGAGGCATATTCGGCGAACCAGCCGGCAATATCGCGGTTGAGCCAGCCACCCCGGTCTTCCAGACCGGCGGGCAGGTCCCAGTGAAAGAGGGTCGCGTTGGGTGTGATGCCGTGGGCCAACAGAGTGTCGACCAGCCGATCGTAGAAGGACAGGCCGGCCGGATTCACCGCGCCGATGCCATCGGGCAGGATGCGCGACCAGGAAATGCTGAAGCGATAGGCATTGAGCCCCAGCTGCTGCATCAGCTTCACGTCGTCCTGAGACCGCCGGTAGTGGTCGCAGGCGACGTCGCCGGTATCTCCGTTGGCGGTCATCCCCGGCGTATGGGCAAAGCGGTGCCAGTTGCTGGCCCCGGCCCCGTCCGCCAGGGGAGAGCCTTCGATCTGATAGGCCGATGTGGCAGCACCCCAGAGGAAGTCGCCGGGAAACCGGATGGAGTCAGACATTTTTTCGGGCGGTGGCGATGGCTCGAGTGACGCTGGAAGGCATTCGCAAAATATACGAAGAGAAAGGCCGGGAGCACGTGGTGGTCCACGGGCTTGACCTGACCGTGACTGACGGCGAATTCCTGGTGCTGGTCGGCCCTTCCGGCTGCGGCAAGAGCACCACCCTCCGAATGATCGCCGGGCTCGAGACCATCAGCTCGGGTACCCTCAAGATCGGCGACCGGGTGGTAAACGAGGTCGCCGCGCGGGACCGCGACATTGCGATGGTCTTCCAGAATTACGCCCTCTATCCCCACATGACGGTGCGGGAGAACCTGGCCTTCGCGCTTCAGCTCCGGAAAATCCCGGCCGAGGAAACCAGAAAGCGGGTCGACGAGGCGGCCGAGCTGCTGGGGCTCACACCCCTGCTGGACCGGCGGCCCCGCCAGCTGTCGGGGGGCCAACGCCAGCGAGTGGCTCTGGGCCGGGCCATCGTCCGCCAGCCTCAGGTGTTCTTGTTCGACGAGCCGCTCTCCAATCTCGACGCCAAGCTCAGGGTGCAGATGCGGCGGGAGATCGCGGCCCTGAGAAGGCGGCTGGGTACCACCACGATCTACGTGACCCACGATCAGGTAGAAGCGATGACTCTGGGTGACCGGATCGTAGTGATGCAGGAAGGACGGGTGCAGCAGGTCGATTCGCCGCTCGAGCTCTATCGCCGCCCGGCCAACACCTTCGTGGCGACCTTCGTGGGCAGCCCGCCGATGAACCTGATTCCCGGGCTGATCGGGCCCGACGGGGTGAGCTTCTCCTCGACCGAGGGAAATCTGACCATCACGCTGCCCGCGAGTACCCGGCCCAAAGGACTGGTGTCAGGCCGGGCGGTCATTCTGGGAGTTCGGCCCGAGGCGCTCCGGCTGGGGCCGGCGCACCGGGCGGCATTCGATGCGGTGGTAGACGAGGTGGAGCCGCTGGGCAGTGAGACGCTGGTGAATCTCAATGCCGCCGGGGTGGCGGTCACGCTCCGCTCGGAGGGCGGTGTAGTTCCCCGCCGGGGCGACGAGGTTGGGGTTGAGCTGACGGGCGAGGCGCTCCACTGGTTCGATGGAGCAAGTCAAATACGTCTAGCCTGATTACTGTGCCGGGACCAGCACTCCGGCTCGAGCCACTCCAATCTGCACTTTCATTTCCGGCACGTCACCCAGCGAATCGAACGCCACTCGGCCGACCACCCCTTCATAGGCCGGGCCGCCGTTGCCGACTTTGGCGAGCGCGTTGCGTACCTGCTCCCGCGAAGTCCCCACCTCTCCGATCACCTTCGCCAGCAGATAGACCAGATCGTAAGTCGCCGCCGCACCCTGATCGGGGGGACCGGCCCGGGGGAACATTTTCTGATACGCCGCCACGAATTTCTGATTCATCGCGCTGGGATTGCCGACGATATAGCCTGAAGAAACGAAGGCCCCTTCCATCAGGCCGGGATCGGTCCGCTCAGCCCCGGCCATGCCGTCGCCCGCGAGAATCGGAAGACCCAGCCTGGCTCCCCGAATCTGGGAGAGCACCTGAAGACCTTCGGCCTGATTGGCGGCCAGGACGATGGCTTGGACTTTGTGCTCCTTGACCATCCGGGCCAGATAGGGGCCCACATCGGTGCTGGTAGAGAGGAAAGGATCCAGCTCAATCACTTCGCCGCCCAGCCGGGAGTACTCGGCCGCGAAGGTCTGCCGTACTCCCCGGCCATAGGCGTCGTTGACATAGAGCACTGCGGCGCGGGTAAGACCCTTGTCGGCCGCAAAGCGGGCCAGGGCGGCGCCGTAGGCCAGATCGCTGGGACAGATCCGGAAAGTGTAGTCTCCGGCGGTGCTGAGGAGTGGAGATGAAGCTGACGGGGAGATCTGCACCAGCGGCTTCCTCCCGCCGTTGTAGACCGGGGCCGCCGCCAGAGTCACGCTGGAATAGACCCCACCGATAACCGCGGCGACGTCGGTGCCGTAGAGGCCGGTCGCCACCGAAATGGCCGAGTCGCTGTCGGCGAAGTCGTCCCGCATGACCAGCTCCAGCGGTCTTCCGCCGACTCCCCCGGCCGCGTTGATCTCCCGCTCCGCCAGCTCGGCAGCGTAGCGGGACGGTAGCGCGCCTTGTTCATTGAGCGAAAGCGCCACCCCGATCTTCACCGGCCCTGCACTCTCACCGCAGCCAGCCAGACAGCCGAGCAGGATCAAGGACAATCGGCGGAGCACTGAAGAGGATTTCATTTACCACAGACTCCCGAAAGCGGTAGAGCGGCGGCAGCGGAAAAATCACCGGGATTGAGACCCAGACAAGTGAGGACGGTGGCCGCGATCTGGGATTGGGTGGCCGTGACTCGCGCACCCGGACTGGCCGCAGTACCGGGTCCGATAACGGCCATCCAGATCTCGCTCGAGCCGACGGTCTCCCGCCCGTGGTCGGTCCAGGTCGTTGGGGTCAGGCCCCGCCCATGATCGGTGGTGATCACCAGCGTGGTGCGGCCGCGATACTCCGGCATCGACTGGACCGCATGCCATAGTTCGCGGATGAAATCATCGGCCTGGTGCATCGCATCCAGCACCCGGTCGTACTTCCGAAGATGAGCGAAGTCGTCGGTGTCATTGAACGAGATGTACATCAGGATCGGCCGGTGCCGACGAAGATACTCGATCGCCATCCCGCCGGTGAACGCGTCCAACCGGCTCCCGTTCCACTCCGGCAATGCCCTCGCCTGGAGGGTAGCCAGCCGGGCCAGCAACGGAGTGGTGAACGGTTCCGGCACGGTATCGAACCCGGCGTTGACGTAGATATCGTCGGGCCGGTTGGCCACGTAGGTCCGGAAATTCTCCCAGCTGGTGAAGGCAGCAACCTGCATCTTGCCCAGGCCCAGTTTCCGGCGGGCGTACTGAAGGATGGTCTCAAACGGATAGCGAACCATGTCGTTCGAGGTCACCGTCGGCTGCGCGGTGCCGGTGAGGATCTCGAGGTACCCCGGCGCCGAGAACCCTTCGATGTTGGTGATGGTCGCGTGTCCGCCGATAGCCGGATCCCCCACCACAGTCGCCTTCGGCGCCAGCGAATCCCAGAAGAAGGGCATGACAGCCCGCCGCCGAGCCGGCGGATCGTCTCGCCAGTATTCTCGCCAGACCCGGGCCGAGTCTCCAATCCCGCTGCTGTCGGGATAGGCCACCACATCGGCATCCATTCCCCTGAAGAACTCGGTCGGGCGGACCCCATCCAGGGTAAGCAGGATTACCCGCGAACCGGAGACCCTCGATTGGGACTGCAGAGTGGAGCCGGGCCAGCAGGATACCAGCGCGATCGCGGTGAGCACCGGGAGCGCCGAGCAGAATCGCATAGACCTCAGGAGGAATCGAATCCGGCAGGATCGAACTACCACAAATATGGTCAATCCGACCGCGCCGCGTCAGCGGTACTCGGGATATCGGCCATCATACATCCTGCTGCGGAAATATCCGGCCAGGTCGGCCGGCTCCGGTGCGCGGGCCAAGCCGCTCCGATAGGCCACTTTCGCCACTTCGACTGCGATTGCCAATGACACCTGGCGGATCTCTGCCAGCGGGGGAAATAACGTGCCCTGACCCAACCGCGACTCGGTCACCAGATCCGCCAGCCGATGGGCGGCGGCTGAAAACATCGCATCGGTCACCCGGGTAGCGCGGCTCAGCATGACTCCCAGTCCGATCCCCGGAAAAACGTAGGCGTTGTTGGATTGCCCTGGGACGTGGAGCCGGCCATCGATCGGCACCGGGGCAAAAGGGCTTCCACTGGCGAACAGGGCCCTCCCCTCCGACCACCCGTAGGCCTGCTCCGCGGTACACTCCGAACGGCTGGTGGGATTGGAGAGCGGAAAGATCACCGGCCGGGGATTGACTCGGCTCATGGCTCGAATCACCGGCTCGGTAAAGGCACCTCCGGCAGCAGACACTCCGATCAGAGCGGTAGGCCGTACTGCTTCGATTGCTTCCAGAAGGGTCGCCGCCGAGGGTGCCGAATGGGCGTACCGCCGCAGAAACTCGGGAACACGAGGCCGCTCGGCCACCACTAATCCATCCAGGTCCACCATCCAGACCTGGCGCCGGGCCGCTTCAATCGAGATGCCCCGGTCAACCAGACCGGCGACGAACAAATCGGCGATCCCGCCGGCAGCGGAACCGGCGCCAAGAAACAGAAGCCGTTGGGCCGTGAGAGGGGTTTGAGTGATACGGCCGGCGGAGAGAAGGCCGGCCAGTACTACCGCGGCGGTACCCTGGATGTCGTCGTTGAAACAGCAGATCCGGTCTCGATAACGCTCCAGCAAGGTCAGCGCATTCCCGGTGGCGAAGTCCTCGAATTGAATCAAGGCGTTGGGAAAAACCTCCTGGACCGCCAGCACCATTTCCTCCAGCAGCTCATCGTAGGTCTGCCCTCGAGTTCGGGGGACTGGTCTGCCGAGATACAGCGCGTCGCCCCGCAAATCCTCCCGATCGGTTCCGGTGTCGAGCGCCAGCGGCAGACAGAGGGCTGGATCGACCCCGGCACAGGCGGTGTAGAGCGCGAGCTTTCCTATGGGGATTCCCATCCCGTTCGCCCCCAGATCGCCCAGCCCAAGAATCCGCTCCCCATCGGTGACCACGATTATGCCAACCTCGGTTTCAGGCCAATTGCGAAGAATCTGGCGCACCCGGCCCCGATCCTCCGGGCAGAGATAAAGGCCGCGGGGGCGCCGGAAGATGTGACCAAACTGGAGGCAGGCTTCGCCCACGGTCGGGGTATAGACGATCGGCATCATCTCTTCGATGTGATCGGCCAGAATCCGGTAGAACAGGTGCTCGTTCCTGTCCTGCAGGCTGCTGAGGTAGATGTACTGCTCGAGCGGGCTGGATTTGCGGCGGAAGTTCTCCAGAACCCTGGCTTCCTGATCTTCCGGGGTCACTACTCGGGGAGGGAGGAGGCCCCGCAGACCGAGCAGTTCTCGCTCGCTGGAGGTAAAGGCGGTGCCTTTGTTGAGTCGGGGGTCGTGCAGGTAGTCGACAGCTCGGGGCATGAGGCTCCCGGCGGAGGTCTGGGTCCAACACTGGATGGGAGGATCGCGATAGATAATAGCGGAGGGAACCGAGGTCGGGTCTGGGGGCGTAATTGTGACGCGGAACCGGTCTGCGTCCCTGCGGGTAGCTCAGGAATCCCTGTGATCTTGGTGGGGATTGATCTGGACCGGTCGTTCTATTAAGTTCGTTCTTTGTTCGGGTAAGTAGTGGGACAATCAGGGCTCGGGGGAGCAGACTATATGAAGGTTACCAAGAAGGGCACCGGCCGGCGTCGCGGGGGGAAGCCCGCCGTGATTGCGCGGGATTGGGAGGACGGCCAGGAAAGCCTTGATCT
>CAZOES010000080.1:0-3078 GCA_964578865.1 uncultured Gemmatimonadaceae bacterium | reverse complement strand
TGAAGGACATCAGCAAGATCCCGCTGCTCAAGATCGAAGAGGAGCGGGCGCTGGGTAAGAAGGCCTTCCGGGGCGAGAAGCGGGCTCAGGAGGAGCTGGCCCGGCGGAACGTCCGGTTCGTAGTCTCGGTGGCCAAGCAGTACCAGAACCGGGGGGTGCCGTTGATGGACCTGATCGGCGAGGGCAACATCGGCCTGCTGACCGCGGCCCGGAAGTTCGATCCGGACCGGGGAGTGAAGTTCATCTCCTACGCGGTCTGGTGGGTTCGGCAGGCAATCCAGGCGGCCATTGCGCGGCATGGGCGGGCAGTACGTTTGCCCCTCAACCGTACCGCGGACGCCAACCGGCTGGCCCGGACTACCACCGCGCTCAAGGAGCGGCTGGGCCGGATGCCCACGCTGGAGGAGCTGGTGAAGGCTACCAGTCTCACCACCGAGACGGTGCAGTCACTGATGGCTCTGCAGTTCGAGCCGGTGCGGCTGGACCGGCCGGTCCGGGATGGAGACAGCACCGAGCGGATCGAGCGGTTCATGGCGCTGACCGAGGAAGGCACCGACAGCACCACGCTGGATAACAACCGGACCGAGGAACTCTACTCGGCCCTCAACCAGTTGCCGCCCCGGGATGCCCGGGTGATCCGGCTCTACTTCGGTCTGGACGACGACGAGCCGCGAACCCTGGAGCAGATTGGACGGATGCTGGGAGTGACCCGGGAGCGGGTGCGTCAGCTGCGAGACCGGGCACTCAAGACGCTGCGGGAACAGCATGGAGACGCGCTGCGGGAGTTGGCGGCGTAGGCAGGGAAAGTTGTTCGCTGGCTAAAGAAGAAGGCTCGGAAACGGTGTTTCCGAGCCTTCTTCGCTGATAGCTGAGAGCTATGGGCTCGAACCCATAGCAGTCAGCTCTTAGCTCTCAGCCTCTTACCGAGCCCGCCTTATCGACAAAGGCCCGTTAGTAGTGACCACCCGGACCGGAGCCCCGCCCTTACCCAGAGTCGAGCGAAACCGATCCTTCATCCGGCCCTGGAAAGTTACGGTCAGTGGAAAGTTGGAGTCCATCGGACCGTTGACCGTCCCGGTCTCCAGCTCGGCGTTGTAGCCGTCGGGGATGCTCAGATCCACCGGGCCGTTCACCGACTCGGCGTCGAGGCCCTTTCCTTCCCAGCTCTTTCCGCTCAGCTCCACCGTAAGCGGCCCATTCTGGACCCGGGCTCGCACGTCGCCTGACAAATCTTCCAGATCGAGCGGACCATTCTGGCTGCTGAGGTCTAGAGTCCCGGTCAGGCTCCGGGCGGCGAGCGGTCCGTTGGTGGTCGAGGCGGTGACGTTGGTCTTGCGGGGAACCCAGACCACCAGGCTGGCGCTCCAATTCTGGCGCCGGCCGCTGCTGGGCCCTTCTACCCGGATGCGGGACCCACCAGCCGACACCTCGACCCGCTTGGCCAGCTCCCTGGCATCGTCCACCGTCCGGGCGTTGGCCTGGATTCGCAGGGTGACCGCAACCGAGTCACGATCCCAGCCGATCACCTCGACACCGCCGTTCTCATCCGGATCTACTGTCAAGCTTGAGCCGGAGAGACGGAAGCCGGTGTAACGGACTTCGCAGTACTTGGATCGGTCATCGTAATCGTCCCGTTCGCAGCGGCGCTGCCACGTGGCATCGTCCTTACCCTGGGCCATGAGCGCTGGCGCAAAGAACAGGGTGGAGAGCACCAGAAGACGTTTATGAGGCAGGGGAAACATGGGGAACTCCTGTCGGGATTCCGGATATATTCTGCCGATAATCATCTATAGACTGCGGGAACCGGGAAATGGTTGCCCCCGGGGCTTGCTTTGCCATTGTGATGGTTGATCTTCCGGGCATCAAGGAGACCAACCTGTGGCCAGTTGGGAACATGCCATCGCCGAGCGGCTGAGACTGCTTGGGCTCGACAGTATCCGTCGGCGGATCCTCGCCTTCGGGGTAATGGCCACGCTGATCCCCTCCCTGATTACCGGCACCATCTCCTACGCCGAGAACTATCGGGTCCTGAGTGAAAAGACGGCCGACCAGCTGCGAAATGCCAGCTTTCAGGGTGCCCGCGAGGTCGACTTGTTCTTCAAGGACCGTCTTTTCGACCTCCGGGTGTTCTCCAACTCCTACGAAGTCAGTGAGAATCTGCAGCGCCTGGGACCGAGCCGATCCGGGCCGGGCGGCCCCTCTGCGCGCCGGCTGACCGAGTATCTCACCGCGGTCAAACTGCACGCCACCGATTTCGAAGAAGTGATGGTGCTGGACCGTCAGGGCCATGTGCTGGCCAGCAGTGCCGCTAAGCCGGGCCCCGTGGAGCTGCCGGATGGATGGGCTCGGGACGTGTGGAATGGGCACCCAGTTGTTGGGGAACCCTACTGGGACACCGGCCTCAACAAACCCGCGATCATTTGCGTCGTTCCCATCCTCCGTGATGATGTGACTCTTGGCGCGGTCTCCGGCAAAGTCACCCTGGAGGCCGTGGCCACGATTCTCCGGCGTTTTGCCCCGGGAGAAACCGGTGAGGCCGCCCTGCTCAGCAGTCAGGGACAATTCATCATCACCTCGAATTCCAGTTCCAAGGAGTTGATGCAGAGCCGGCTGGCAGAGGACGCCAATCAATCTCTGGCATCGCGGCTGGGGAATCCGGTGGAGTTCACCGGCCCCGGAGGCAGGATGCTGGGGACCCTGCAGCAGGTGCCTCGGGTGGGCGGCAACGTGGTCGCATCGATGCCGATCAGCGAAGCGTTCCAGCAGGTCAACCGGCTGCGCAACACCACCATTCTGATGGTGCTGGGAATTCTGGTTCTGGTGGGCGGTCTGGCATACATCCTGGCGCTGGTGATCATCCGGCCGCTGGAGCGGCTCCGGGAAGGCGCCGAGCAGGTTGCCGGCGGAAATCTCGACGTGAGCCTCCCGGTGACCGGCGGCGGGGAAGTCTCCTTCCTGACCGAGCATTTCAACGACATGGTCCGCGGCCTGCGAGAGAGCCGGGCCGAGCTGGAGCGGCTCTCCAACACCGATGGACTCACCGGGCTGGTCAATCGCCGGCGCCTGATGGAGGCGCGT
>CAZOES010000079.1:13710-21188 GCA_964578865.1 uncultured Gemmatimonadaceae bacterium | reverse complement strand
GGGCCTACCCCCTGGTTTCCTCTTTCTCTATTTCCACCCGCTCCGCCTTGATCTCCAGCCGCAGCCGGCCGAACAGGCTCATATAGACGTTGGCGACCCAGACCAGGGCGAACCAGGCGATGAGATACCCTCTCCAGCCGGGATAAATCAGGTGGAACCCGGTGAGCCCGAGCATGCCGGCACTCACGTAGTGGCTGAAGCAGTATTCGCAGGTGAAAACGTAAAACCACTTCCGCTGCACTAACCGGCGGCAGGTCTTGCTCTTCCGGACGCACCACTCGCGTGGCTCCCGAAAGAGTTCCTCGTGCGTCACGGTCCATGCCACACACGCCACCGGTATCGCCAGGATCACCAGAACCAGGACCTGGCCGCCGAGCGATTCCATCGCACTCTCCGGATTGAGACCACCTGCAGCCCGGCAGTAGTTTATTCCGCCCCGAAGCGGCCGCATGTGATCTCTGCACCGGCGATACTGGAGAGATAGAAGAGGGTGATCCTGCGGAGTGGATCAGGAAGCCTGAATGCCGCTGGCGGAGAGAGGGAGCTGGCGAATCCGCCGGCCGCTGGCGGCGAAGATCGCATTGACCAGCGCGGGCGCGACCGGCGGAAGTGCCGGCTCGCCCAAGCCCCCGGGCTTCTGGCCCCCGGGCACAAAATGCACTTCAATCTTCGGGGCCTGGGGCATCCGGAGCAGTGGATAGCGATCGAAGTTGCCCTGGTCCACCGCGCCGTTGGTCACGGTGATCTCCTCACCCAGCGCCGCCGAGATCCCCATGTTGATTGAGCCCTGGACCTGGGCTTCGGCCCCTTCGGGATGGACTACCAGACCGGCATCGACTGCAGCCACCACTCGGTCAACTTTCACGGAATCGCCCCGCATGGTCACTTCGACCACTTCTGCGACATAGCTCCCATTGGCGGCGCAGCATGCGATCCCGCGTCCCCGCCCCGCCTCGAGTGCAGTCCCCCAGCCGGATTTCTCGCCGACCAGTTGCAGCAGGCTGAGCATCCGGGCGCCCTCGAATCCCCGTTCCGGGTCCATCACATCTTTCCACTCCCGGAAAAACCGGAGGCGGTACTCCAGCGGATCGACGCCGGCGAGCTGAGCCAGCTCATCGAGAAATCCCTGGGTCACGAAGACGTTGGAGGAATTCTCCACTGCCCGCCACTGACCGCGGGGGATGCGCGACGGAATAGTTGAATAGCCGAAACTGAAGGCTGGTCCGCAGGCGACCGGATAGTCGTCCCGGCTGAGCTCGCCTGGATTGAAGTTCCTGGTACCGGGAGGAGCCCACTCGAGATAATGCCCTCGGGAGGCATTGAAGAGCCGGTGTTCCCAGGCGGTGACACTTCCCGAGCGGGACACACCGCCCCGCACCACGTGGTATCCGGCCGGCCGGTACATGCCGTGGCGCAGGTCGTCCTCTCGGCTCCAGACCACCTGCACCGGCTTCCCCACCGCCCGGGACAGATACACCGCTTCTCCGGCGTAATCGGCGTAGAATCGGCGACCGAAGGCGCCACCCATCCGGGTAATGTGAACTGTGACGGCTTCGGGGTTGAGACCGGTGATCTTGTGTCCGACCAGCCTTACGTAATCGGGCATCTGGGTGGGCGCCCAGACCTCGCAACGATCGGCCCGCACATCGGCAAGGCAATTCATCGGCTCCATGGTGGCGTGATGGAGCAGCGGGGTCTGGTAGACCGCCTCGATGCTCCGGGCCGACTGTTTGAGGGCCGGCCCGACCGGTGCGCCGCGGGCGGTGGTGAACTGATCTGTGCGACCCGCCAAACGCATCGCCTCGGTGCGCATGGCTGCCGTTCCTTCGGCTTCTCCGCCCCGAGAATCCCAGTCGACTTTCAGGGCTTCGCGCCCTTTCATGGCGGCCCAGGTTGAAGTGGCCAGTACCGCGACGCCATTGGCCAGCCGGGGATTGTCCTCCCCAAAAGCCGGCAGCTGGTCGGCGTCGAGGTGAACGACATCGACAACCCCGGGGACCGCCCGGGCCCGTCGATCGTCGATCGAGCGCACTTGTCCCCCGAACGCGGGAGATCGCAGCACCACGGCAAAGAGCATCCCGGGCAGCCGGTGATCCAGCCCAAACTTGATCTGACCGGTAACGACTGAAGGATGATCCAGATTCTTGCGGGAAGTTCCGGCGATGGTGAACCGGGCGACATCCTTGAGGGGTACTGATTCCGGCACTTTGAGCGCGGCGGCTTCGGTGACCAGTTCGCCATAGTGGAGGATCCGCCCGCTGCCAGAGTGACGAACCCGTCCCTGAGCCGTGTCACACTCGGCGGCTGGAACCTTCCATCGATTGGCCGCGGCCGCGATCAGCATCGCGCGGGCGGTTGCGCCGGCCTGCCGGAGCGGCGTCCATGAGGTGCGGACCACCGCACTTCCACCGGCGAATTGATCGCCGTACCTGGGATCGAGGTCTCCCTGCTCGACCGTCACCCGGGACCAGTCGGCGTCGAGTTCCTCGGCCACCAGCATCGCCAGGGCAGTACGAGCGCCCTGCCCCATCTCGGCCCGAGCTACCGTGACGGTAACCTGATCGTCTTCGGCGATCCGCAGGAAAGGACCGGCAACCCACTGGCTGGCCGGGTTGCCTTTGCCGTTTCGCTGCTTTCGAAGCGAAATCCCCAGTACCAGCGCACCGGTAGCAGTCACACCCGCAAGAACAAATGCTCGGCGTTGCAATGGGCTTACTCCGGAAGTTCGGGGAGGGGCGACGTCCGTTGGTTTACGATTGAGGCCTAGAGCGGGTTTCCCAATCCGGGCTTCGCTTGCTGCTGGACTGGGGACACTTCATCTTGAGTCATGCGTCCCAGCGGTATGTCCTGTGTGAAATGCAGCGCGACGCTGACACCCGGTTCCAGGTTCTGCGCCGGGTGCGGGACGCCCGTGGGAACCACCGACGGGAGCCGAGTCAGCCAGCCCAAGGAGATCATCGATAGCCGATACCTGATTCTGCAGGTGCTGGGGCAGCGTGACAGCGGAACCACCTACCTGGTCCGGGACATGAAGGCCGATGTGACCCGGGTGCTCAAGCTGGCCACCTCGAAGGACCCGGCCACTTTGACCAGAGTCGCCAACGAAGTCCGAATCGTCGGCGCGATTCGCCATCCCAATCTTGCCGGAGTGATCCACAGCAGCACCCTTGCCGCCGGCAACCCTTACCTGGTTCTGGAGTACGTTCCCGGACCCAATCTGGCTCAGATCCTGGAAGACGGGCCTATCGAGAAGGCCGAGGCTTTGTCGGTCGCGCTCGGCCTGGCCGACGCACTTCAGGCCCTGCACGCGCGGCAACTGCTCCATCGAGACGTGAAGCCGGGCAACATCGTGATCCCGGAAGAGGCCGGAGCCTTCCAGTTCAAGCGGGCCGCGCTGGTGGACTTCGGCGCCTTTGGGGAGCTGACCCGGCGGCGGAGCGGCGAACACCAGACCCAGGCGGGCGAGATCTTCGGAACCCCGGTGTACATGTCACCGGAACAATTGTCGGGGAATTCCCAGACCGCGGCAACCGACGTCTACGGCCTGGGGCTGGTTCTGTACGAAATGCTGACCGGACGCAAACCTTCGGGAGCCGAGTCCAAGAGCATCACCGAACTGGTGCTGAGCCGGCTGGGAGCCGAGATCACTCTCGCGGATGACCTGCCACTTACCCCCGGGCTCCGGGACCTGTTACGAGGGATGCTGCGGCGGAATCCTCATGAGCGGCCTGCCATGCTGCAGGTGCTCTCGGTCCTTCGGCGGGAGGCGGGGGTGGCCCGCCCGACTCTGGAACCGGTGAATCCCGGACCTCAAGTTGACCCAGCCCCGTTCCCTGGGCCAGCGCCCATGCCGCTCCCCCCGCCGCCGCTCCCGGCCCCGCGACCGGCATCTGCCCCTCGAAGCCGTATGGGTCTCGCCCTCGGGCTCCTGGCCGTGGCAGCGGTGTTGTTGATCTTCAGCTCCACGCAACGGAGCGGCGCCTCCAGCGGCCCCAGGAGTCTGGCGGGGCTATTGACCGGTCTGGCCATCGCCGCGGGTGGCATCGGTCTGGGCGTACTGGTGCGTCACATCGCAACCACCAGGCGGCCGGGGCTGCAGGTACATGCGGGCCAGGTTCTCTTCGGGGCTCAGAGCCGAGCCTCTCTGACGGTCACGCTTGCCTTGCAGGTTGATCAACTGGTGGAACGCTGCCGGCAGATGGGCGAGGCGTACTGGGGGCAGACCGTGGCGCTGATGCTCAAGGAGTACGAGGAGGCCAAGGACGGCAAAGACCGGCGGGAAGCGCTGATGAACGTGGCGACGCTGCTGGAGAAGGTGACGGCCAGGCTCTCACCGTGGTATGTGCGTTATGAGAAACTGCTGACGGTGTTGTCGACCTCGGTGGGGATCCTGGGTGGTGGGTGGAAGATTGTGTCCGAGATTCTCAACCTTTCGAAGACATAGTGGGCTGGTGGGCTGGTGGGCTGGGACTGAGTCGAACCGGCCCATCTGCCCACCTGCCACTAGCCCACTTTCTTTGCAACCGCCCGCCAGTCGAGAACAGCCAGGATCGTAATTATGGTGATCGCCGTGGCCGAGATGGCGCACCAGGGGCAGAAAGTCTTGAGTACGATGAACTCGCCGTACTTGAGCCGCAGGGTGAAAACGAATCCCAGCACGGCAAGGGTAAGCAGCAAGCCGACCGGCCAGCGCGCCTGCTGCCAGCGGGGCTGAATACTCAGCAGACTGGCGATGAGGAGGAGGGTGTAGCCGATCACACCGATGAGCGCCACGTCGACGCCGAGGAACCAGCCGTAGGAGCTGAACATGGCGATCTCGCAGCCCCCGGTGCTGCAGCTCAAATTGCCGACGACCCCGGTCTTGTAGAGATGGAGATACAGCGCGACGATCCCGGTAATCAGACTCAGCAGTGCAATAGCCATCCGACGCATCATCTTCCCATTCCTCCCAAGGTATCCCGCCAGGCCGGCGCCACCCGGCCCTGGAGCCATCGTACATAGGGGACGATCAGGTCGAGCTCGGCCCGATTGACCCGCTTGATGGGCGGCATGGCCCCGTAATGCCAGTGCCTCGACTTGACCCCCTGCTCCACCGCCCGATAGATGGCCTCATCGGGCAGCCGGCCGGGGCGGTACAGGGTATCAAGCAGCGGGGGCCCCAATCCCTGCCCGGTACCGTGAACCCCATGACAGCTGGTGCAATAGCTGTTGAACAACTGGGCCCCCCGCCGCAGGCTATCAGGAGGGGTTCCCGGATCGAAACCGGCGAACGCCGCCGCTCCTTCCTGACTGCGTCCGCCGCACCACAGCATCGCAGCGGCCAGCAGCAGGGGCGTGCTCCAGTAAATACTCACGCGGGTGCCAGCCGGGCCAGCAGCCGCGCGAGTGCCCGGCCGCGATGGCTGACCCGGTCCTTCTCCTCCGGATCGGCTTCACCGAAGGTTTTCTCCAGCTCATCGGCGAAGAACAGCGGATCGTAGCCGAACCCGCCTTCGCCCTGGGGGCTTTCCAGAATCCGGCCGCCGCAGACTCCCTCGAAGGTCTCGGGGATGGCCGAAGGGGACCTCAGGAATACCAGCACACAGCGATAGCGGGCCCGGCGGCGACTCTCGGGCGCGCCTGACAGGCGGCGGAGCAACTCGGCGTTGTTGGCCTGATCGATCTGGAGCGGACTGCCCGAGGCGCCGGCCCAGCGCTTGGAGCGCACTCCCGGCAGGCCACCCAGACTGAAAACCTCGAGCCCGGAATCATCCGCCACAGTGGGAAGACCGGTCTTTTTGAGGAAATATTCGGCCTTGGAGCGGGCGTTGGTCTCGAAGCTGTCGGAGACTTCCAGCTGTTCCTCGGCGATGGTCTCGGGAACCCCAGCCTCATCGGGGAACACCACCGTGAGACCGGCGGCTTCCAGCACCCGGCGAACCTCGACCTGCTTGCCTTTACTGCGGGTAGCGAAGAGCAGCTTCACGAGTTGAGCACCGAACGCTGGGCCTCGAACAGCTGATGTATGCCTCCCTGGGCCAGTTCCAGCAGCCGATCGAGCTCAGAGCGGACAAAGGTCCCATGCTCTCCGGTGCCCTGGACTTCGACGAACCGGTCGGGGTGGACCATGACGATATTGGCGTCGACCCCGGCATCCTTGTCTTCCAGGTAGGCCAGATCGAGCCGAGGCTCGCCATCGATGATGCCGACCGAGACAGCTGCGACCAGCTGACCGAAAGGATTCTCGATTCCAGCCCTCTGGGAGAGCCAGGCACAGGCATCGGCCAGGGCCACACATCCACCGGTGATACTGGCGGTGCGGGTTCCTCCATCGGCCTGCAACACGTCGCAGTCGATTTTTATGGTCCATTCGCCGAAGGCCATCGTTTTCATCGCCGCCCGGAGGGATCGCCCCACCAGCCGCTGAATTTCCTGGGTTCGTCCCCCGGGTCCGCGGCGTTCACGGTCGGTCCGCTCCGAGGTGGCGCGGGGCAGCATGGCGTACTCGGCGGTTACCCACCCTTCACCGCTGCCTTTCTTCCAGCCCGGCGCGCCCTGCTCCACCGAGGCGGTACAATGCACCAGGGTCCCACCCATGCGAATAAGGCAGGACCCTTCCGCGTAGGGATTCACTTTCCGCTCCAGCACCAGAGGGCGAAGCTGGTCGGGGTTACGGCCATCAGGACGGGCCACGAAGTCGCTCCACGATTGCGGTGGTTGAATAACCATCGGCGAGATCCACGTGCTTCACCCGTCCGCCCCGGGCTTCAACGATGTCGGCTCCGACGGTGGTGGCCCGGGAGTAGTCGGCCCCTTTGACCAGCACGTCGGGCTCCAGCGCCTGGATCAGGCCGAACGGCGTGTCTTCGTCGAACAGCACCACGCAGTCTACCGATTCAAATGCCGCGACCACCCGGGCCCGGGCCGCCTCCGGCATGATGGGACGATCGGGCCCCTTGTTGAGCCGGCGGACCGAGGCATCGGTATTGACGCCGACGATGAGGGCGTCGCCTTCGTTTCGGGCCGCTTCCAGAAGGACGATATGGCCGGGATGTATCAGATCGAAGACGCCGTTGGTAAACACGACGATCCCGTCCTGACTCTCGCGCCAGGCGGCGGCATCGTGACGGGAGCGGATCTTGGAGGAGGAGTTGCTGCTCACGGCACCACCAGGCTCAGAGCGGTTCTTCCGTCGCTGGGGTGAAGTGGAAGGTATAGTTGAGCAACGGGGCCGTCACCGTTTCCTGATAAGCCGTGCTGATGGTGATGCGCCGGGGACTGCCCGAACGGGTGATCACGAACTTCTTGGCGTCGGCCGGGAGGTTCAGCTCCTCCACCTTCTGTTCCAGCCGGCGGCGAATCACTCCGTCGCTCAGCGTCGGTGCCAGCCGGGCCGACACCCGCATCTCATCCAGCAGCTGGTAGTAGCGCACCCATGGCTGGCCCAGATGAATGCCGTAGTAGACCGCCGCGACGAACAGCACCAGCGAGATCAGACA
>CAZOES010000079.1:8927-13700 GCA_964578865.1 uncultured Gemmatimonadaceae bacterium | reverse complement strand
CTGCGGTTGTTGGGCGTCACCATTGCGACTGGGCTCCATCCACGATGTTGGTGACCAGCTTGCTGAGGGCTCGGCCGCGGGCCAGCGCTTCGGTTTCCGATCCCGGCTGGTAGTCGCCCTCGAGCGTCATACCGGAGCGCTGCCAGAGCGCTTTTCCGTCCCGATCCACGATCTCGACCGTCACCGTCATCTGGACCAGCCGCTTGGTGACGGTGACCTGACTGTTGTTGCCGCCGGTGAACGCCACCGGGACATCGGGGTCGTAGCGGCTGATGGAGCCTCGTACGATCGCGTCGGCCGAGGTTTCTCCGGCCTGCCGCAACCCCAGCCTGCCCTGCACCGCGGAACGAACCGAATCGGAGACTTCCTGAGTCAGCGTCGGTTCGGTGGTCAGATTGTCGAAGGGCAAAATGGCCACCGTCTTGATCGCCGGGGGAAAGCCTCCACCCGAGAACTTGTACAGGCAGCCGGTCAGGCTCAGGGCGCTAAGGCTCAGGACGAGCCCAGGTCTCAGGCGGAAAGACAGGAGTCGGGACCGTGGCGTAGAACGTGATCTCCAGTTTAGCCGGCACGCTCGGCACGTTGAGCTGCGCCTTGATGGGCGTACCGTCGGCCCGCATGGTCATCCGGGTCCGGCCGGTCACTTTTCCCCCGTGACGGACTTCGGCCGAGAAGGTGATCGGGTCGCCGTTCTGTCGGAGGTACTCGACGGTGTCGGCGCCGTCGGCATAGCGCCAGGCGATCTTCCCGTTCTCCTCGAGGCCGGCGAGCCTGGCCCCCTGCTTCGGCTCCATTGCCACACCCAGCAGGGCCCACAGCAGTGGGAAGCTGGGGACCAGATCCTCGACCGACCGTTCCGGCACCACCCAGCGGGCACTGTCTCCGATCACCAGCGCCGATCCCTTGCCGATGCCAAGCGAGCCGGCGAAATCGAATCTCAGCGTGTCCGGGACTGCGATCCTGGCACTGCCGCGGCCGCCCTTCGAGGCTTGCTCGTCAACATACAGCCACTGGAACCGGTGCAGCGCGCTTTGATCGGGAGTCGAGGAATTCACCCATCCAGTGACCTTGTCGGAATCGACAGTCTGGATGTCAGCCGGGACCAAGGCGGGCGCGCCCGACCGGCATCCGGCCAGACCTAGGGCAAGATAGACCGGTGCGATTCGCCGGTCAAGGCGAAACCCTTGCAGCATCAGTAGTTATAGCCGAAGAAGAACTGCACGAAGCTCCGCGAGGTCTGGTTTCTGGTAAGCCCGTATCCTTCGAAATTTTTGTCGCTGAACCGCCGTCCCCAATCGAGACGAAGGACCAGGCCGGGAACCAGGGGCCACCGGAAGCTAACCCCATACGACCCGAGAACCGCACGCTTCTCATCGCGGAACCAGGTCTTGCCGGCATCGACAAAGAAGGCGCCCTGGAACTCGGGGAACCGAACGGCGCCAATAGGCAGACCAAAAGTAAGGTAATCCAGCAGGGGAAAGCGGAGTTCGCCGTTCATCATCCAGGCCCGCGAGCCGAGGATGTATCCGTAGTTAGGGTAGCCCCGCAGACCGACGGTACCGCCGATGTTGACCCGCTCGGGTCGATCGCCACCGCTGTAGAAGCCGAGCCCGCGTACCGCGAAGGCGCTGCGCTTGCCCAGGCGGAAGTACTGTCTGGCATCCGCGATGGTGGTGTAGCTGTCGAACCGGGCGTTGCTGAAATCGGAACCGATGCCGGTGGTCAGGGAGAGGTGATGCCCGTCGATCGGGCCGGAGGAGTTCCACAGCGAGTTGTCGTGGACGTAAGAGACATACTGTGAGGCAATCCAACCTTTCCGCTGAGGGTCATCAACCGGCAAGGTGAAGTCGAACCGGTCGGAGTGCTGGAAAGTTGCCTGGCCCTCGACCCGGGCGTAGCGCGAGAGCGGATAGCGCAGCAGGCCGAAGACCCCGGCGGTATTCTCGGTGTAAGCCACCTCGAAATCACCGGCGTACTGATTGCCCTTGAAGCGGAACGCACCGACGCCCCAGTTGAGACGGCGGCTCTGGTTCAGGTACAGCCCGAGAATGCTGATGTTCTCAAATACGCTGCGGAATTGCCTCCCCTGGAAGGTGGTGAGATTGAAGTAGAACAGGTTGTCGCTGAGCAGATCACTGACAAAGAACGTCGCACCCTGGCCGGTGCCGATGCGGGGAGCGTAGATGAACTGACCGGCCGCGAAGTCGACCGTGTACTTCCGGTTGTAGGGCTGGGAATTGGAAACCGCGATGTCTCCGCCCTCACCGGCGGGCCAGCTCCACTCGCTATGGGCCGGCGGAGGCGAGAGCTGGAAGGTCTCCTGCCGAGCCATCGAGTCGCCGGGATAGAGATAGACAGCCAGGCCCAGGTCCTGAAATCCACCGACCAGATAGGCATCCCGCCCGGGAATGGGCGAAGCATCGAAGGCCCCGGTCCAGGCCGACGTCTCCCGCCGGCCATTGCCCAGGGTATCCACCGAGAAGGCGTTGAGCACGCCGTCACGGCCGGAGCTGAAGAGGATGGTATCGGCGGCGACCCAGCGGGGGGTCTCATCGACCCACGGGCCATAGGTGAGCTGGCGGATCTCGTGGGTGCCCAGGTCCATGACGAAAAGATTCACCGCGTCATCCAGACCACCGGCCGTGCGATCCGAGGCGAAGACCAGGGCTTTGCCGTCCGGGCTGATGCTGGGATCGAGATCCTGGTAGTTATCGTCGGTGAGCTTGGAGAGGGTTCCTTCCGCCAGGTTCAGGTGATAAAGATCGGAGACTCCACTCTCGGCCAATCCGCTGAAAATGACGCTCTGGTTCTCCGGTCCCCAGACGGGCGAGAGAATCGAAACCAGATCGGGAAACTGATAGCGCCCCACCACCTTGTTGCTTTCCCGGTTGAAGATCACCAACGCATCCCGCTCCTGATACTTGGTACTGAGGAGCAGAAGTCCCGGGCGGGAGGCGTCCACCCGGGAATCGAAGGCGTGAAGATTCTCGAAACTGGGCGTGCGGCCGGCCCGGACCAGCGCTTCGGTCCCGCCGGTACCATCGAGGGCCTGCCGGGTCAGGGTGACAAAACCGTTGCCGGCGGCGGCATAGATCACGTCGCCGCCGGTGGTGTCGTTGTGCGAGTAGACCGGTTTGATCGCGGCCCGAGAGATCAGCGTGGCGGAAGCGGCCAGCGAGGCCCGGGTGTTCACCACCGGATAGTAGGCCCGCCGCATCGCCACCTGGAACTCTTCGTTCAGCTGGGCCATGGTGCGACCGTAGACGGCCGCGATGGCTGCATCGAATGAGTCGTACCGCCAGAGTTCGTGATAGAAAGTGGCGATACGCCAGTCGCCGTAGGTATCGGCCATCCAGCGATGAATCCGGCCGCCTAACGGGTAGACGATGCCGCCGCTGACATACTCCAGCTGCTTGAGAGGTGGCAGCCGGCCGCTCAGCACCAGGTCCCGCATGATCATCTCATCGCGGGCGTCCTCTCCCGCCGACCAGTACTCCGCCAGCCCTTCAGTAAACCAGAGCGGCAGCGGGATGCCGGCCGCCCGGGGCGACTTCACATACCGGTCGTAGAGCAGGCTCAACTGAAAGACGTGCACCATTTCGTGCCGCAGGGTATGGCGGAACTCCGCCATGTTGCCGCGGAACGGAAGGGTCACCCGGCGCTTGAGGAAATCGGTGACGCCAAGGAGCCCCTCAGGCGGGGTAAACGGAAGAACGTTGGTCTGTTCGAAGTCGCTGTGCGACGCGTAAATAATGAGCGGGATCCGGGACGAGACGGTGTGGCCGAACTTCACGGCCAGCACATCGTAACTCTCCTCGGCATAGGCCAGCGCCACCGGCGCCAGCTTGGCTTCGGCCGGATAGAAATACACGTCGATTCGAGGGCCCTTGAGGACCTGCCACTCGAGCCGGCGGTACTGAATCTTGTTCTCGTCACCCTGATAGAACTGGGCGGCGAGGGCGCCCGGCAGGAAGCCGAGGGCGAGGGCAAGGACGAGGCTCTGTGCGCGTTTGGAACGTGGCATCAGCGACGAATGGTACGGATCTGGTCACCCTGAGTGATTCGGAGCAAAACAGGGACGCCGTCGGAGACCTCTCCAAACACAGTGTAGCCCCCGTCCAGATGGGGCTGCCGGGCCAGGGTGATGAACCACTGGCTCCCGCCGGTATCGGCGCCGGAGAGGGCCATACCCATTACATAGGCATCGTACCGGCGGGGATTGATCTCATCCCGGATGGCTCCGCCGGGGCCGCCATTGCCATCACCCCGGGGATCACCGGTCTGGACCACGAAGTTGGGTACGACCCGGTGGAACCGCAGGCCGTCGAAATAGCGCCGGTCAACCAGACCCAGAAAATTCGCCACTGTGAGCGGGGCTTCGGGTCCATACAACTCCAGCTCGATCACGCCCAGCTGGTCTACTTCCATGCGGACCCTGGGATAGCGCGAGGGCAGCTGCCCCACCACATACTTCCGGGCAACATCGCGATAGTCTTCCAGCGATCGTCCGGTACGGATCGGGTAGGCCGGGCCCCACGCATCGGCAGCGGCCTGCCAGTTCGCCTCGGCCCACTTCTTCAGTTGGTAATCCTCCGGAGCCGGGAGGGCCGGCAGCGCCTCACGATCGACCGACTGAGCCGCTGCCGGTGAGCTCCCCCGGATCGCCACCAGCGCGCCGAGCACGGCCAGCTGGGCGTCCGGGAAGGAATCGCTGCGAGACTTCCGGTAGGCGGCGACCAGCGGCCGCTTCACGGGCTCCGGGCCCTCCGCCAC